>NZ_JALBGB010000025.1:0-55012 GCF_022631395.1 Calidifontimicrobium sp. SYSU G02091
CTGTCTTGGTGCGTCGGATCGCTCATGCCCAACAGCAAGCCAGAGACATGCCAGCACGAGGGCAGCGGACGAAAAACTCTCACGCTCTCAGCCGCCGCAGCGCGAGCAGCCGCCGCTGCCGCAGCCGCGCGCCGGCGGCGCCTCGTCGGCGGGGGGAATGAAGATGAAGCGCCGCTCGCCCGGCTCGAGCTCGACCCAGTCGAGCGTCGTGCCCTGCAGCAGCGGGCGGCTCGCGGCCGCGACGACGACCGTCAGACCGTCGAACTCGAGCGCCTCGTCCTCGTCGTGGGTGTCGTCGAAGCCCATGCCGTACTCGATCGAACCGTCGTCGGCGCGCCGCGCCGCGACGCGCAGCGCCATGCCCACCGCACGGCCCTGCAGCGCGGCGCTGCGGATCTGTTCGAGGGCGGCGTCGGTCACGGTCAGCATCGGCGGGCTCCAGAGGGGCGTGGGTTCACGCGGCGAGCGCGAGGCCCGGCGCGGCGGCGGTCGCGCGGCAGCGGCGCACGAAATCGACGAAGCGCGGCGCCCAGTCGCTGCCGGCGCCGGTGCGCAGGTGGCTGTACGACGCGACGAGGCGGCCGACGACGACGCCGTCGCACGCCCCGTCGACGCCGTGGCCGCGTTGCACGCGGTACGCGAACGCGGTGTGCGGTACGAGGCCGTCGAGGCTCGAGTGGTGGAACTCGTGGCCGTGCAGCACGGTGCCCGAGGCCTGCCCCCACGGGTGGTCGGCAAGGGCTTCGAGACGCACGTAGCCGCGCCCGACGGGCTTCGCGTGCATCGTCACGTCGCCCGGGATCGCGCCGACCATCTCGGCGCAGCGATCACCCCAGCGGATCGAGCGCGCGAGGTACATCAGCCCGCCGCACTCGGCGTAGGTCGGCAAGCCGGCGGCGATCGCGTCGCGCAGCGCATGGCGCAGCGCGACGTTGGCCTCGAGCTCGGCCATGAAGACCTCGGGGAAGCCGCCACCGACGAACAGCCCGTCGACGGCGGGCAGCGACGTGTCGTGCAGCGTGTCGATCGGCACCAGGCACGCGCCGGCCGCTTCGAGCGCCGCCAGGTCGTCGGCGTAATAGAAACCGAACGCACGGTCGCGCGCGATGGCGATGCGCACGTCGGCGCGTGGGGTGGCGGCGGGCCGCTGCGGCGCGGGCCCCGCCCACGCCGGCGCCGCGGCGGCGACGGCGCGCACGCGGTCGAGGTCGACGCCGTCGGCGACGAGGGTCGCGATCTGTGCGACGCGCTCGGCGGCGCCGTCGAACTCGGCGTCGGGCGTGAGGCCGAGGTGGCGCTCGGGCAGCACGAGGCGCTCGTCGCGCGCGATGGCGCCGAGCACCGGCACGTCGGTGTACGCCTCGAGTGCAGCGCGCAGCTTGGACTCGTGGCGTGCGCCGCCGACCTGGTTCAGGATCACGCCGGCGATGCGCACGTCGCGGTCGAAGGCCTGGAAGCCGAGCACGAGCGGCGCGACGCCGCGCGTCATGCCGCGCGCATCGAGCACGAGCACGACCGGCGCGCCGAGCTGCTTGGCCAGCGCCGCGTTGCTGTTGCTGCCGTCGAGTGCGAGCCCGTCGTGCAACCCCTTGTTGCCCTCGATCAGCGCGAGGTCGCAGCCGGCGGCCGCGTCGGCGAACGTCGCGCCGATCGCCGCAGGCGTCTGCAGGTGCGGGTCGAGGTTGACGCAGGCGCGGCCGGCCGCGCGCGTCAGCCACATCGGGTCGATGTAGTCGGGCCCCTTCTTGAACGGCTGCACCGCGACGCCGCGCGCCGCGAACGCCGCGGCGAGCCCGATCGCGACCGTGGTCTTGCCCGACGACTTGTGCGCCGCCGAAATGAACAGGCGCGGCAGCGGCGTCACGACGACGCGCCCTCCGTCGCGGGTGCCGCCTTCGCCGCCGGCGCGACGTCGTCCTGCGGCAGGAAATCGAGCACGCGCACGCCCACCGTCGTCAGCACGAACGCCGCGCCGACGCCGCCGAAGCCGAGCAGCCACTCGGGCAGGCGCGGCACGTAGTGCTCGACGGCGCCGTCGGCGAACGGGCTCGTCACGACGTGGCCGGGGAAGATCTCGAGCGGGAACGACTGCCCGCCGATGATGAACACGAACAGCCACGCGAACGCGCCGAGCACGACGAGCGCGGCGGCCACCAGCAGGCTGCTGCCGTCGGGCTTGGGCCTGAACAGCAGCGCCAGCGGCGCGAGCGAGCCCACGAGCACGTAGCCGACCCAGAACAGCAGCGCGAACGTGCCGCCGCCGTCGCGACCGAACAGGATGAAGGCCTCGAACGCGCCCTGGCGCGCGAAGTACAGGTTCGTCAGGTGGTACACCGCCACCAGGTACAGCGACGCGGCGATGAACACGCCGAGCAGGCGCGCCAGGCGGCGCTGGATCTCGGCCGGCAGCGTGATGCGGTTCCACGCGTACATCGTCGACTGCACGACGAGGAACACCGCCAGGCCCCAGCCGAACGACAGCACGATGAACAGTGGCGCGAGCAGCGCCGACTGGTACGCCTGGCGCGCCACGAGGAAGCCGAAGATCGAGCCGGTGCCGGTGGTCAGCACGAAGCGCCACACCAGCGCGGCGATGCCCGCCGGCTTGGACCAGCGGTTCATGCGGCGCTCGAACATCGTCCACAGGTACAGCGCGACGATCGCCGCCATGCCCGAGTACAGGAACACGTTCCAGGCGAACACCGACTTGAAGTTGTAGTGCGTCGCCGCGACGATCACGCGCTCGGGGCGGCCGAGGTCGAGCATCAGCACCATCAGGCCACCGGCGAGCAGCGCCAGGCTCAGCAGCCCCGACAGCGGCGCGCGCTTCTTGTAGACCGTCTGGCCGAACACCGAGCCGATCGACGCGACGTTGAGCACGCCCGACGCGGCGACGATCATGAAGATCGCGAACACGTGCGGCAGACCCCAGACGACCTGGTTCGTCATGCCGGTGACGATGTGGCCGTGCACCTCCATGTAGTGCGCGGCGCCGAGCCCGATCGCGGCGACGAGGCCGCCGGCGAGCACCAGCAGCCAGAAGCGGCGCGCGTCGTCGCGCGCTTCGGCGAGCGCCGTCATGACGTGATCCCCTGGTAGCGCACGCCCGGGTCGAGCCGCAGGTCGGCGCGCAACTGCACGCTGGCGACCTCGCGCAGGCGCTTCGAGATCGCGCTGTCGGGGTCGTTGAGGTCGCCGAACAGGATCGCGCCGTGGCCGGCCTTCGTGCACGCCTCGGCGCACGCGGTCGTCGTGCCGCCGGCGTCGATGCGGTGCACGCACAGCGTGCAGCTCTCGACGCAGCCCTTGCCGCGCGGCACGTCGGGCTTCTGGTCGGTCAGCGGCTCGTGCACGAACGAGCGCGCCTTGTACGGGCAGGCCATCATGCAGTAGCGGCAGCCGATGCAGATGTGGCGGTCGACGAGCACGATGCCGTCGGCGCGCTTGAACGACGCGCCGGTCGGGCACACGTCGACGCACGGCGGCGACGCGCAGTGCTGGCACATCACCGGTGCCGAGCTGACGCGCCCGGTCTTGATCTCCTTGATCTCGACCTTGCGGATCCACTGCGCCGAGGTCGGCGTCGGCCGCGGGTCGAGCCCGTTCTCGGCGTTGCAGGCGTCGACGCAGTCGGTGCAGCCGCTGGCGCACTTCGTCGTGTCGATCAGCAGGCCCCAGCGCACCTTCGGGCTGGCGCCCGCAGTGGGGCCGTCGGCGCCGGCGGCGCGCGCGACCTCGATCAGCCGGATGCCGGGCGCGACCATCACGCCGGCCAGTCCGGCGGCGGCGACGCCGAAGAAGCCGCGCCGCGTGGCCTTGGCGGCATCGCGGGCCGCGGCAGGGGCGTGCTCGTATTCGCTCATGGCTTCAGCAGCTGCAAGGTGGCGGCGTCGGCCGCGGCGATGCCGCCGTCGAGCTGGCGGGCCTGCGCCCCGAGGCGCATCACGGCCGCCGCGTTCGGCCCCACCGGCACGATCGGGTGGAACGCGGTGGGCGCCGGCTTCGTCGCGTGGCACTCGAAGCAGTCGATGCGCACCGCGGTGTAGCTGTGGCAGCTGATGCAGAAGTTCGTCTCGGCGGCCGCGACGCTGCCGGTCGTCGGGCTCGCGTGGCACGCGATGCAGGCCTTCAGGCTCGCCTTCGCGCCGCGGATGCCGCCGTGGACCGTCTCGTCGCGCTGGTGCTTGAGCATCGCCGGGTGCTCGCGGCGCATCGTCGCCGGGTCGGCGATGCACTGGGTGCCCGGCTTGGCCGGCTCGATCACCGGCTTGGGCGTGCGGCCGCTGCCCTGAGCCAGCGCGCAAGAAGCTGCTGCACCCAGCGCCAGCGACAGGATCCCCATCCGCCACGCCGCCGTGGTCCAAGCGGCCGCCGCGGATCCGGCTTCGCCGGTCCGCTGGCGGCGCCCCCCCGGGGGGGAGGCGCCGAAGGCGCTGCGGGGGGGGGCCATCACTCCCCGAGACCCATCTGGATGTACCCGGTCGGGCACACGTCGTGGCAGATGTGGCAGCCGATGCACTTCGTGTAGTCGGTGTCGACGTAACGCCCCGTCGTCGCCTGCGACTTCTTGACCTTGAACACCGCGGTCTGCGGGCAGTAGACGACGCAGTTGTCGCACTCGAAGCACAGCCCGCAGCTCATGCAGCGCTTGGCCTCGGCGATCGCCTCGGCCTCGGTCAGCGGCAGCACGCGCTCGTCGAAGTTGTTCAGTGCCTGCTCGGCGGTCAGCGTGACGATCTTGCGCTTGTGGCGCGGCGTGTACTGGAAGTGGCCGAGGAACAGCTCCTCGTGCGGGATCACGTAGCGGTCGGAGCGGTTGTCGAAGTTGTGGATCGCGACGTTGGTGCTGTCGGTGCCGCGGATCGGCTCGTGCACCTCCGACAGCACGAGCCCCTTCTCGATCAGCTTGCGCTGGATGTCCCAGGTGTGGACGTCGATCTTCGGCCGCTTGTCGAGCGGCTCGCCGGCGAGGTAGCGGTCGATGCTGTCGGCGGCGATCGCGCCATGGCCGATCGCGGTCGTCAGCAGGTGCGGGCGCACGACGTCGCCGCCGACGAACATGCCCTTGTGGCCCTGGACCTGGTAGTTCTTGTCGGCGCTGATGCCGCCCTTGCCGTTGTTCAGCGCTTCGAGCCCGGTGAAGTCCACCGCCTGGCCGATCGCCGAGACGATCAGGTCGGCCGGGATGTCCTCCTCGGTGCCTTCGATCATCTTGATCTCGAGCCGGCCGCCCTTGATCGACGCCTCGCACCGCGCGACGCGCAGCGCGGTGGCACGCCCGTCAGGTCCGCGCACGACGGCCACCGGCGCGAGCCCGCCGCGGATCGCGATGCCTTCGGCGAGGGCGTGTTCGACCTCGTGCTTGCTCGCCTGCATCTTGTCGACGGCGAAGATCGACGTCAGCGTCACTTCGGCGCCCTGGCGCGCCGACACCGACGCGACGTCGTGCGCGACGTGGCCGGCGATCGCCATCTCGGGGCGGTCCTTCTCGTGCACCTGCTCGATGTGGCCGAGGCGGCGCGCGACGGTGGCGACGTCGATCGACGTGTCGCCGCCGCCGACGACGACGACGCGCTTGCCGACGTGGCGCAGCCGCCCATCGTTGAACGCCTTCAGGAACGCGGTCGCGGTGACGCAGTTCGGCGCGTCGGCGCCTTCGACCGGCAGCGGGCGGCCGCTTTGCGCACCGAGGCCGAGGAAGACGGCGTCGAACTCGGCCTGGATCTGCTCGAGCGTAATGTCGGTGCCGATGCGCGTGTTCAGGCGCGCCTCGACGCCGAGGTCGAGGATGCGCTGGATCTCGGCGTCGAGCACCCGCCTCGGCGTGCGGAAGCCCGGGATGCCGTAGCGCATCATGCCGCCGAGCTCGGCGCGCTCGTCGAAGATCGTCACCGAGTGGCCCTTGCGCGCGAGCTGGTACGCCGCCGACAGCCCGGCCGGGCCGCCGCCGATCACGGCGACCTTCTTGCCCGTGAGCTTCTCGGGCTTCGGGAACTGCAGGTTGTTCGCGATCGCGTACTCGCCGAGGAAGTGCTCGACCGAGTTGATGCCGACGAAGTCCTCGACCTCGTTGCGGTTGCACCCGGACTCGCACGGCGCCGGGCAGACGCGGCCCATCACGGACGGCAGCGGGTTGGCCTCGGTCAGGCGCCGCCACGCGTACTCCTGCCACGGCACGCCGGCCGGCGGCTTCTCGATGCCGCGCACGATGTTCAGGTAGCCGCGGATGTCCTCGCCGGACGGGCACGACGCCTGGCACGGCGGCGTGCTCTGGATGTACGTCGGGCACTTGTGCGAGTGGTCGGCGTCGAAGATCTGCTCCTGCCAGCGCTTGATCTTGTGGTCGCCGTCCTTGAAGCGGCGGAAGGTCAGCGGCTTGACGTCGGTGGTCTCGGTTGCGGCAGACATCGCGGGTCTCCTGGGGAATCGTGTGCGGCGCGGCGCCGTTCAGCGGGCGTCGCCGAGCCGGATGGCCTTGCTGACGAGCTGGTGCACGCCGCCGACCATGCTCATGTCGAAGCCGTAGTACGGCAGCACCTTCGTGAACTGCGCCTTGCAGATCGCGCAGATCGTGGCCATGAAGTTGACGCCGTGCTGGTCGACGACGTTCTTCAGCGCCTCCATGCGCGGCAGCGCGCCCTTGACGCGCAGTTCGATCAAGTCGTCAGTCAGCAGCCCGCCGCCGCCGCCGCAGCAGAACGTGGCCTCGCCGATCGTGCCCGGCGCCATGTCGTGGAAGTGGTTGGCCACGGCCTTGATGATCTCGCGCGGGATCACGAACTGGCCGCCCGGCATGTCACCCATGCGCGAGGCGCGCGCGACGTTGCACGAGTCGTGGAACGTGATGATGCGGTCGTCGTTCTTTTCCTTGTCGAACTTGAGCGCACCGCGCTGGATCAGGTCGTGGGTCAGCTCGCAGATGTGCGTCGGCTGCTTGTAGCGTGGGTCGAGCTGCTGCTGCAGCTCGATCGCGAACGGGTCCTTGCCGCCCGCGCCGACGCCGATCAGCGTGTTCCAGAAGCTGTAGGCCACGCGCCACGCGTGGCCGCACTCGCCGACGACGATGCGCTTGACGCCGAGCTCGAGCGCCGCCTCGCGGATGCGCATCGCGATCTTGCGCAGCTGCTCGTAGTTGCCGATGAACATGCCGAAGTTGCCGGCCTCGCTCGCCTTGCTCGACAGCGTCCAGCTAATGCCGGCGGCGTGGAACACCTTGCCGTAGCCGATCAGGCTCTCGACGTGCGGCTCGGCGAAGAAGTCGGCCGACGGCGTCACCAGCAGCACCTTGGCGCCCTTGGCATCGATCGGATAGCGCACGTCGACGCCGGTGTCTGCCTTGACGTCTTCTTCCAGGTCCTCGAGCGTGTTCTCGAGCGCAGGGCCCGGCAGCCCGAGGTTGTTGCCGATCTTGTGGACCTTGCCGATGATCTCGTTGCTGTACTTCTGCCCGAGGCCGACCGAGTCCATGATCTCGCGCGCGGCCATCGTGACCTCGGCGGTGTCGATGCCGTACGGGCAGAACACGCTGCAGCGGCGGCACTCGGAGCACTGGTGGTAGTAGCTGTACCACTCGTCGAGCACCTCGCGCGTGAGGTCGACGGCGCCCACGAGCTTCGGGAACAGCTTGCCGGCGAGCGTGAAGTAGCGCCGGTAGACCTTGCGCATCAGGTCCTGGCGCGCCACCGGCATGTTCTTCGGATCGCCGGTGCCGAGGAAGTAGTGGCACTTGTCGGAGCACGCGCCGCAGTGCACACAGGCGTCCATGTACACCTGCAGCGAGCGGTACTTGCCGAGCAGTTCGCCCATCTTCGCGATCGCACGCTGCTCCCAGCCCTCGCTCAGCTCGCCGGGGAAACCGATGTGGCTCTGGATCTGCGGCGACGCGACGAACGGCCTGGTGTGCGCCATCGCGCCCTCGGCCACCAGCGGGATGACCGGGTAGGGCTTCAGTTCGGGAGTCTGGAACGCCGCGGTGGCCACGCCACTGCCCTCACTTGTCGAGCGCGGCCGCCCACGACGCCACGTGGCGCGCCTCGCGCGGGTTGTCGACCTGGTAACGCGTCGGGCTGAACAGCAGCCCCGGCGCGTGCAGCAGCTTGCTGATCGGGAACACGATCAGAAGCACCGCCACCAGCGCCAGGTGCAGCAGCAGCAGCGGGTCGGCCGGCAGCGGCTGCACGTCGAAGCGCATCAGCCCGAGCGTGAACGCCTTCAGCGCGACGATGTCGGTGTGCGCGACGAAGCGCATCCCGAGCCCCGACAGGCCGATCGCGATCAGCAGCGCCAGGTGCAGGTGGTCCGACGGCGTCGAGATGTAGCGCACCCGGTCGACGAGGAAACGCCTCGCCCACAGCCCCGCCAGGCCCGCGACCATCGTGAAACCGGCGTAGGTGCCGAACGGCTGCACCCACACGATCGGCTCCCACACCGGCTGCTGGAAGTAGCGCACGTGGCGCAGGATCACGAGCAGCAGCGAGACGTGGAACAGCCAGCCGAAGGCCCAGGTCCACTTGTTGGACTTGAACAGGCTCTCGAAGAGGGCGACCTCGCGCACCATGCGCAGCGCCGCGCCGCCGCCCGTCGTCGGCGCCGGCGTCGTCGGGATCTTCAGCGGCGCCGGCGTCGTCGCGTAGCGCCGGATCTTCAGCGCCAGGCCGACGACGAACAGCGCCGTCGCCGCGTAGAAGACGACCGCGTAGGCCCAGCCGAGCGCCGTCATCGCGTGGATCCTGCCGGTGACGGCGCCCGTCGGCCCCTCAGACGCAGCCGGTGGGCTTGGGCAGGCCGGCGATCTTGCACGCCTGCTTCGCCGGGCCGTACGGGAACAGTTCGTAGAGGTACTTGCTGTTGCCCTTCTCTTCGCCGAGCTGCTTGCCGATGGCCTTCGTCAGCACGCGCACCGCGGGGGCGATCTGGTACTCGTCGTAGTACTGGCGCAGGAAGTTGACGACTTCCCAGTGGTTGGGTGTCATCTCGACGTTTTCCTGCTTGGCGATCGCGGCGGCCACGTCCTCGTTCCAGTCGGACAGGTTGACCAGGTAGCCTTCCTCGTCGGTCTCGATGGTGTGGCCGTTGACTTCGATCGACATCTCGTTCTCCTCGTGCGTCGGGTGAAGGGGTTGGCTCGCGCTTCAGAGCCAGGACTGGTTCGTGGGGTGCTCGGCGACGAGGTCGACGAAGCCGGCGTAGTCCACCGTGGCCACGCCGTCGATCAGGCGGCCGGCGACGCCGCGCGCCTCGAGGTCGGGCGCGAGCGCGACGACCTTCAGCCGCTTCGTCGCGGCCGCCAGCCCGCTCGCCACGGCCATGCCGGTGGTGGCAGCGTAGACGCCGTCCTCGATCAGCAGCAGCGTGTGGCCGTCCTTGGCCAGCCGCAGGCAGCTCGCGAGGCCCGTCGTCTGCGCGGGGGACTTGTTGACGATGTGCAGCATCGGGGTTCCTCGGTCAGAACGACAGCACGACGTCCTGCGCGGCCATCAGGTCGGCCATCTCGGCGCTTGACAGCACCGTGACGTCGACGAGCAGGTCGTCCTCGGTCAGGCCGCGCGCGTCCATCGACTCGCGCTCGACATACAGCTTCTCGATGTCGTAGCCCTCGAGCGCGCGATACGTCTTGCTGTGGTTCTTGATGCCGATGGCCTTCGTGTCCTGGCCCTTGACGAGCTGGTAGACGCCGTCGTCGACGAACACGAGACTGACGTCCTGGTCGAACGTGGCCGTGATCAGCACCACCTCGAGGCTCTCGAGCGCGTAGATCGTGCCGTACGGGGCCTTGCGGTTGACGAACATGAACTTCTTCATCGTCAGTCTCCGAAGGTCACCGTGCGGTCGCTCTTGATGCCGCCGTCGACGAGCTGGCCGAGCCCGCTGATGCGAAAGCCCGGCGCGAGCACCTCGTCCTTGATGCCGCGGCGCAGTGCGGCGGCGACGCACACGACGAGGTCGACGCCGTGCTGCTCCTTCAGCGCCGACCAGCGGTTGACGATGTGGCGGTCGTCCTGCGGCGGCTCGGTGAGCCGCGTCGCGTTGTAGACGCCGTCGTGGTAGAAGAAGACGCGCATCACCTCGTGGCCCTTGGCGATCGCGGCGGCAGCGAACTGGTACGCGGTGTCGCTCGCCTGGTGCGTGTACGGGCCTTCGCTGACCAGCAGGGTGAATTTCATCGGGTGCCGCGCCGGTTCAGAAACGGATATGCGTCGACGCGTTCAGGTTGGCCCGCGAGCCGCGCCAGTCGTCGATCAGGTACTTGGTGAACGGCAGGTCGCACTTCTCGAAGAAGCGCGGCCAGCCGATGCGCTCGACCCAGTCGCTCAGGCGCTCCCACGAGCGCGCGTCGGCTTTGTAGGTGTAGAGGATCTTCTTGACGATCGCCGACGCTTCCGGCCAGCGCGGCGGGTTGTTCGGAATGCCGGCCGCGACCATCTTCATGAAGGTCGGCTTGCCGCGCGCGTTCGAGTTCTTGCCGCCGACCCAGATCGCCAGCTTCGAGTGCTCGGGGTCGTTGATCTGCATCGGCGGGCACGGCGGGTAGCAGGCGCCGCAGCAGATGCACTTCTTCTCGTCGACTTCGAGCGAGGGCTTGCCGTTGACCAGTGCCGGCCGGATCGCCGCGACCGGGCAGCGTGCGACGACCGCCGGGCGCTCGCAGACGTTGGCCACCAGGTCGTGGTTGATCTTCGGCGGCTTGGTGTGCTGCACGATGATCGCGATGTCGGCCTGGCCGCCGCAGTTGATCTCGCAGCAGCTCGTCGACAGGTGCACGCGGTTGGGCATCTCCTCGCGCTTGAACTCCTCGTAGAGCTCGTCCATCAGCGCCTTGACGACGCCCGACGCGTCGGTGCCCGGGATGTCGCAGTGCAGCCAGCCCTGCGTGTGCGCGATCATCGACACCGAGTTGCCGGTGCCGCCGACGGGGAAGCCGTTCTCCTCGAGCGCACTGATCAGCGGCGCGACCTTGTTCGGGTCGGCGACCATGAATTCGATGTTGCTGCGGATCGTGAAGCGCACGTAGCCGTCGGCATAGGTGTCGGCGATGTCGCACAGCTTGCGGATCGTGTAGACGTCCATCTGCCGCTGCGTTCCGGCGCGCACGGTCCACACCTCGTCGCCGCTGTGCGAGACGTGGTGCAGCACACCGGGGCGCGGGCGGTCGTGGTAGCGCCAGTTGCCGTAGTTCTTCAGCAACGTGGGGTGCATGTACTGCTTGTTGTCGGGAGCGCCGCTCTCGATCGGGGTGCGATGGGCCATGGTGCGTGTTCCGCGATGGATTCAGCGGGGTCCCGCCGCCGCGCCGGCGACGGCGGGTGCCAGGCGGCGGCTCAGGCCGCTGCCTTCTTCTTGGCGTTGATCTTTGCCACTTCCTCGTCCCAGCCGTCGGTGCGCACGTAGGGGTTCGTGCGCGGGTTCGAGACCATGTTCGGGTCGATGTCGACGCCGATGCCCTCGAGGAAGTTGACGAGGCCGATGCGCTCGATCATCTCGCCGGTGCGCTCGTGTTCGAGCGCGTTCTCGGCGAAGAAGTCGATCACGCGCTGCGCGAGGTCGACGAGGTTGTCGAAGTCCTCGTCGCTCTTCATCGGCATGAACGGCACGACGACGGTGCCCATCAGGTCGCCGATCTTCAGCGTGCGCTTGCCGCCGACGAGCACCGTCACGCCGGTGTCGGTGCCGCGCGCGAGCGCGCCGGTCATCACGTTGATGCAGTGCATGCAGCGCACGCAGTCGCCGTTGTCGATCTCGAGCGCGTGCGTGTCGCTGACCTTGACGCTGCTGATCTTCTCGCCCTGGCGCAGGTCCTTGACTTCCTTGAGCTGGATCGCCTTCGTCGGGCAGCGCGCGACGACGTCGTTGACGAGCTCGTTCATGCCGTGCTTGTCGAACCACTTGCGCGCCAGTTCCTCGTCGGTGCGCATGTTGTCGCGCCAGGTGCCGATGACGGCCATGTCGGCACGCTGGATCGAGTTCATGCAGTCGTTCGGGCAGCCGCTGAACTTGAACTTGAACTTGTACGGCAGCGCCGGGCGGTGGATGTCGTCGACGAAGGTGTTGATCACCGTGCGGTGCGCGCGGCCCTCGTCGTAGCAGCTCTGCTCGCAGCGCGCGGCGCCGACGCAGCTCATCGACGTGCGCACCGCGGGGCCGGCGCCGCCGAGGTCGAAGCCGAGCTCGTTGAGCTCGTCGAACGCCTCCTGCACCTTGGCGGTCGTCGCGCCCTGGAACATGATGTCGCCCGACTGGCCGTGGAACGCGATCAGGCCGGTGCCGTGCTTCTCCCAGATGTCGCACATCTTGCGCAGCACGTCGGTCGTGTAGTGCATGCCCGGCGGCGGCTGCACGCGCAGCGTGTGCAGCTCGGCCGCGTCGGGGAACAGCGGCTCGCCCTTCTCGTTCTTCAGCTCGGTGAAGCGCGGGATCACGCCGCCGCCGTAGCCGAACACGCCGACGGTGCCACCCTTCCAGTAGCCCTTCTTCGTCTGGTACGACGTCTCGAGCGTGCCGAGCAGGTCGACGACGTAGTCCTTGTCCTTCGCGAGTCGCTTCAGGCCGGTGACGAAACTGGGCCACGGACCGGTCTCGAGCGCGTCGAGCATCGGCGTGTCGTGCATCTTCTTGGCCATGCTTGTCTCCTTGGGTGGCCGGCGCCGGTCCTGCAGCGCGCTGTCCCGCCTCGGCGGGCGGTTGTTCGAAGGTCGGCGAATGCTACGGGCGCCATCGTGCGGCGCGCTATCACCCGCGTCGGGTAGCGACGATAGACCCGAATGGGCAGACCGACACTACCCGGATGGGCTATGCAGCGATCCCCCGTGCCGGGTATGGACGCCGCCGGGCATGGCCGCGCTCAATGCACGCTTCGGTTCGACCGCCTTGCGCTGCGATGACCCGCCTGACCCCGATTGCGAAGCTGCGCGTGCCGCTGGGCGGGCAGGACATCGAGCTGCAGCAGGTCGACCACGACGCCGGCGGCATGAGCCTGCTGCGCACGCGCATCCGCGAGAAGAGCCGCTTCACGGTCTTCGACGTCGACCCGCTGACGGCGCGCGCCTGGGGTGAGGCGCTGCTGGCGTGGGCGCGTGCGCAGCCCGGCGCCGGCGACGCGGGCGACGCATGAGGCGGAGGCCGCCGTGATCGACGACGCCGAGCTGCCGCCTTCGACGATGGTCGACGCCGTGTTCCCGCTCGAGGGGCGCACGCTGCCACGCGACTACCGGCTTGCGCTGGCCGACGCGCTCGATGCGGCCGCGCCCTGGCTGCGCGACCTGCCCGGCGCCGGCCTGCACCCGGTCAACGTCGCCGACACGGCCGGCGGCGACGTGCTGCTGTCGCAGCGCGCGCGCCTGGTCCTGCGTGTGCCGCGCACGCACGCCGACGCGCTGCGTGCGCTGGCCGGGCGCGAGCTCGACGTCGACGGCCATTGGCTGCGGCTGGGCACGCCGCACCTGCGCGAGCTGCTGCCGCACAACACGCTGTACGCGCACTTCGTCGCCGCCGACCTTGCCGAGGCCACGGGCGGCGACGACGAAGCGGCGTTCCTCGCCGCCGTCAACGCCGAGCTCGACGCGCTCGGTGCGGCGTGCCAGCGCATCTGCGGCCAGCGCCAGCGCATCCGCGGCGGCGACGGCGTGCTCGTGGGCTTCAGCCTGATGCTGCACGGGCTCGCGGCCGCCGACGCGCTGCGCGTGCTCGAAGCCGGTGTCGGCCCGCACCGGCGGCTCGGCGCGGGCCTGTTCGTGCCGCACCGCTCGGCCGCGGCGGTGGGCAGCTGAACCGGTCACGATCCGTCCGACCCTGAACCACGACAGGAGACATTCGACATGGGGTATGTCGTCAACGGCACCGAACTGGAAACCGACGAGCAGGGCTACCTGATCGAGCCCGATTTCGGCGACGAGGTCGTGCGCGTCATCGCCGCGGCCGAAGGCATCACGCTGACCGACGACCACTGGAAGGTCGTCGAGTACCTGCGCAACGAGTACCGCGAGCACGGCCACACGCCGAACTTCCGCCACATGCTCAAGGGCGTCGCCGAGATCCTGCCGGGCTGCGACAGCAAGGCGCTGTACGACCTGTTCCCGCTGGGGCCGGCCAAGCAGGGTGCGAAGGTCGCGGGGCTGCCGCAGCCTTATGGCAAAGGCGGGTACTGATGGCTCCCCCCCGAAGCGCCTTCGGCGCTCCCCCCCAGGGGGGCGCCGCCAGCGGGCCGGCGAAGCCGGACCCGCGGCGGCCGCGGGACGGGCGCTTCGCTTCGCTTGCGGTCTGCGTGCGCGCAAGCTCTGTCGGAGGGTTCGCCCCGTGGCGATGCGGCTGAAGACGCACTGGTTCAAGCCCGAGCAGCCGAAGTCGGCCGAGCAGCGCGCCAGCGCGATCGCGTTCATCGTCTGGCGCGTCGCGCGGCAGATGCTCGACCGCATGCGCAAGGCCGGGTTCGACATCGACGTCGGGCCGCCGTACTTCGCGTTCCTGCGCGAGGTGCTGGTGTTCCTGATCCAGTGCGCCGACCGCATCGCCTACGCGCGCCAGGCCGGCGACGAGCGCGCCGCGTTCACGACGGCGCTCGTGCTGCGCACCGCCGACTTCCTCGAGGAGAACGAGGGTGACCTGCTCGGCCCGGTGGCGCCCGGCACGGCGAGCTACCGCGAGCGCTTCATCGACCTGTTCAACGAGGTCGCGCCGCACTACGCCGAGTTCGGCTACGGCGACGACGGGCCCGACTTCGGCTTTCGCCGCTACCTCGGCAGCCGCATCGAGCCGCTGCTGCCGCCCAAGGACCGCCCGTGGGTGCTCGACCAGGTGATGGACATCGAGGCGCCCGAGGCCGTCGCGCTCGTCGAGCGCGGCATGGCCGGTGTCTATTCGACCGAGAAGCGCGCGCGCCGCGCCTCGGCGCTCGGAGCCGACTGATGACGACGGCCACCTCGGTGCGCACCGCCGCCGCGAGCCCGTTCGACCTCGCGGACGAGGTCGCGTACTGCCGCTGGCGCGCCGCGAAGCTCGCTGCCGCGCCGCGTGACGTCGACGAACTGATCGTCGACGTCGCCGACCCGTTCGCGCTGACCCTGCGCGAGCGCGATGCGCTGCTCGAGCGCTGCGCCCGCGCGAACATGGCCGTCTACCGCGGCCCGGCGAGCGCGGCCGACGCGTCTCTGCCGCGCGCGCTCGGGCGCCAGCTCGGGCTCGAGCGGCTCGACGCCAACTGGCTCGCCGAGGAAGACGGCATCTCGCACATCACCGTCAGCGACCGCAGCGACGGTGACGGCGGGCGCGGCGGCTTCATCCCGTACACCGACCGCGCGATCCGCTGGCACACCGACGGCTACTACCACCCGGCCGGCCGGCGCATCCGCGGCATGATCCTGCACTGCGTGCGCCCGGCCGCCGAGGGCGGCGTCAACGCGCTGCTCGACCACGAATGGGTCTACATCGCGCTGCGCGACGCCGACCCGACGCACATCGCCGCGCTGATGGCCGACGACGCGATGACCATCCCTGCGCGCGAAGACACCGTCGGCGGCGTCGCCCGCGCGGCGCAGTCGGGGCCGGTGTTCTCCGTCGACGACGACGGCGCGCTGCACATGCGCTACACCGCGCGCACGCGCAGCATCATCTGGAAAGACGACCCGGCCACGCGCGCCGCGGTGGCCGCGCTCGAGGCGGTCCTCGCGGGCGACGCGGCACCGGCGCTGCGGCTCAAGCTCGACGCCGGGATGGGCATCGTCGCCAACAACGTGCTGCACGAGCGCACCGCATTCGTCGACGACCCGGCGCGCCCGCGGCTGCTGTACCGCGCCCGCTACCTCGACCGCGTGGCGCCGCGCGCCGCGCGCGGAGACGCCGCATGGCGCAATGGGTGACCGTCTGGCGCGCCGCGCAGCTCGTCGGCGTCTCGCGCGGCGTGCTGCAGCAGCGCATCCGCGACGGCGCGCTGCAGCTCAGCGACGACGGCCGCGTGTCCACCGACGCGCTGCTCGCGCTGTACCCGCAGGCGCGGCTCGAGGAGTCGGGGCTGCTCGAACGCGTTGCGCGCATCAAGGACGAGGCGTTCGGGCGCCGCGTGCGCGAGCGGCTGCTGCCGAGCCAGGAAGTGCTCGCGCAGCGGCTGTTCGCGCAGACGCAGGAGCTCGCCGACGTGCGCCGCCACCTCGAGCGCTACCACGCGCTGGTGATGGAGCTGCGCGAGACGGTGCGCGACATGGCGCGCGACGGCGACGACGCGCGCTGGCAGCGGCTGCAGCAGCAGATCGAGCGCGGGCTGGCACGCGTGCTCGCCACCGAGACCGTCGACGTGCTCGACGTGATGGATGACATGCTCAAGGTGATGTCGGCGCAGGTCACGCTCAGGCCCAGCGGCCACGAGTTCACCGTCGAGGGTCGCGACACGCTGCTGCAGGCCGGGCTGCGCGCCGGGCTCAAGCTCAACTACGGCTGCGGCAACGGCAGCTGCGGCATGTGCAAGGTGCGCGTGATCGCCGGCGAGGTCGCCAAGGTGCAGCACTGCGACTACGCGCTGTCGGAAGCCGAGCGCGCCCAGGGCTACACGCTGATGTGCGCGCACACAGCCGCGAGCAGCGAACTGGTGCTCGAGACGCTGGAGGCCCGCGGGCCGCAGGACATCGCGGCGCAGCAGATCACGACCACGGTGCGCGCCGTCACCGCGCTCGCGCCCGACACGCGGCTGCTGCACCTGCAGACGCCGCGCACGAACCGGCTGCGCTTCCTCGCCGGGCAGTCGGTGACGCTGGGCATCGCAGGCGCCGGCGGCGACGACGTGCACGCCACCCACCCGGTGGCCAGCTGCCCGTGCGACGACCGCAACCTGCACTTCTACGTCGCGCGCGACGAGGGCGACGCGTTCGCGCGCGCGCTGTTCGCCGGCACCGTCAAGCCGGGCCAGCCGGTCACGGTGTGGGGGCCACTCGGCACGTTCGTGCTCGCCGAGAGCCAGCGGCCGCTCGTCTTCGCCGCCTGCGACACCGGCTTCGCGCCGGTCAAGAGCCTGATCGAGCACGCGCTCGCGCTCGACGCGGCGCCGTCGATCTCGCTGTTCTGGCTCGCGACGCGGCCCGACGGCCACTTCATGGCCAACCAGTGCCGCGCGTGGTCCGAGGCGCTCGACGCGTTCGAGGTCTCGCTGTCGCGGCACGACGACGCGCGCGAAGGCGCGCGCGAGATGGCGCGCGCGATGCGCGCCGACCTGTTCGACATCGACTGCGACTTCTACCTCGCCGGCCCCGAGGCCTTCGTCGCCACGCTCGATGCGCAGCTCGCCGGCGCCGGCGTGCCCGCCGCGCAGCGCTTCGCCGAGGTCGTCTGACGGTGGATCCGCAGGCCACGCTCGGCGGCGACTGCAGCGGCGGCGAGTCGTTCGCGCTGCGCGTGATCGGCCACAGCATGGCGCCCGAGTTCAACGACGGCGACATCGTGATCGTCGAGCCCGACGGCCTCGCGCGCGACGGCTCGTTCGTGCTCGCGCTGCATGACGGCGAGTGGATCTTCCGCCAGCTGCGCGGCGACGGCACGCGCTGGTGGCTGCACGCGCTCGACCCCGCATGGCCCGACCTGCCGATCCCCGGCCTCGAGGCCGTGCGCGGCGTGATCATCCAGAAGGCGCTGCCGGGACGCCGGCGCGCGTCGAAACGCTACGTCTGACCCCGCTGCGAAGCCCTCCACGATGCCCTACTACGTCTACCGTGTCGGCACGCTCGGCGTGCTGACCAAGCTCGCCGAGTTCGCGTCGTTCCGCGACGCGTCGGCGCACGCGAAGGCCGTGCGCGCCGCCGACGCGCCCGGCACCGCCGGACGCGTGAAAGTGATGTTCGCCGACAACGAGCTCGCCGCCGAGGACCTGCTCGGCCAGGTGCGCGAAGCGCCGCCGAGCACCGCCGACGACGACTGACGCGATGGCCGCCGACGCCGCCACCGACGACCGCCCCGGTGACTGCTGCGCCGGACCGACCGCGTGCGTGTTCACGAAGGCCGTGCTCGCGCGCGAGGCCGGCTGCGGGCTCGCGCGCCGGCAGGCGGTGGGCGAGCGCGACCTCGTGACCTGCGCGTCGCCGGTGGCGCACACCAACTGCGCGACGCTGGTGGCACTGCTGCGCGAGCGCGCGACGTTCGCGCTGCGGCTGCCGCCGCACGGCGCGCCGCTCGTCCACGCGAAGGCGCTGCAGCTGCAGTGCGGCGGCGTGCGCGCACTGCAGCGCGCGCTGGGCGACGCGCCTTCGCCCGATGCGCCCACCACGCCGCCCGACGTGCACCGTCTCGTCGGGCTCGCGCACGCGCGCTGGGGCAGCCTGATGGACGCCCCGTGGGGCGAGATCGTGCCGGCGCTGGCCACGTGGCAGCCGCGACGCCGCCACCGGCCGGGGGCACGATGACGGCGCACGATGTCGCGGCGCTCACCGCCGCGGTGCAGACCAACTGCCACATCGCCGACGCGCGCCACGCGGCCGAGCTGACGCTGTGCAGCTACCTGCTGCAGATGCGCGAGCTGTACCGCTGGGAGCAGCGGCTGCCGCTGGGCGCGCCGCTGGCGCGCGACGCGGTGGGCCCCTGGCTCGCACGGCGCGAGCGCGAGTGGGCGCAGCTCGAAGGCCGCGACTTCGTCGCGCTGCCGTCGCCGGCGGCCGAGGCCGACGTCGACCCGTTCGACGTCGACGCGCTCGCCAGCCCGCTGGCCGCCCACGGGCTGGCGTACGGCGCTGCGCTGGCCGGCCGCGAGCGGCCGGCATTCTTCCTCGCCGAGCTGCTCGAGGCGCGCGCGCTCGACGACGGGCTGGCGCTGCAGGTGTGCGGCCGCGAGCTCGCGCGCGGGCTGTTCGCGCCGCCGGCGGCGCTGGTCGGAGACACCGTCGTGCTGCGCCGCGAGTCGTTCGCGCGCTGGATGTGGGAGAAGTTCGAAGCGTTCGGCCTCAGGCGCGCCGACGGCGCGTTCAAGGCTGTCGTCGACGCCTACGGCCTGGACCGCGACTTCGACGCCGCGCTGCCGCGCCTGCTCGACGAGCAGGGCGAGACGCTGGTGCTGCACGAGCTCGGCGAGTGGCGCGCCGCGCAGCGCCTCGAGCCCGGCTGGGCGGCGATGCGGCGCGCGCTCGACGACCGCCGTGCCGACCTGCAGGTGCGTGCGGTGCGCGACCTCGTCGCCGACCTCGAGACGACGCTGCCGACGCTGCTCGCACGCGACGACGCGCCGTCGCTGCACTTCTTCTTCGCGACCTTCGACGGCCTGCGTGCCGCGCTGTGCCCGGCGCTGCCGCGGGCGTATGCCACGTGGCGCGGCGGCGACGGCGGCCGCGGGCTGCGCGACACCTGCGCCGCCGCGGCGACACACTTCACGGCGCTGGCCGACGAGGTGCTCGCGCTGCACGCGCGCGACGGCGACGCCGCCGTGGCGATCGGCGAGCGGCTGTCGCGGCCCGATGCGGTGTTCCAGCGCTGACGCGCGCCGCCGGTGCCCGCAGGCTCAGGCGTCGCGCTCGGCGCGCCAGGTGATGTACTTCAGCGTCGCCGCCGAGCCGGCGACGATGCCGGCCAGCGCGATGAACGAGCCGATCGCCAGCGTCGAGACGCCCGTGAGACCCTGCCCGACAGTGCAGCCCATCGCGGTGACGCCGCCGAAGCCCATCAGCACGGCGCCGATCAGCTGGTTGCGCAGGTCGTCGAACGACGCGAAGCCCTCCCAGCGAAACGTCTTCGACGCGAGCGCCCACGCGAGCGAGCCGGCGATCACGCCCAGCGCGGTCGCGATGCCGAACGTCACGCGCAGCGACTTGTCGGTCCACAGCATCAGCAGCTCGAGCGTGTACGCGGTCGGTGCGACGAAGCTCATCGACTCGAGCGTGCGCGTGTTGGTCGCGAAATAGACGTTCTCGAGCGTCTCGGGGTTCTCGCCGAAGCCGAGGTGGCCGGTGAGGTACCAGCCCGCGACGACGACCGCGCCGATCACGATCCCGGCGCTCCACTGCGTCGCGTTGGCGCGAAAGCGCTTGTCGGCGAACGCGAACGCCGCCAGCGCGAGGCCGACGACCCACAGCGTGGCCATCAGCGCCGTCTTGGCGTCGATCCCGGTGATCTTGGCGACGAGCGAGGCGAGGCTCTGGTCGCTGAGGCCGATCTTGCCGAGGTCCAACGACACCGGGTCGAGGACGCTCGCGCGCCACTGGCCGAACAGGCCCTTGAGCGTCATGTACGCCGAGATCGCGAGGAAGGTCAGCACCACCAGCGAGCGCACGCTGCCGCCGCCGACGCGGATCAGGTTCTTGTTCGCGCAGCCGCCGGCCAGCGACATGCCGACGCCGAACAGCACGCCGCCGACCAGCAGCGACAGCCAGCTCAGCGTCGGACGCTGGTAGATCGTCTTCGGCAGGTCGATCAGCCCGGCGTGGAACAGCAGGTTGGTGCCGACGATGGCCACCGCGATCGCGAGCAGCCACATGCGCATGCGGCCCCAGTGGCCCATGTTGACGACGTCCGACACCGCGCCCATCGTGCAGAAGTTGCTGCGGTTGGCGATGGCGCCGAACACGAACGCGAGGCCGAAGCCCCCCCACACCACCAGGCTGGACGGATCGGCTGCCGCCTCAGTGCTCATCGAAGACCTCCTCCTGTCGGGCCAGCGCGCGGCGCGCCGGCGATCGCCGTGAGTCTAGTGGCCGCGGCTTCACCAGCCACGCGCCGCGGATCGCGTCGGACGCGCGCACGATGCCCATGAACACCGGCCCATGCCCAGCACCGGCCGCGCCAGCGCGACCCACGATGGCCTCAGATGTACAGGCACACGTCGGACTCGCCGGCGAACTTCATGAACGTCGCTGCGCCGCCGTACTCGATGCCGTCGATGAAGTCGCTCTTGCTGAACTCGAACAGGTCCACCGTCATCTGGCAGGCGACGAACTTGACGTCGGCTTCCAGGCACAGCGAGCGCAGCTCCTCGAGCGACGCGACGCCCTTGGACTTCATCTTGTTCTTCATCATCATCGTCGCCATCGACTCCATGCCCGGCAGCACCTGCACGAGCACCGGCATCGGCACCGGCATCGGCATCGCCGGGTTCGCGAGCGGGCTGATCTTGATGTGGTCGAGGTTCTTGCGCAGCAGCTGCAGGCCGTAGAACGTGAAGAAGATCTGCACGTCCCACCCGAGCGACGCGGCCGTCGACGACAGGATCAGCGGCGGGTAGGCCCAGTCGAGCGTGCCCTTGGTGGCGATGATCGCCATTTTCTTGGTAGCCATCGAAGTTCCGGAACGGTCAGCGAGGAAAGTGCACGGACGTGCGCACCCACCCGCCGCAGTGCGTGGCGCCGCGGCGGTGGACGCGTCGGTCGGTGAGGATCAGGCCTTGCGCAGGAAGAAGACGTACTTGCCGCCTTCTTGCGTCGACGACAGCAGCGCGTTGCCGGTCTGCTCGGCGAACGCGGCCATGTCGCACACCGAGCCGGGGTCGGTGGCGACCACGCGCAGCACCTGGCCCGAGGCCATGTCGGCGAGCGACTTCTTCGTCTTGACGATCGGCAGCGGGCACGACAGGCCCGAGGCGTCGAATTCCTTGTCGTAGTTCATGCGTCTGTCTCCTTGCGCCGGCCTGCGGGCCGTGTCGAGTCCGCAGCCGCCGGCCGCGGCGACGCCGCGGTGCCCGCACGGTCGCAGCACGCTGCGGCTATTACGGACGAAGGGCGCGCCACCGTCTATTACCGCAATGGGTGACCGGTCATAGCCCACATGGGTAGCAGGGTTGTCGCCGATCGACACCCCGGGCCGACGCCGTCTAGAAAGGGATGTCGTCGTCCATGTCGTCGAAGCCGGTCGACGACTTCTGCGGCGCCGGCTTGCTGGGTGCCGGCCGTGCGGGCGCGGCGCTGCGCGCCGGCGCAGCCGCGGTCTCGTCGCTGCCGCCCATGCCTTCGCGGCCACCGAGCAACTGCATCGTCTCGGCGACGATCTCGGTCGTGTAGCGGTCGTTGCCGTCCTTGTCCTGCCACTTGCGCGTCTTCAGCCGGCCCTCGATGTAGACCGGGCGGCCCTTGCGCAGGTACTCGCCGGCGATCTCGGCCTGGCGGTCGTACAGCACGACGGAGTGCCACTCGGTCTCTTCCTGGCGCTCGCCGGTCTCACGGTTCTTCCAGTTGCGCGTCGTGGCCAGCCGCAGGTTGCACACGGCCGCGCCGCTGGGCGTGTAGCGCACCTCGGGGTCCTTGCCGAGGTTGCCGATCAGGATGACTTTGTTGACGCTGGCCATGGATGCCTCCGCCGCGGTGGGGTTCGATGCGGATCATTGTGCCGCAGCGCTGCGCGGGACCGGGGGCCGGCACGCCGCCTGCTAAGGTGGGGACGATGAATGAGCCCGACGTGACGCACCAGCCCGACTTCTGGCGCAACCTGCGCCAGGAGATCGTCGCCGGGCGGCCGTGGATCGACCGCGCGGTGGTGATCGGCTACGCGGTGGCCACCGGGCTGGTCGTCGTTGCGTTTACGCTGCTGTCGGAGTGGGCGAGCGACGCGTTCGCGCACGCGCGCGCCACCAACGGGCCACTGGGCAGCTGGGGCGCCTGGCTCACGCTGGCGTGGACGCCGGCGCTGACGGTGGCCGTGCTGTGGTTCACGCGTCGCTTCGTGCCCGCCGCGATGGGCTCGGGCATTCCGCAGGTGATGGCGGCGCTCGACGACGGCGCGCGCGAGCCGCGCCGCGGCGCGCTGGTGTCGCTGCGCGTGTCGCTGCACAAGATCTGGCTCGTCTCGGGCGGGCTGCTGGCGGGGCTGTCGATCGGCCGCGAGGGCCCGACGGTGCAGGTCGGCGCCGGCGTGATGCTGCACGCGCGGCGCTGGCTGTCGCCGGGCGCCGGTATCGACGCGCACGACCTGATGGTCGCCGGCGCCGCGGCCGGCATCGCGGCGGCGTTCAACACGCCGCTGGGCGGCGTCATCTTCGCGCTCGAGCAGCTCACGCGGCGACGGCACCTGTCGCACAGTTCGCTCGTCATCGTGGCCATCGTCACCGCCGGCCTCGTCGCGGTGTCGGTGTTCGGCAACGTGACCTACTTCGGCAAGCTCGCGGTGCAGCAGCTCGACTGGGGGCTGTTCGGCCCCGGCGTGCTGGTCGCGCTGGCCACCGGGCTGGCCGGCGGCCTGTTCTCGCGCCTGATCGTCGTGTCGATGCAAGGGGGTGCCGACCGCTTCAGCCGCTGGCGGCGCGCGCACCCGCTGCGCTTCGCCGCCGGCTGCGCGTTCGGCGTCGCCGTGATCGGGCTGGTGACGCACGGCGCCACCGCCGGCGCCGGCGCGACGACGACGCGCGCGCTGCTCGAAGGCCAGCAGGATCTGCCGGCGATCTACACGCTGCTCAAGTTCTGCGCGACGTGGCTGTCGGCGTGGACCGGCGTGCCGGCTGGCGTGTTCGCGCCGTCGCTGGCGATCGGCGCGGGCATCGGCCACGACGTCGCGCTGCTCGCCGGCGTCGGCGCCGAGCGTGCGATCCCGCTGATCGCGCTGGGCATGGTCGGCTTCCTCGCCGCGACGACGCAGGGGCCGATCACCGCGTTCATCATCGTGATGGAGATGGTCGCCGGCCACGCGATGGTGCTCAGCCTGATGGCCACCGCGCTGCTGGCCAGCGGCATCTCGCGACTGATCACGCGGCCGATGTACCTCGAGCTGGCCGCGCTGCTGATGCCGCCGCAGGCGCCGCCGTCGGCGGCTGGCGGGGCCGGGGACGCGCGCCAGCCCGGCGCGGCCCCGTAACATGCCTCTTTCCGCCGCCGCCCCGATGTCCGCCGTCCTTGCTCCCGCCCCGCCCCCCGCGCTGCGGGTGCTGCACGAGGTGTTCGGCTACACGGCGTTCCGCGGGCCGCAGCAGGCCATCGTCGAGCACGTCATCGCGGGCGGCGACGCGCTCGTGCTGATGCCCACCGGCGGCGGCAAGAGCCTGTGCTACCAAGTGCCAGCGATCGTGCGCCACCGCGCCGGCCGCGGCGTCACCGTCGTCGTGAGCCCCTTGATCGCGCTGATGCACGACCAGGTCGGCGCGCTTGAAGAGGCCGGCGTGCACGCCGCGTTCCTGAACTCGACGCTCGCGCCCGACGAGGCACAGGCCGTCGAGCGCGAACTGCGCAGCGGCCGGCTGGTGCTGCTGTACGCCGCGCCCGAGCGCGTGCTGACGCCGCGTTTCCTTGCGATGCTCGACGCGCTGCACGCGGGTGGCCGGCTGTCGCTGTTCGCGATCGACGAGGCGCACTGCGTCAGCCAGTGGGGGCACGACTTCCGCGAGGAATATCTCGGTCTGTCGGTGCTCGCCGAGCGCTACCCGGGCGTGCCGCGCGTCGCGCTGACCGCGACCGCCGACGCCGTCACGCGCGCCGACATCGTCGAGCGGCTGCAGCTGCAGGGCGCGCGCACCTTCGTCAGCAGCTTCGACCGCCCGAACATCCGCTACACGATCGTCGAGAAGGACGACCCGCGCCGTCAGCTGCTGCGCTTCCTGCGCGACGAGCACGACGGCGACGCGGGCATCGTCTACTGCGGCAGCCGGCGCAAGGTCGAGGAGGTGGCGGCGTGGCTCGAGGGCGAGGGCATCGCGGCGCTGCCGTACCACGCCGGGCTCGACGCCGACGTGCGCCGCGCGCACCAGGACCGCTTCCTGCGCGAAGACGGGCTCGTGATGGTCGCGACGATCGCGTTCGGCATGGGCATCGACAAGCCCGACGTGCGCTTCGTCGCGCACCTGGACCTGCCGAAGAACATCGAGGCCTACTACCAGGAGACCGGCCGCGCCGGCCGCGACGGGCTGAGCGCCGACGCGTGGATGACGTACGGCCTGGCCGACGTCGTGCAGCAGCGGCGCATGATCGACGAGAGCAGCGCCGACGACGAGTTCAAGCGCCTGCAGCGCGACAAGCTCGACGCGCTGCTCGCGCTCGCCGAGGCGACCGACTGCCGGCGCGTGCGGCTGCTCGCGTACTTCGGCGAGGCGAGCCAGCCGTGCGGCAACTGCGACAACTGCCTCGCTCCGCCCGAGACCTGGGACGCGACCGAGGCCGCGCGCAAGGCGCTGAGCTGCGTCTACCGCTTCGCGCAGCACGGCCGCGGCTTCGGCCCCGACGCGTTCGGCGCCGGCCACCTGATCGACGTGCTGCGCGGCAAGGCCACCGACAAGGTGCGCCAGCACGGCCACGAGCGGCTGTCGACGTTCGGCATCGGCGCCGACCTGAGCGAGGCGCAGTGGCGCGCCGTGCTGCGCCAGCTGATCGCGCTCGGCCACCTGAAGGCCGAAGGCGAGTACCACACCCTCGCGCTGACTGCGTCGAGCCGCGCGGTGCTGCGCGGCGAGGTCACGCTGCGGCTGCGCCGGCCGAGCGCGCTCGCGCCGCGCGCGAAGGCGGCGCGCCGTGCGGCCAAGACGCATGCGCCACCGCTGCCGCTCGACGCACCCGCGCTCGCGCGCTTCGCCGCGCTGAAAGCCTGGCGCGCCGAAGTCGCGCGCGAACACGGGCTGCCGGCCTACGTGATCTTCCACGACGCGACGCTGGCCGAGATGGCCCGCGAGGCGCCGGCCACGCTCGACGCGCTGGCCGGCATCAGCGGCGTCGGCGCAAAGAAGCTCGAGGCCTACGGCCGCGAGATCCTGCGCGTGCTCGCCGCCGGCGGCTGAGGCGTCCGCCGGCCGCCGAGCGCGAGCACGCGGGCGATTCAGCGCGAGCCGCCGTCGGCGCGTTCGCCGGCCGCGCGCGACTCGACGGCGAACACCGCCGCCTCGACGCGCGAGCTCAGGTTGAGCTTCGCGAGGATGTGGCGCACGTGCAGCTTGACGGTGTCGTGGCTGATGTCGAGCGCGCGCGCGATCGCCTTGTTGCTCTGCCCGCGGGCGAGGTGTTCGAGGATCTCGCGCTCGCGCTCGGTCAGCGACGCGAGCATTCCGGCGCGGTCGGTCGGCCTGCCGCCACCGGGCTGCTGCAGCATCTGCGCGAGCTTGACCGTCATCGCCGGTGCCACCGTCAGCTCGCCGCGCGCGGCGCGCCCGATCGCGGCGATCACCTCGTCGGGCTCCATGTCCTTGAGCAGGTAGCCGCGCACGCCGGCGCGCAGCGCCGCCGCGAGGTCGGCCTCGGAGTCGCTCATCGTCAGGATCAGCGCCGGCGTGTCGATGCCCTCGGCGCGCAAGCGGCGCAGCAGCGTCAGGCCGTCGGCACCGGGCATGCGCAGGTCGAGCACGAGCAGGTCGGGCTTTTGCTCGCGCAGCACCGGCAGCACCTCGTCGGCAGTCGCCGCGGCGGCGAGCACCTGCATCTTGCCGCGGTGGGTCAGCAGGTCGGTCAACCCGCTGCGGCACAGCGAGTGGTCGTCGACGAGCACGATGCGCAGCGGTGCCGTCGTCATGCCGTCGTCCTCGCGTCGGCGCCGGCACGCGGAAACGCCAGCCGCACGCGCGTGCCGCCGCCGGCGCGCCGCCCGATCTCGAGCTGGCCGCCGAGGCGGCGCGCGCGCTCACCCATGATCATCAGCCCGTGGTGCGTCGGCCCGGCCGCTGTGGCATCGTCGGCCGCGCGCGGGCCGGTGCCGTCGTCCTCGACGACGATTTCGACGAGCCCGTCGCGCGCGTCGACCGACAGCCACGCGTGGCGCGCGTGGGCGTGCTGCGCGACGTTGGCCAGCGCCTCCTGCACGACGTGGAACGCTTGCGCCTCCTGCTCGGTGCTGAGCTCGAGCGCGCCGGCGCGGTTGGCGTAGGCGAGCGCGACGCCGGTGCGCGCCGGAAACTGCCGCGCGCAGTCGGCCAGCGCGTGCAGCAGGCCCTTCGGGTCGACCGGTGCGCGGTAGTGCGTCAGGATCTCGCGCAGGCTCGCGTGCGCCTGCGTGACGGCGCCGCGCACGTCGGCGACGTACTTCAGCGCCCGTGCGCGCTCGTCGCCCTCGATGGCCTGCTGCAGCAGCGGCAGGCGCATCTTCACGAAGGTCAGCGTCTGCGCGACCGAGTCGTGCACCTCGGCCGCCATCAGCTGGCGCTCGGCGAGCACGGTCGCGCGCAGGTGCTCGCGCTCGAGCCGCAGGTGGTCGAGCGCGAGGCCGAGCAGGTCGCCGACGGCGCGCAGCACCGTCTGCACGCCGTCGTCGGAGCGCACCGCGGTCTCGAAGAACAGGTTGTAGACACCGAGCAGGCGCCCGCGGTGCGCGAGCGGCACCGCCAGCACGTGCGCGCACCCGCCGCCGGCCGCGCCGCTGGCGCGCACGCCGTGCAGCTTGCAGTCGCCGGCGGCTTCGCTCCACGCGAGCTGCTGGCCGTGGGTGGCCACGCCGCACACGCCGCAGTGGCGGTCGACGAGTGCCTCGGCCTGCACGACCTCGGGCGCCAGACCGAGGTGACCGACCAGCCGCAGCCGCCGCGTCTCGTCGCAGAACACGCGCACCGCACCGGCCTGGGCGCCGGCCAGCGTGACGATCGGCAGCAGGAAGCGGCGCAGCAGCGCCTCGACGTCGTGGCCGGCGCCGAGGTCGGCCGTGATCTCGGCGAGCAGGCTGGTATCGGGCGGGCGTTGCGCGTCGGCGATGCCACCGCCGCTCGTCCGGTCGGAAAGGGAAATCATCGAGGCCTTGACGCCTGTGGCGAGGAGCTTCGCATTGGAACCGGTCCGCGTCGGTTTGGCCATCGGGCGCGACCCGATACCCCCACGCCTACCCGCGATGCCCCGTTCCATTGTCACGGGAACGCGATCGCCCGCCGGCGGCCGGTCTTGACCACGGTCAACGCGCTTGCGCGGCGGCTGACCGCGACGGCGGCACCCGCCATCGACGCGTGGCCCGAGGCCGCCGCCCATGCCGCCGCCTGAGCGGTGATCGAGACCGGCCCGACGCCGCCGACCCGGAGGAAGCCGTGCGGCGCCGTCGCGCACGCCGCTGACGCGCGGCGGCGGTCATCCCCCAGATGGGTTACACGCCATTACCCGTCCCGGCTATAGACGCTGCAATGCCCCCTTTTGCCTAATGGCGACAGGAGACACCCCCGGCTGCCCCCGGCGGTCGGGGTCACGCATGCCGGCCCCGCGTCGGCCGCATGAACGACAACGAATGGCGCCGACCCCGCTGCACGACCCGACCGCGCCGCCGATTCCCGGCGCCAAGACCGAGACGCGCAACACCACGTGCTACATGTGCGCGTGCCGCTGCGGCATCCGCGTGCACCTGCGCGAGGGGCCGAACGGCCCCGAGGTGCGCTACATCGAGGGCAACCCCGAGCACCCGCTGAACCAGGGCGTGATCTGCGCCAAGGGCAGCTCGGGGATCATGAAGCAGTACTCGCCGGCGCGCCTGACGCAGCCGCTGCTGCGCCGCCCGGGCACCGAGCGCGGCGCCGTGCAGTACGACGCGATCCCGTGGGAGCAGGCGTTCGCGATCCTGACCGAGCGCCTCGCGAAGATCCGCGCGACCGACCCCAAGAAGTTCGCTCTCTTCACGGGGCGCGACCAGATGCAGGCGCTCACGGGCCTGTTCGCACGGCAGTTCGGCACGCCGAACTACGCCGCGCACGGCGGCTTCTGCTCGGTGAACATGGCCGCCGGCATGATCTACACGATCGGCGGCTCGTTCTGGGAGTTCGGCGGCCCCGACCTCGACCGCGCCAAGCTGTTCGTGATGATCGGCACCGCCGAGGACCACCACAGCAACCCGCTGAAGATCGCGATCAGCAAGTTCAAGCGCGCGGGCGGCCGCTTCGTGTCGATCAACCCGGTGCGCACCGGCTACTCGGCGATCGCCGACGAGTGGGTGCCGATCAGGCCGGGCACCGACGGCGCGCTGCTGCTGGCGCTGATCCACGAGATCGTCGCGCTCGGGCTGTACGACCGCGACTTCATCGCGCGCTACACCAACGCCGGCCAGCTCGTGAACCAGGACGCGGCGAGCGACGCGTTCGGCATGATGCTGCGCAACCCCGACGGCGACGTCGTCAACCCGCTGCGCCCGCACAACTTCTACTGGTGGGATCGCCACACCGGCAAGCCGGTCGCCGACCACACCGAAGGCGCCGACCCGGCGCTGCTCGGCCGCTTCACGATGCCCGACGGCACGCCCGCGGTGCCGGCGTTCCAGCTGCTCGTCGACCGCGTCAAGGACTGCACGCCCGAGTGGGCGGCCGAGATCACCGGCATCCCGGCGGCGACGATCCGGCGGCTGGCGCACGAGATCGGCATCACGGCGCGCGACCAGCGCATCGAGCTGCCGATCGCGTGGACCGACTGCTGGGGCCAGCGCCACAAGTCGGTGATCGGCCGGCCCGTCGCGTTCCATGCGATGCGCGGGCTCGCCGCGCACAGCAACGGCTTCCACACGATCCGCTCGCTCGCGATCCTGATGAGCCTGCTCGGCACGATCGACCGCCCGGGCGGGTTCCGCCACAAGGCGCCGTACCCGCGCGCGGTGCCGCCGAACGCACGACCGCCGAAGGGCCCGCAGGCGGTGCAGCCGAACAAGCCGCTCGACGGCGCGCCGCTGGGCTGGCCCGAGAGCCCCGACGACCTGTTCGTCGACGAGCGCGGCGAGCCGGTGCGCATCGACAAGGGCTTCAGCTGGGAGCACCCGCTGTCGGCGCACGGGCTGATGCACAACGTCATCACCAACGCCTGGCGCGGCGACCCGTACCCGATCGACACGCTGCTGATCTTCATGGCCAACATGGCGTGGAACTCGACGATGAACACGTCCGAGGTCCGCAAGATGCTGAACGACAAGCGGCCCGACGGCGAGTACAAGATCCCGTTCCTCGTCGTGTGCGACGCGTTCCAGTCGGAGATGACGGCGTTCGCCGACCTCATCCTGCCCGACACGACGTACCTCGAGCGGCACGACTGCATGTCGATCCTCGACCGGCCGATCAGCGAGTTCGACGGCCCGGTCGACGCGGTGCGCGTCCCGGTGCTGCCGCCGCTCGGGCAGTGCAAGCCGTTCCAGGAGGTGCTCGTCGAGCTCGCGAGCCGGCTGAAGCTGCCGGCGTTCACGAACGTCGACGGCAGCCGCAGGTTCAAGGACTACCCCGACTTCATCGTCCACTACGAGACGGCGCCCGGTTCGGGCATCGGCTTCCTCGCCGGCTGGCGCGGCAAGGACGGCAGCCAGTCGATGCGCGGCGAGCCGAACCCGCGCCAGTGGGAGATGTACGCGCAGAACCACTGCGTCCACCACCACGTGCTGCCACCCGAGGCGCAGTACATGCGCAACTGGAACCGCGACTACATGGCGTGGGCGCAGAAGAACGGCCTGCGGCGCGACAACGACCCGATCGTCATCCACCTGTACTCCGAGTTCCTGCACAGCTTCCGCCTCGCGGCGCAGGGCAAGCGCGCCGGCAAGCAGCCGCCGGCGCGGCTGCGCGAGCGCGTGGCGACCTACTTCGACGCGTTGCCGTTCTGGTACGCGCCGCTCGAGCAGCAGGCCACCGACACGCAGAAGTACCCGCTCAACGCCGTCACGCAGCGGCCGATGGCGATGTACCACTCGTGGGACTCGCAGAACGCCTGGCTGCGCCAGATCCACACCCACAACTACCTCTACGTCAACCCGGCCACCGCGCGCAGCGCCGGCGTGGCCGACGGCGGCTGGATGTGGGTCGAGTCGCCGTGGGGCAAGGTGCGCTGCATGTGCCGCACCTCCGAGGCCGTCGAACCGGGCACGGTGTGGACGTGGAACGCGATCGGCAAGTCGGCCGGCGCGTGGTCGCTGGCCGACGACGCCAACGAGTCGCGGCGCGGCTTCCTGCTCAACCACCTGATCCGCGAGGAGCTGCCCGTCGCGCAGGGCGGCGCGGTGTCGAACTCGGACCCGATCACCGGCCAGGCCGCGTGGTACGACGTGCGCGTGCGCATCTACCCGGCGCAGCCCGACGAGCCGGCGGCGACGTGGCCGCAGTTCGAGCCGATGCCGCGGCTGCCGGGCATGCCGATCGAGCCGCCGAAAGCGCGCGCGTGGATGGCGGGGGGCAAGAAGTGACGCAGCTCGCGCTGGTCATCGACCTCAACGTCTGCGTCGGCTGCCACGCCTGCGTGACGAGCTGCAAGCAGTGGAACACGTCGGGCGCGGCCGGCCCGCTCGTCGACCTCGACCCTTACGGCGCCGACCCGAGCGGCACCTTCTTCAACCGCGTGATGACGTTCGAGGTCGGCGAGTACCCGAACACGCAGACGGTGCACTTCCCGAAGAGCTGCCTGCACTGCGAGGACCCGCCGTGCGTGCCGGTGTGCCCGACCGGCGCGAGCTACAAGCGCGCCGAGGACGGCATCGTGCTCGTCGACTACGACAAGTGCATCGGCTGCAAGTACTGCAGCTGGGCCTGCCCCTACGGCGCACGCGAGCTCGACGAGCAGCGCAAGGTGATGACCAAGTGCACGCTGTGCGTCGACCGCGTCACCGACACGACGCTGCCGCTGGCCGAGCGCAAGCCGGCATGCGTGCTCGCGTGTCCGCCCGGGGCGCGCCTCTTCGGCGACATCCACGACCCGGCGTCCGACGCAGCCAAGGCGATCGCCGAGCGCGGCGGCTACGCGCTGATGCCCGAGTGGGGCACGAAGCCGGCCAACCACTACCTGCCGCGCCGGCGCACCGAGATCACGATCCACCCCGAGGACCTGCAGCGCGTCGACAATCCGCTGCAGGTCGACGGCCTGCAGCCGGCGTCGCCCGCCGGCCCCGGCCGCGAAGACTTCGCCACCTGACATGCAACCGGCGTTTTCCGTCATCTTCCTGACGACGCTGATCGGCGCCGCGCAGGGTCTGTTCCTCGCGCTGTTCGCCGCCGAGCTCGCCGGCTTCGGCGCGGGCGACGGGCAGGCACGCTTCCTCGCGTTCGGCGGCCTCGTGGCCGTCGTGCTGACCGGGCTGGGCCTCGCCGCGTCGTTCTTCCACCTCGGCCGGCCCGAGCGTGCGTGGCGCGCCGCGGCGATGTGGCGCACGTCGTGGCTGTCGCGCGAAGTCATCGTGCTGCCGGCCTTCGGCGGCCTCGCGCTCGCGTGGGCCGCGGCGCACGCGCTCGGCCTGCCGGCCACGCGCGCGCTCGGCGCGGCTGCGGCGCTCGCGGCGCTGGCGCTGTTCGTCTGCACCGCGATGATCTACGCGTCGGTGCGCTTCATCCAGGAGTGGGCGAGTGCGCTGACCGTCGTCAACTACCTCGTGCTCGGCTGCGCGTCGGGCCTGACGCTGGCGTCGGCGCTGGCGGCCGCGCAGGCCCCGGCACTGGCGCGGCCGTTCGCGCTCGCGGCACTGGCGCTGACGCTCGCGGGGCTCGTCACGCGCGGCGCGTCGCTGGTGCGCAACGCGCGGCTGAAGCCGAAGTCGACGCTGCAGACCGCGATCGGCGTCAAGCACCCGCGCGTCGTGCAGCGCTCGATGGGCTTCATGGGCGGCTCGTTCAACACGCGCGAGTTCTTCCACGGCCAGACCCCATCGGTGCTGAAGAACGTCAAGTGGGCCTTCGTCGCGCTGGCGTTCGTGCTGCCGCTGGCGCTGCTGGCACTCGGCTTGGGCGGCGCCTCGGCGACGTGGTTCGCGCTCGCGTTCGCGGTGCAGTACGTGGGCCTGCTGGCCGAGCGCTGGTTCTTCTTCGCGCAGGCCAACCACCCGCAGAACCTGTATTACCAGGTGGTCGGCTGAATGCGTGACCTGCGACGCGCCGTCGCCCCGCTGCGGCCCGTGCTCGCCGCGGCCGTGCTCGCCGCCGCCGCGCTGCCGGCGCACGCGGCCACCGCGGCAGCGCCGGGGACGCCGTGGTGGGTCTGGCCGCTGGCGCTGTTCGTCGCGTGCTTTCTGATGGGCATCGTCGCGGTGCCGGCGGGCATCGGCGGCGGCACGCTGTTCGTGCCGATCGTCGGCGGCTTCTTCCCGTTCCACCTCGACTTCGTGCGCGGCGCCGGGCTGCTCGTCGCGCTGGCCAGCGCGCTGGCGGCCGCGCCGACGCTGATGCGCAGCGGACTGGCGAGCGTGCGCCTGGCACTGCCGCTGGCGTTGCTCGCGTCGGCGAGCTCGATCGCCGGTGCGCTGCTCGGGCTGGCGCTGCCGGTGGCGGTGGTGCAGACGGCGCTGGGCGTCATCGTGCTGGGCATCGTCGCGCTGATGTTCGTGGCCAAGAAGAGCGAGTTCCCGCACGTCGAGCGGCCCGACGCGCTCGGCCGCGCGCTGCAGCTGCACGGCGTCTTCACCGACGGCGCCACCGGGCGGCGCGTCGAGTGGCAGGTACACCGCACGCCGCTGGGGCTGGTCGTGTTCCTCGGCATCGGCGTGCTGGCCGGCATGTTCGGCATCGGCGCCGGGTGGGCCAACGTGCCGGCGCTGAACCTGCTGATGGGCGCGCCGCTGAAGGTCTCGGCCGGCACGTCGGGGCTGGTGCTGTCGCTCGTCGACTCGTCGGCGGCGTGGGTCTACGTCAACAAGGGCGCGGTGCTGCCGATGATCGCGGTGCCGTCGGTGGTCGGCATGATGCTCGGCGCCAAGATCGGCGCGCGGCTGCTGACGGTGCTCAAGGCGTCGGTGATCCGCAAGATGGTGATCGCGCTGCTGCTGTTCGCCGGCGTGCGCGCGCTGCTCAAGGGACTGGGGGTGTGGCCGTGAGCGCCGCGTCGCCGGGCAGCGGGCAGCCGCCCGAGCAGGTCCTGTACGCGCGGCTGCTCGACGCGGGCACGCGCATCGGGCTGGCCGTGCTCGTCGCCGCGTTCGTCGCCTATGCGTTCGGGTTCGTCACGCCGCACGTGCCGCTCGAACGCCTGCCCGAGGTCTGGGCGCTGCCGGTATCACAGTTCCTCGAGGCCACGGGACTGCCCGCCGGCTGGCAGTGGGTGCGCTTCGCGCACCGCGGCGACGTCGCGAACCTGGTCGGCATCGCAGTGCTGGCCGGCTGCTCGCTGTTGGCGCTCCTTGCGCTGGTGGGGCTGTACCTGCGCCGTGGCGAGCGGCTGTACGCCGCGATCTGCGCGGCCGAAATCGCCGTCGTCGTGCTCGCCGCCTCCGGCGTGTTGACGGCTGGGCACTGACGCACCGCGGAGGGCACGCGATGGGCCACGTCTTCGAGCGCCTGCTGCTGGCGACCGAGCACACCGAGTTCGACGTCGGTGCCGAGCGCATCGCGCTGCAGCTCGCGGCGCGCTGCGGCGTGCCGCTGGCCGCGGTGCTGCCGGTGGTCAGCAACGCCGAGTACGAGCTGGTGGCCCCCGAACTCGCCGAACGCGCCGACGCCGAAGCGGCGGCCAAGTGCCGCGACCTCGAGGCGGCCGCGCGCGCCGCCGGGGTCGAGATCGCGCTGCACGTGCGCCGCGGGCTCGAGCCGTCGCTCGAGATCGTCGAGGAGGCGCGCGAACTCGGCAGCGACCTCATCGTCGCGCGCCGGCGCGGCCGCCGCGGGTTCCTCGCCAACCTGCTGCTCGGCAGCATGGTCGGCGAAGTCGTGGCGCACGCGCCGTGCAGCGTGCTGCTCGTGCCGCGTGCGGCGGCGATGTGGTCGCGGCGCGTGCTGGTGGCGCTGGATCCCGGCGCGCCCGCCGCGCTGCGGCAGGCGCTGACCGACATCGCGGTCGGGCTCGCGCAGGAGTGCGCGCTGCCGCTGCACGTGACCTGCGTCGTCGACGGCGGCGCGACGGCGCAGCACACCGCCGCCGCCGAGGTCGTCGCGCACGCGCGCGGGCAGGCGCAGGCGCGCGGCGTCGACGCCGAGGGCGCCGTGCGCAGCGGCAGGCCCTACGAGCAGATCGTCGCCGCGGCCGACGCCACCGGCGCCGACCTCGTCGTCGTCGGCCGCCACGGCGGCGCGGTGGCGACTCGCGCATGGCTCGGCGGCACGGCGCAGAAAGTCATCGGGCTGGCCGAGCGGCCGGTGCTGGTGGGCGTCCCGAAGGAAACGCAGGCATGAGCGACGCACTGAATTATCTCGTCAAGGCCCGCCCCGACGCGGTCGGCCACTACTTCGCGTTCCTGAAGGCGTGCGGCAAGCACCTCGACCCGAAGACGCGCGACCTGATCTCGATCATCACCAAAGTGCACGCGCAGACCGAGCGCGGCTTCAAGCAGTACCTCGGGCGCGCGCTGCGCGACGGCGTCACGCCGATGGAGGTGCTCGACGCGCTGCTGATGGCGTTCCCGGCGCTCGGGCTGGCCAAGATCGTGTGGGCAGTCGACATCATCCTCGCGATGGACCTGCCCGAGTTCCAGCCGGCCGCGCTCGGCGCCGAGGGCACCTGGCACGACGTGATGCCGACCAGGGGCGTCAAGGCCGGCAGCGTGCAGCGCGTCGACTGCGACGGCCGCGGCCTGTTCGTCTACAAGGACGCCAAGGGCTGGCGCGTCTACGACAGCCGCTGCCCGCACCAGACGACCAACATCCCGCACCTGGCGCTGCAGGGCACGACGCTGACCTGCCCGAAGCACCAGTGGCAGTTCGACATCCGCAGCGGCGAGTGCATCGCCAAGGGCACGAGCCCGCTGCGACAGTGGCCGACCAAGGTCGAGAAGGGCCGGCTGTACGCCCGCTGGTGAGCGCGCCGGTGCATGGCATTCATTCGGTTTTCCCACCCCCCGGAGACGAGGAGACACGACGATGAGAACGACGAGGCATTCGATCAGGACCCCGCTGCGCGCGGCCGCGTTCGCGGCGGCGCTCGCGTGCGCGCTGCCGGCGCTGGCGACGAACGGCATGAACATGGAAGGCTACGGGCCGATCTCGACCGCGATGGGGGGTGCCTCGCAGGCGATCGACCACGGCACGGCGGCGCTCGCGCAGAACCCGGCGACGCTTGCGCTGATGGGGCAGGGGGCGCGCCTGGACGTCGCCCTCGGCCTGCTCGGTCCCCACATCGAGAGCAGCGTCGGGCCGTTTTCGGCCAAGTCCGGCGGCACCTCGTATGTGATGCCCGCCCTCGGCTACGTGCGGCGCAACGGCGACATCGTCTACGGCCTGGGCGTGTTCGCCCAGGGCGGCATGGGCACCGAGTACAAGGCCGATTCGTTCCTCGCCGCCGGATCGGGCGAGCCGGTGCGCTCGGAACTCGGCGTCGGCCGCGTGCTGCTGCCGCTCGCCTACCAGGTGACACCCGGGCTGGCGCTCGGCGGCACGCTCGACCTGATGTGGGCCGGGCTCGACATGCGGTTCGCAGCGCCCGGCAGCGACCTCGTGCCGCTGGTGACCGGCGGTGACGGTCCGCTCTATGCGGGCCTGGGCGCCCTGGCCGGCGCGTCGTGGGCGCGCATCGACTTCTCCGACTCGAGCGACTTCACCGGCAAGGCCAGGGCCATGGGCTGGGCCGCGAAGCTTGGCCTCGTCTACAAGGCGCGACCGGACCTGACGCTGGGTGCCTCCTACCAGATCCAGTCGCGGCTCAACGACATGAAGACCTCGTCGTCCGGCGCGACCCTGAGCGCCGACGGCGGCATCGTGATCCCGGGACGCATCACGGTCGAGGACTTCCAGTGGCCGTCGATGCTGGCGGCCGGCTTCGGCTGGCAGGCCACGCCGTCGCTGCTGGTCGCCGCCGACGTCAAGCGGGTCAACTGGTCCGGCGTGATGAAGGACTTCAAGTTCAAGTTCGACAACGCGAGCGGTTCGGTCAGTTTCGCGATCCCGCAGAACTGGAAGGACCAGACGATCTTCAACGTGGGCGTCGCCTATGCCGTCAACGGTCAGCTGACGCTGCGCGGGGGCGTCAATCTGGCCGACAACCCGGTCCCCGATGCGACGGTGAACCCGCTGTTCCCAGCCACCGTCGACAAGCACTACACCGTCGGCCTCGGCTACAAGTTCTCGCCGGCCAGCGAATTCAACGGCTCCGTGACCGTCGCCTCGACCAACACCGTGACCAACACCAACACCGGCATCGAGATCTCGCACCGCCAGCTGAACGTCCAGCTGATGTACACGCACCGCTTCTGACGCCCACCCGCCGGCGCCCACGCCGGCCGGTGGGAAGAAAGCGGGCGCCACATACCCTAGTAGGTATGTGGTACAGTTCGGTCCGGATCGACACTCCGGACCATGAACGTGTACCGCCCGCCCCTGATCGCCCTCGCCGCGGCCGCCGCCCTGGCGGCCGCCCCGTGGACCGCCACCGCCGCCGGCCCGGTGGCCACCGTCGCCGTCGCGACCGGCGCCACCGCCGCCGGCTTCGAGCTCGACGGCGCCCTCGAGCCGCTGCGCCAGAGCACGGTGGCCGCCCAGGTCGCCGGCAACGTCACGCAACTGCTCGTCAAGGCCGGTGACCGCGTCACGGCCGGCCAGGTGCTCGCGCGCATCGACGACCGCGACACCGCCGCCGGCGTCGCGCAGGCCGACGCCGGCGTCGCGCAGGCCGAGGCCGCGTTCCGCAACGCGAAGGTCCACGTCGAGCGCACGCGCGAGCTGCGTGCGCAGCAGTTCGTCAGCCAGGCCGCGCTCGACGTCGCCGAGACGCAGTTCAAGGCCGCCGAGGCCGCGCTGCGCCAGGCGCAGGCGGCGCGCTCGCAGGCGGCGCTGGCGCGCGGCTTCACCGCGGTGACGGCGCCGTTCGCCGGCGTCGTGCTCGCGACGCACCTCGAAGCCGGCGACCTCGCCGCGCCGGGCCGCCCGGTGGCCACCGTCTACGTGCCCGGTGCGCTGCGCGCCGTCGTCCAGGTGCCTGCCTCGCGGCTGCCGCTGGCGCGTGCGGCGCAGCGCGTCGAGGTGCTGCTGCCCGGCGCGACGCAGTGGATCGCGCCGGCCAAAGTCACGCCGCTGCCGTCGGCCGACGCGGTGTCGCAGACCGTCGAGTGGCGGCTCGACCTGCCCGCCGACGCCGCCGCCGGCCAGCTTCCGGGGGCGACGGTGCGCGTGCGCTTCGCGGCGCCGTCGGCACCCGCCGCCACCGACGCGGTGCCCACCGTGCCAGCCGCGGCGCTGCTCAAGCGCGGCGAGCTGACCGCCGTCTACGTCGTGCAGGGTGACCGCTTCGTGCTGCGTGCAGTGCGCACCGGCGCGCCGGTGGGCGAGCAGGTGCAGGTGCTGGCCGGGCTGAAGGCCGGCGACCGCGTGGCCACCGACCCGGTGCGCGCCGGCCTCGCCGGTGCGACGCCGGCACCGTGAGGGGCGCGCGATGACGACGGAGCTGAAAGCCGCCGCCGACACGGCGGGCGAACCGGGCGCGCCGATGGGCGTGTCGGGCCGGCTCGCGCGCGCGTTCCAGGCCAACGCGATCACGCCGCTGCTGGCGCTTGTCGCGCTGCTGGTGGGGCTGTTCGCGGTGCTCGTGACGCCGCGCGAGGAAGAGCCGCAGATCAACGTCACGATGGCCAATGTGCTGATCCCGTTCCCCGGGGCCAGCAGCGCCGACGTGCAGAACATGGTCGCGCGCCCGGCCGAGCAGGTGCTCAGCCAGATCCACGGCATCGAGCACACCTATTCGGTCTCGCGCCCGGGCGTGGCGGTGCTGACGGTGCAGTTCCAGGTCGGCGTGCCGCGCACCGAGGCGCTGGTGCGGCTGTACGACGTGCTCAACGCCAACCAGGACTGGCTGCCGGCGGGCCTGGGCACGCTGCCGCCGATCGTGCGCCCGAAGGGCATCGACGACGTGCCGGTGCTCGCGGTGACGCTGTGGGCCGACGACGCGCGCAGCGCCGAGGAGCTCGAGCGCGTCGCGCACACCGTCGAAGCCGAGCTCAAGCGCGTGCGCGGCAGCCGCGAGGTGCAGACCATCGGCGGGCCCGGGCGCGTCGTGCAGGTCACGCTCGACCCGAGCCGGCTGCGCCAGCGCGGCATCGACGTCGTGCGGCTGCGCGAGACGCTGGCCGCCGCCAACTTCGGGATGCCCGCGGGCCAGGTGATGGGCGCGGCCGGGCAGGCGATGACGGTCGAGACGGGCGAGTTCCTGCGCTCGGCCGAGGAGGTCGGCGACCTCGTCGTCGGCGTGCACGCCGGCAAGCCGGTGTACCTGCGCGAAGTCGCGCGCGTCGAGCCCGGCGCGGCGCAGCCGCAGCGCTACGTGTGGTTCACGCCCGGCGCGGCGCCGGCCGAGGCGCAGCCCGGCGGTCAGGCCGTCGGGCCGGCCGGCACCGCGTACCCGGCGGTCACGATCACCGTGACGAAGAAGCCGGGCGAGAACGCCGTCGACGTCGCCGCGGCGGCGACGCAGCGCCTCGACGAGCTGCGCAACACCGTGATCCCCGAAGGCATCCGCGCCACTGTGACGCGCGACTACGGCGCCACCGCGGCCGAGAAGGCCAACAAGCTGATCCAGAAGCTCGCGTTCGCGACCGGCTCGGTGATCGTCCTCGTCGGGCTGGCGCTCGGCCGCCGCGAGGCGGTGATCGTCGGCGCGGCGGTGATCCTGACGCTGACGGCGACGCTGTTCGCGAGCTGGGCCTGGGGCTTCACGCTCAACCGCGTCAGCCTGTTCGCGCTGATCTTCTCGATCGGCATCCTCGTCGACGACGCGATCGTCGTCGTCGAGAACATCCACCGCCACCAGCAGCTGACGCCGGGCAAGCCGCTCGCCGAGATCATCCCGCTGGCGGTCGACGAGGTCGGCGGGCCGACGATCCTCGCGACGTTGACCGTCATCGCGGCGCTGCTGCCGATGGCCTTCGTCACCGGGCTGATGGGCCCGTACATGGCGCCGATCCCGATCAACGCGAGCATGGGCATGGCGATCTCGCTGGCGATCGCGTTCACCGTGACGCCGTGGCTCGCGCTCAAGCTGATGAAGCCGCACGGCCACGCCGCGCACGACGCCGGCGCCGACCACGCGCCGAAGGGGCTGGCCGCCAAGCTGTCGGGCTTCTTCACCGCGCTGCTGATGCCGCTGCTCGACAGTGCGCGCAAGCGCTGGCTGCTCGCCGCGGGCATCGTCGCCGCGCTCGCGCTGTCGGTCGGGCTGGCCGCGGTGCAGTGGGTCGTGCTGAAGATGCTGCCGTTCGACAACAAGAGCGAGTTCCAGGTCGTCGTCGACATGCCGGCCGGCACGCCGCTCGAGGACACCGCCGCCGCGCTGCACGACATGGCCGCCTTCCTCGCCCGGCAACCCGAGGTGCGCGACCTGCAGGGCTACGCCGGCACCGCGAGCCCGATCACGTTCAACGGTCTCGTGCGCCAGTACTACATGCGCGCCGACGCCGAGCAGGGCGACCTGCAGGTCAACCTCGTCGACAAGGCGTTCCGCCACGAGCAGAGCCACGCGATCGCGCAGCGCCTGCGCCCCGAGCTCGAGAAGATCGCCGCCGCGCACGGCGCGCGCATCAAGGTCGTCGAGGTGCCCCCGGGCCCGCCGGTGATGAGCCCGCTGGTGGCCGAGGTCTACGGCCCCGACGAGGCCGGCCGCCAGGCGCTCGCGCGCCGCATCGAGCAGGCCTTCCACGCGACGCCCGACATCGTCGCCGTCGACACCACGCTGAAGGAGGACGCACCGCGCGCCTTCCTGCGCGTGCAGCGCCAGCGCGCCGAGTCGCTCGGCATCCCGGTGGCGGTGGTCGCGCAGACGGTGCACGGCGCACTGTCGGGCGCCGACGCCGCGTGGCTGCACGACGGCCAGAGCAAGTACCCGGTGCCGGTGCGGCTGCAGCTGCCGCGCGAGGCGCAGGTGGGGCTGGACGCACTGCTCGCACTGCCGCTGCGCGCGGCCAACGGCCAGCTCGTGCCGCTGTCGGAACTGGTGCGCGTCGAAAAGGGCGTCATCGACAAGCCGCTATACACGAAGGACCTGCAGCACGTGAGCTACGTCTTCGGCGACGTCGGCGCCGGCGGGCGCACGCCCGACTCGCCGCTGTACGGCCTGTTCGGCATCCGCAGCCGCCTGGCGGAAGCGGCGCTGCCGGGCACGACGCTGGGCGAGTACTGGATCCGCCAGCCGAGCGACCCGTTCCGCGAGTACGCGATCAAGTGGGACGGCGAGTGGCAGGTCACCTACGAGACCTTCCGTGACATGGGTGCGGCCTACGCGGTGGGGCTCGTGCTGATCTACCTGCTGGTGGTCGCGCAGTTCCGCAACTACGGCGTGCCGCTGGTCATCATGGCGCCGATCCCGCTGACGATCATCGGCGTGATGCCCGGCCACGCGCTGCTGGGCGCCAACTTCACCGCGACGTCGATGATCGGGATGATCGCGCTGGCCGGCATCATCGTGCGCAACTCGATCCTGCTGGTCGACTTCATCGACCTGCAGGTGAAGGAAGGCGTGCCGTTCAAGCAGGCCGTCGTCAACTCGGCCGCGGTGCGCGCGCAGCCGATCGCGCTGACGGCGCTGGCCGCGATGATCGGCGCCTTCTTCATCCTCGACGACCCGATCTTCAACGGGCTGGCGATCTCGCTGATCTTCGGCATCCTGGTGTCGACGCTGCTGACGCTCGTCGTGATCCCGGTCCTGTACTACGCGGCGTACCGGCGCCGCTTCGAAAGCCCGGTGCTTCCCTCGTGAACCCCAAGGAGTGAACCCATGACCGTCGAACGTTACATCCGCATCTTCGCGGGCCTGTTCATCATGCTGTCGCTGGCGCTGGGCGTCGAAGGCTCGCCGCTGTTCGTCAGCAAGTGGTGGCTGGCCTTCACCGCCTTCGTCGGCTTCAACCTGTTCCAGTTCGGCTTCACCAACTTCTGCCCGCTCGGCCTGATCCTGAAGAAGCTCGGCGTGCCGGAATCGAAGGCCGGCACCGCCTGCGCCAGCTGAGCCCCGGGAGCGCGACAATGGCCGCCTCGAACGACCGTCCTGACGACCGGGGTTGCGCCATGTCCATGCTGACCGACGAAAAGAGCCGTACCGACCTGCTCAACCGCCTCAAGCGCGCCGAAGGCCAGCTGCGTGGCATCCAGCGCATGATCGAGGAGGGCCAGCCCTGTCTCGACATCGCGAGCCAGATGGCCGCGGTGCGCAAGGCGCTCGACGCCACCTACGTGCGCATGACGGTGTGCTTCATGGAGCAGGAGCTCGCCTCGCGCGTCGGCGACGGCCGCCGCGGCGAGCTGCACGCCGTGCTCGACGACGTGCAGACGCTGCTGGGCAAGGTGCGCTGACGCGCGCGGGGTCGCGATGAGCGAGAAGAGCGTGACGGTGCGCCTGACGCAGGCGCATGACTACCAGTTCGACGTGCACTTCGGCGGCGACGTGCCGGTGCTGCGCAGCGACGAGCCGCCACCGCTGGGCCAGGGCGCCGGCCCGTCGCCGATGCAGCTGCTCGCCGCCGCGGTGGGCAACTGCCTGTCGGACTCGCTGCTGTTCGCGCTGCGCAAGTTCAAGCAGCAGCCCGAGCCGATCACGGCCGAGGTCACCGCCGAGGTCGGCCGCAACGCCGAAGGCCGGCTGCGCGTGCTCGGCCTGCGCGCCGTGCTGACGCTGGGCGTGCCGGCCGACGCACTCGAGCACCTCGACCGTGTGCTGGCCCAGTTCGAGGCGTTCTGCACCGTCACGCAGAGCGTCGGCCAGGGCATCCCGGTCACGGTGCAGGTCTTCGACGCCCACGGCGCGCGGCTGAAGTAGGCCCGCGCGGCGGCGCCGATGCGCCCCCTTTTCGACCGATCGCTGTCACACGACGCCGCTAGCCTCCCGGCAATGGCGCACGCACGCCCCGCGTCTGCGGGGCAGTGGTCGCGCCGGTGTCAACCGCAGGCACGCGCCGCGCGTGATCGTTGCAGCGCGTTGCCCTGGAGGGTGCATGGCAGCGTTCGAGTGGGGCTCCCGGCGTCTGAGCTGCGGCATCGTGATCGTCAACGACGCCGCCGAGCTGCTGCTGTGTCACGTCACCGGCCAGGACCACTGGGACCTGCCGAAGGGCGGCGCGCACGCCGGCGAGTCGCCGCGCGAGGCGGCGCTGCGCGAGACGCGTGAGGAGACGGGCCTCGCGCTGGCCGACGCCGCGCTGCTCGACCTCGGCCGCTTCGCCTACACCGCGCGCACCGACTTGCACCTGTTCGCGACGCTGCAGCCGCGGCTCGACCCGCAGGGCCTGCATTGCGAGAGCCGCTTCACGTGCCCGACGAGCGGGCGCAAGCTGCCCGAGATGGACGCCTTCGGCTGGTTCGCGTTCGACGCGGTCGCAGTACAGTGCCGGCCCAAGCTCGCGTCGGTGCTCGTCAGCCGCGTCGACCTGCCGCGCGTGCTGCAGCGGTTGCGCCGCCACGCGCCGGTGGCCGCCTGAACGCTGCCCCACCGGTGCCCCGCACGGGGCGCCTCGTCGGGGGCGTCGCGACGGCAGCGCGGCGCCGCCGCCCGCGAGCGCGCGGCGTCAGAACCCGCCGGGCGGCTGCCAGCCGGCCGTGCCCATCGCCGGCACGCGCAGCGGCGGCAGAGGCGGTGCGGCCAGTGCCGCTCGCTCCTGCACCTCGCGCGCGAGCGCGGCCTTGACGACCTGCGCCAGCGCGCCGAGCTGCTCGGCGTAGGCGCCCAGGACGTCGTCGAGCGAGACGACGCCCACCAGCTGCCCCTGCGCGCCCGACACCAGCAGCCGGCGCACGCCGTGCTGCTGCATCTGCGCGACGGCGTCGGCCAGGCTGGCGTCCTCGGGCACCGCGACCAGCGGCCCGCGCACGAGCGCGCCGACGCGCACGGCGCCGGCGTCGAGCCCGCGCGCGAGCGCTTCGACGGCCAGGTCGCGGTCGGTGACGACACCGGCGACGGCGTCGCCGTCGGGCGTCGTGTGCGTGACGACGAGCGCGCCGACGTGGTGTTCGCGCAGGCGGCGCGCCGCATCGGTGAGCGTGGCCCCGGCGTCGACGGTGACGACGGTGCGGGTGCAGATCGAGGCGATCGTCATGGCGGTTCCTCCAGGACGTGCGGTACGGCAAGTATGTGCGCGCCGCGCGGCCCGCCGGCGTGGAGTGGCGTCACTACCGGCGCCGAGGGCGCGGCCCCTAAGATGCCCGCGCATCGCGGCGCGGGAGACACCTCGTGTACGACTACCTCATCGTCGGCGGCGGCTCCGCCGGCTGTGTGCTCGCCGGGCGCCTGAGCGAGGACGCCGATGCGAGCGTGTGCCTGGTCGAGGCCGGCGCGCGCGATGACAGCGTGCTGATCCACTGCCCCGCCGGCCTCGCGGTGCTGGCGCAGACCGGCGGTGCGAACTGGGCCTTCGAGACGGTGCCGCAACCGGGGCTGGGCGGTCGGCGCGGCTACCAGCCGCGCGGCAAGGTGCTCGGTGGGTCGAGCTCGATCAACGCGATGATCTATCTGCGCGGCCAGCGCGAGGACTACGACGCGTGGGCCGCCGCCGGCAACCCCGGCTGGGGCTGGGACGACGTGCTGCCGTACTTCCGCAAGGCAGAACACAACGAGCGCGGTGCCGACGCGTTCCACGCCACCGGCGGACCGCTGAACGTCGCCGACCTGCGCAGCCCGAACCGCTTCGCGCAACGCTTCGTCGAGGCCGCGCAGCAGGCCGGATACCGGCTGAACCCCGACTTCAACGGCGCCGGGCAGGAAGGCTTCGGCCTGTACCAGGTCACGCACCGCGACGGCGAGCGCTGCAGCGCCGCCAAGGCCTACCTGACGCCGCACCTCGGCCGCGCGAACCTGCACGTGCGCACCGGTGTGCAGGCGTTGCGCGTCGTCTTCGAGGGGCGCCGCGCCGTCGGCGTCGAGGTGCGCGAAGGCGGCCAGGTGCGCACGCTGCGCGCGCGGCGCGAAGTGCTGCTCAGCGCGGGCGCGCTGCAGTCGCCGCAGCTGCTGATGCTGTCGGGCATCGGGCCCGGTGCCGCGCTGCAGCGCCACGGCATCGCCGTCGTGCACGACCTGCCCGGCGTCGGCGCGAACCTGCACGACCACCCCGACGTCGTGCTCGGCTACGACGCGCCGCACCTGACCGAGCTGTTCGGCATCTCGCTGGCCGGCGCGGTGCGCGCCGTCAGGGGCATCGTCGAGTGGCGGCGCCGGCGCACCGGCATGCTGACGACCAACTTCGCCGAGGCCGGCGGCTTCGTGCGCAGCCGCCCGACGTCGCGACGCCCGACCTGCAGCTGCACTTCGTGATCGGCAAGCTCGTCGACCACGGGCGCAAGACGGTGTTCGGCCACGGCTACTCGTGCCACGTGTGTCTGCTGCGCCCGGCCAGCCGCGGCAGCGTCGCGCTGGCCAGCGCCGACCCGCTGGCCGCGCCGCGCATCGACCCGAACTTCCTCGCCGAACGCAGCGACGTCGACGCGCTGGTGCGCGGCGTCAAGATCACGCGCGCGATCCTCGCGCAGCCGGCGCTCGCGGCGCACGGCGCGCGCGAGTTCGCGACGTCGGCCGCGGCGCGCGACGACGCGCAGATCGAGCAGTTCGTGCGCCGCCACGCCGACACGATCTACCACCCGGTGGGCACGTGCCACATGGGTCCGGGGCCGGCCGACGTCGTCGACGCGCAGCTGCGCGTGCACGGCGTGCAGGCGCTGCGCGTCGTCGACGCGTCGGTGATGCCGACCATCGTCAGCGGCAACACCAACGCGCCGACGATCATGATCGCCGAGAAGGCAGCCGACCTGATCCGCGCAGCGGCGAAGGCGGCGCCGGTCTGACGCGCGGCATGGTGCCGCGCACGGCGGGCTACTGCCGCGGCGGCCCGTGCGATGGCCAGTGCGCCTGCCACGCGGCGACGGCCTGCGCCGCCGCCTGCCGCAGCGCCGCGCAGGGTGTGGCCAGCGCCATGAGCAGCGTCTTGGCCGTGTGCGGCACGTCGACGGGGCCGCCGGTGTCGGCATCCCAGGTCGCGATCCACGCGGCGAGCTTGCGCCGCTGCCCCGGCTCGCCGGGTGGACGCAGGCTCACGCGCGGCAGGCCGAAGGCCAGCGCGACGATGCGCGCGTGCAGGCTGCTCGCGCACACCGCCCGCGCGCCGGCGACGACGGCGCACGTCTTCCACAGGTGCAGCGACTCGAACACGCGCACGCCGGCGGCCGGCAGCCGCGCGGCCAGCCGCTGCAGCACGCCGAGGTCGTCGTGCCACGGCGCGGCGCCGGCGCGCCACAGCACGATGCCGAGGCCCGTGGCAACCTGCACCGCGCGCAGCTGCGCGGCCAGCACGTCGAGCGTCGCGTCGTCGCCGAAGGCCGCACTCGCCTGCACGGCGACGTAGCCGTCGGCGAACGCGGCGGTGGCGCGCTGCACCTCGCCTGCCTGCATTTGCGCGGCGATGCGCGCGCCGAATGCCTGCGCGACGAGCACCGCCGGGTCGGGCACGAGCGCGCACTCGACGCCGGCGTCGTGCAGCGCGCGCTGCGTGACCCGGTCGCGCACGCTCAGCGCGTCGGCCGCGCGCAGCTTGGCGGCGACTTCGGCGCGCATCGCCGGTGCACAGCGCGCGAGGTCGACGCCGCCGACGCCGGCGACGACGAGGTGAGCGACGTGCGGCAGCGCCCCGCGCGCGAGCAGGTACGGCGCGCGATCGTCACGGCCGAGCACGTCGCGCACCCAGCGCCGGCGCGTCGACGGACGATGCGCGAGCCACGCCAGCGTCGGCTGCACCTGCCCGGGCGGCAGCAGCATCACCGCGGCCTGCCACGCGGTGCAGGTCAGCAGCTCGCCACCGAGCTGCAGCACGCGCACCGGACGCTCGCCGAGCTCGGCCGCGACTTCGGGCAGCGCGTGCACGCGATGGCCGCCGAGCGGGCGCAAGTCGCGCGAGGCCAGCCCGGCGAAGATCGGCGCCTCGCCGGGCTGCAGCGCCTGCGCGAGGTGCGCGAACAGCAGGTCGCCGAGGTTGTGGCGGTCGAACGCGCCGAAGACGACGAGCGACGCCGGTGAGCGCGCCGGCTCGGCACCGCCCGGCGCGCCGGCCGCGCCGCCGGGCGGCAGGCGGTCGTGCGGGTCGTCGCGGGGGCGACGGCGGTGGTTCACCGGCGGCGCGGTTCGGGGGCTCGGGACGGCGGGGCGCGGGCGCGCGCTCAGAAATCGGTACTGACGGTCTCGCGCGTGAACGCCGTCGTGTAGTCGATCAGCGCATCCAATGCCTTGGCGGCGCCGGGCTCGTCGCCGTCGGCGATGGCCTTGGCCAGTGCGCCGTGCAGCGACGCCATCGACTCGATGTCCCCCGCTTGCCGGTGGTGCAGGAACCAGAACCGCCGCGACAGGCCGTGCATCAAGCCCATCGCGCCGGCAGCGAACTCGTTGCGCGCCACGCGCACCGACAGGTCGTTGAACGCCTTGTCGGCGCGCATGAAGCGCGTCTGGTCCTTGGTCTTCGCCGCCGTCATGAACTCGCGCGCGAGATCGGCAAACTGCTTGCGTTCGGCCTCGGTCGCGCGGCGCGCAGCGAAGCGCGCGACGAGGCGCTCGACCTCGCGGCGCACTTCGAGCAGGCGCAGCTGCCGCTTGATGTCGAGCTCGGACACGAGCACGCCGCGACGCGGCAGGATCTGCACGAGGTGCTCGCGCGCCAGGCGCTGCAGCGCTTCGCGCACCGGGGTTCGCCCGATGCCCAGCCGCGCCGACAGCTCCGCCTCGCTGATCGCCGCCCCGGGTCGCAGCTCGAGCTGGACGATCATCTCCTCGATGCGCTCGTAGGCCTGTGTCGTCAGACTCGGTGACGGCGCGTGGTCACGTCGGGCCGCATCGGTCGCGCGCTTGACGGCCCGGCGGGCCGCGCTGCTGCGGCCCGAGGCCGATTTTCGAGCGAGGCCTTGCGTTGGCCGGTCCGCGATTTTTCTGGTCATCGACGCCTGCACCCGGAAAGTTCGCCGTGGAACGCGTGGCGCACGATGCGGGCGTAGTCGTCGGCCACGGCCCCGCCGGGCCAGGCCTTCGCCAAGCGCTTCACCGCCAGCCCATCTGCCACCAGCCGTGGCAGGTCCTCCTCAGCGACCCCGAACGCTACCAGATCGGTGGCGATGCCGACGCGGCGGACCAGCTCGCGCGTGAGCACGGGCGCCGAGCGCGCCAGCGCGAGGCTGTCGGCGCCCTGCGCGCCGGCCAGCCGTGCGATCTCGGCCAGCTCGTCGCGCCGGACGTCGACCAGCGCGTCCATCACGTAGGGCAGCATGACGGCGTTGGTGCTGCCGTGGCTCGCGTGGGTCAACCCGGCGAGCGCATACGCCAGCCCGTGGACCGCGTTCAGGCCTGCCGTCGCGTACGACATCGCGGCATACAGGCTGGCCCGCGCCATGCCCCGGCGGGCCTGCCGGTCCTGCGGGTGCTCGAAGGCCGTGGCGAGGTGACGGAACACCAGCGCCGTCGCCTCGCGGGCGAACAGGACGGTGAGTTCGCTGCGGCCGCTGTAGCCGGGATCCGGGTCGCCCTCCACGTCGAAGTCGATGGCGTCCTTCGTCAGCCACGACTCGATCGCGTGCGTCAGCGCGTCGAGGCCCGCATCGGCGGTCACGCGCGCAGGGCACGTGAGCGTCAGCTCGGGGTCGACGACGGCGACGGCCGGCCGCAAGCCGTTGGCCATCAGCGCGACCTTCGTCGCGCTGCCCGGCTGCACGAGGATCGCGCCCGGCGTGATCTCCGAGCCGGTGCCCGCAGTGGTGGGCACGGCCACGAGCGGCAGCGGCGCGACCGGCCAGTCGGCGTGGCCGACCAGTTCGCCGACGGGCCGCGCGTTCGGGATCGTGACCGACAGCGCCTTGGCCAGGTCGATGTTGCTGCCGCCTCCCCACGCGATCAGGTGGTCGGGCGCCACACCCTCGCGGGCGACCCACTGTGTCGCCTCGTCGACCAGCGTCGTCGACGGGTCCGGCGCACCGCCGTCGAACACGTGCACCGCGACGCCGTGGCCCCGCAGCGCAGCGAGCAGCCCGCCGAACTCGGCGCTGTGCTGGACGAACCAGCGGTCGGTGACCACGAGGGCGCGCCGCCAGCCGAGGCGCCGGCACAGCGGCGCGATGCGCAAGCGCGCGCCGTCGGCGCACAGCACGCGCGGCGGCGTGCACAGGGTGATCGGGTTGTCGGGACTTAGGGTCATGACGGATGCGTGGTCGTCGCCACGTTGAGAGACTTGCCGTACATCACTGACATACTACTGGCATGTTTGTGGGCGACACAAGTCGCATCGCTGCGAGCCTCGAGCTTCGGCAGGCCGGCGCCGGCGCGCCGCTGGTGCTGATCCACGGCATCCAGGGCACCGCCGATGCGTGGTCGCCCGTGCTGCCCCACCTGCTGCGGCGCCGTTGCGTCGCGCCGAACCTCCCCGGCCGCGGCCTGTCGCCACGCTGGTCGGCCGCCGAGACGCGCACGCACGACGCCTACTACCACATCGACCACTACGCAGACCTCGTGCACGCGCTGCTGCACGGTCTGCGCAGCCGTCACGACGGGCCGGTCGCGCTGGCGGGCTGGAGCATGGGGGTCAGCGTGATCCTCTCGCTGCTGGCGCGCCACGGGCAGGCCGGGATCGACCGCATCGTGCTGGTCTCGGGCACGGCCTGCGCGGTACCGGGCGCCGTGTGGTTTCGCGGCGAGTCGGCCCGGGAGGTCGCCGAGGAAGCGCACGCGCGGGCGCGGCGGCTGGGACTGACCGCCGTCGCCGACGCCGATGCGGTCGCCGCGAGCTGGGCCTCGGTGCGTGCCGCAGACCTGCGCACCGCCGCGCAGGCCGTCACCGTGCCCGCGCTCGTCATCCACGGCGAGGCCGACGACCAGTGCCCGCTGGGGCACGGCCTGTGGCTGGCGAACCACCTGCGCGCGAGCCGGTGGATGCCGCTGCCCGGCGTCGGGCACGCCGCACTGTCGCAGGCGACGACCACCGTCGGCGAGGCGATGCGCGCCTTTCTCGAGGCTTGACACCGCTCGCCACGACTTCTACGATGCCACTGATATGTCAGTCACATGTCATGGAGGTACGAATCATGATGACCGAAAAGCAGCGCCGCTTCCGTGAGCAGTACAAGGGCCGCATCAGCCCCTTCTACAACGGCTTCGTGCACACCGGCGTGATGTTCGCGGTGGGCATCGGGGCGATCTGGTACTGCCTGAACCAGCTCGACAACGCCACCTGGGAGTGGCTGCTCGTGGTGCCGGTGTTCCTCGCCGGCAACTTCATCGAGTGGGCCATGCACAAGTACGTGATGCACCGCCGCATCGACGTGTTCGCGCTGCGGGCCATCTACGAGCGCCACACGCGGGAGCACCACCAGTACTTCACCGACAACGACATCACGATCGACTCGCCGCGGGAGTTCCGCATCGTGTTCTTCCCGTGGCGCGTCCTCATCGTGCTCGGCGTCGCCGGGACGATCCTCGGCTGGATCGCCGCGCAGATCTTCAACCCCAACGCCGGCTACATCCTCTACATCACGATGGTCGGGCACTACCTCGTGTACGAGGTCTTCCACCTGTGCTGCCACGTGAAGGACAACTGGTTCGTGCGCCACATGCCGTTCATCAACACGATCCGGCGCCACCACACCGCGCACCACAACCAGGGAATCATGATGCACAAGAACATGAACCTGACCTTCCCCATCTTCGACTGGATCATGGGGACGAGCGACCTGAACCGCGGCCTGATCGGCACGCTGTTCAACGGCTACGACGAGACCTACATCAAGCCCGAGTTGAAACCCATCGTCGCGCGCTTCCGCAACAGCGACACCCAGGAGCAGCGCGTCACGCTCGATGGCCCGATCCTCACCCCCGAGGAAAAGCAGGCGCTGGCCTGAGCCCTTCCAACCCTCCAGGAGACACACCATGAAACGACGCCACCTCATCGGCACCGGCGTGGCCGGGCTCGGCATGCTCGCCACCGTCGGCGCGCAGGCGCAGACGGGACCCACCTACAACTGGAAGATGGCCACCGGCTGGGCGGGCGGCCCGCTGATGGACATCGGCGCGAAGGCGTTCGCCGAACGCATGGAACTCCTGTCCGGGGGGCGCTTCAAGATCCAGACCTTCCCGGGCGGCGCGCTCGGCAATGCGCTGAAGGTTCCGGAGACCGTCAAGAACGGGCTCGCCGAGTGCGGCCACACCTGGATCGGCTACGACTGGGGCAAGGACCCGACGACGGTGCTGTTCGGCGGCTACGCCGGCAGCTTCGACGCCGAGCGCATGCTGCACTGGCTGTACGAGGCCGGCGGCGCCGAGATGCAGCGCGAGTTCCGCGAAGAGGTCGACGGCGTGGTCTCGTTCCCGCTGTTCATGCGCACCGCGGAGGTCTTCCTGCACTCGCGCCGCCCGGTGCGCACGCTGGCCGACCTCAAGGGGCTGAAGCTGCGCACCGCCGGGGCGTGGCTCGAGATGGCGAAGGACCTCGGCGCAGCCCCGGTCACCACCGCCGGCGGCGACGTGTTCCCGATGCTCGAGCGCGGCGCCATCGACGCGACCGAGTGGGGCACGCTGTGGGAAAACATCTCGCCGGGCTTCTTCAAGGTCGCCAAGTTCCTGAGCTACCCCGGCGTACACCAGCCCTGCGCGCCGTTCGAGCTCGTCATCAACAAGGGCGTGTGGGACAAGATGCCCGCCAACGACCGCCGCCTCGTCGAAGTCGTCGCCAAGCTGGTCACGTTCGAGAGCTGGGCGCGCATCGGTGTCGAGGACGCGAAGGCGTTCGATTTCTACAGGAAGAACGGCGTCACGATGATCGAGCTGGACGACGAGGTGCAGTTCGCGACCCGCAAGCTCGGGCTCGAGTGGGCGGCGAAGACCGCGCAGGAGGGCAAGTTCAAGTGGTTCGCGCGGGTGCACAAGAGCCAGCAGGACTTCGACCTCGCCTGGCGCGACGCCGACAGCTGGCGCAAGGTCAAGGTGCAGAGGGCCTGAGCGTCTCGCGCGGCGCGCGCCCGTGCAGGCGCGCGCCGCTGCCGCGGGTCGCCACGGCCCGCTGACCACAGGGGACATCCGTGAATCACTTCATCGGCCATGCCGAACGGCTGGTCGTGGGCATCGGCACGTTCGCCGCGCTGCTCCTGGTGCCGCTGGTGCTGGCCACCACCTGGGAGGTCGTGGCGCGGTATGCGTACGGCGCGCCGACGATCTGGGCCTACGAAGTCGGCTACACGCTCACCGGCGCGCACTTCCTGCTGGCGCTGGCGTACACCCTGCGCCAGGGCGAGCACATCCGCATCGACGTCCTCAGCGGCAAGATGCCGCGACGGCTGCGCCACGCCGTCGACGCCGTCGTCTACGCCCTCGTGCTGCCGATCCTGGTCTGGCTGGTCGCGACGCTGTGGCGCTACATGAGCGAGGGCTACGCGCGCGGCGAGACGTCCGGCCAGTCGGCGCTCAACCTGCCGGTGTGGCCGTTCCGGCTCGTCTTCTGCGTCGCCTTCGCGACGCTGTGCCTGCAGGTGCTGTGCGAGCTGCTGAAGTCGCTCGCCGCGCTGGCGCAACCTCGGCGGCCGTCGTGATGGAGTACCTGCCGTTCCTGATGCTGCCCGTCGCGTTCGGGCTGATGTTCCTCGGCGTGCAGGTCGCGTTCGCGATGCTGCTGACCGCAACGCTGTTCGGTCTCGTCACCTTCGGCGCGGCGGTCGTCCACCAGTTCGTCGAGAAGATCGACGACCTCGCGTCCAACTTCGTCTTCGCCGCGATCCCGCTGTTCGTGTTCATGGGCGCGGTGCTCGAGAAGTCGGGCATCGCCGACCGGCTCTTCGAGGCGGTGCACATCTGGACGCGGCGCCTGCCAGGCGGGCTGGCAATCGCGACGGTGGTGATGTGCATCATCTTCGCCGCCTCGAGCGGCGTCATCGGCGCGACCGAGTCGATCGTGGGCCTGCTGACGATCCCGATCATGCTGCGCTACGGCTACGACAAGCGGCTGATCAGCGGCGTCATCTGCGCGGGCGGTTCGCTGGGCACGATCATCCCGCCGTCGGTCGTCGTCATCGTGATGGGGCCGCTGGCCAACGTGTCGGTCGGCGACCTGATGTACGGCATGGTGCTGCCCGGGCTGCTGCTGGCCGGCCTGTACCTCGTCTACATCCTGGCGCTGTGCATCGTCAAGCCCGGGCACGGGCCGCGGATCCCGCGCGAGCCCGACGAGCCGGGGCTGGGTCAAAAGCTCGCGATCACGGCCCGCAACCTCGTGCCGCCGCTGGCGATGATCGTCGCGGTGCTGGGCTCCATCCTCGGCGGCGTGGCCTCGCCGACGGAGGCGGCGAGCATCGGCTGCGTGTGCGCGGTGCTGCTCACGGTGATGTACGGCCGCTTCACGTGGGTGGGGATGTACGACGCACTGCTGAAGACGGTGCGTGTGACGGCGATGATCATGGCCGTGCTGCTCGGCGGGACGCTGTTCACCGGCGTGTTCGTCGGCAGCGGCGGCATCGGGCTGGCCAGCACGCTGATCGGCGAGATGAACCTCGGGCCGTGGGCGCTGCTGCTCCTGCTGCTGCTGGTGCTGTTCATCGCCGGCTTCTTCCTCGACTGGATCTCGATCGTCCTGATCTTCCTGCCGATCTTCACGCCGCTGGTGACGGCCGCCGGCTTCGATCCGGTGTGGTTCTGCATCCTGTTCCTCATCATGATCCAGACCAGCTACCTGACGCCGCCGCTGGCGCCCGCGATCTTCTACCTGCGCGCCGTCGCCCCGCCGGAGATCACGATGCGGCACATGTACGCCGGCATGGTGCCGTTCATCGGCCTGCAGCTGATCGTGCTCGCCGCGACGCTGTACTGGCCGCCCCTGGTGACGTGGCTGCCGCAGCTCGCGCTGCAGCTGCGCTGACGACGAGCCGGCCGTGGCGCCGCGAGCACGCAAGCCCGCACAGGACGCACCATGAAGCCCACCCGCGACCCCTTCGCCCTGTTTCTCGGCGCGCACGACGCGATCCGCCACGCGCTGGCACAGCTCGAGCAGCTCGCGGCGTGGCCCGCCGAGACGCCCTACGGCGACGAGCAGCGGGCGTCGGCGTGCGACCTGTTGGGCGTGTTCGAGCAGGTCATCGTGCCGCACCATCGCGAGGAGGAGCGCGAGTTCTGGCCGCTCGTCGCACGCGCAGACGCCACCGCCGAACAGCGCGAGAGCGTCCTGGGCCTCGCGCAGCACCTGCAGGCCGAGCACGAGGAGCTCGAGCGGTTGTGGACGCAGGCGACCCGCTCGCTGCACGGCATCGCGGCCGGCCAGCGCGAGGCGGTGGACGCGCAGGCGCTGCGCCGCCTCGTCGAGGCCTATCGACAGCACGCCCAGCTCGAGGACGAGGTGCTGGTGCCGCTCGCGCGATGCCTGCTGTCGCCCGACGCGCAGGACCGTCTCGCGATCGCGGTCCTGCTGTCGCGGCTGCCGGCCGCGAAGTGGGGCATGGTGTGAGCGGCCATCGGCCGCCCGAGCCGCCCGGCGCCGGGGTCAGACGCCGAGTCGGCGCGCGAGGTCGACGAAGTCGTCGGCGACGAGGTCGAACTCGCCGTCGCTCCACGGCTCCATCGCCGCGCCCGCGCCGCGCTCGAGCGGGCGCGGTATGTAGGCCGTCATCAGGCCGGCGGCGCGTGCCGCGCGCAGGTCGCTCGGGTGCGCCGCGACCATCAGCACCTGCGACGGCAGCAGGTCGAGCAGGCGGCACGCACCGAGATAGACCTCGCGGTCGGGCTTGTAGTGGCCGAACAGCTCGGCGCTGAAGATCGCATCCCAAGGCAGCCCGGCGTGCCGCGCCATGTCGACGAGCAGCCGCACGTTCCCGTTCGACAGCGTCGCGATCGGAAACCGCGCCTTCAGCCGCGTCAGTCCCTCGAGGCTGTCGGCCCAGGGGTCGAGGCGGTGCCAGACGCGGTTGAACTCGGCGGCTTCGGCATCGTCGAGCACGATGCCACGGGCCGCGAGCAGCCGGTCGAGGATGCGCCGGTGCAGGCCGTCGAGGTTGGTCCACGGCAGCGCGCTGCGGCGCACCTCGTTTATCGCCAGCGGATAGCCGGCGCGCCAGTCGTCAGCGAACGCGGCCCAGTCGACGTCGAGGCCGAGGCGCGCGCCGCGCATGCGGCCCTCGGCGATCACGGTCGACCGCCAGTCGACGACGGTGCCGAAGACGTCGAAGACGAGTGCGCCCGGCGCATTCATCGCACGGCCGGCACCCGTGCCGCGCCGTTCGCGCGGCGGCGGGGCAGCTCAACAGGGATGCAGACAGCCATCGGGCAGACCCACGGTCGCGGCCCCTTCTAGGGAAACGCTGATCAAGTCCACCGCATCGTAGTGACATGCGTTGGAGGTGTCGATGCAAGATGCGAGGATGACGATGAAGCAGATG
>NZ_JALBGB010000026.1:0-46066 GCF_022631395.1 Calidifontimicrobium sp. SYSU G02091
CGACGCCGCCGATGTGCCGCGCGACGCCGACGCCGACGCGGCAGCGGCGCCCGCCGGCCTGGCGCTGCGGGCGGCCGACGGTGCGGCGGTCGCCGTCGCGCAGGTGCCGGCCGCCGGTGCACCGGCGAGGCCGGCGGTCGTCGCGCCATCGCCCGACGTGCCGGTCTACGCGACGCGGCTGCCGCCGCCGGTGCGCTGGGCGTACCGGCTGCGCCGCGGCATCGTCAGCGGAACCGCGGTGCTCGACTGGCAGCGCCGCGACGACGGCTACCGGCTGTCGCTCGACGGCAGCGTCGCCGGCGTGCCACTGTTCGAGTGGGTCAGCACCGGGCGCATCGACGCCCACGGCATCGCGCCGGACCGGCTCGTGATGCGCCAGGTCGGCAGCGGCGCGCGCGCGGCCAACTTCCGGCGCGACACCGGGGTGATCACGTACTCCGCCCGCGAGGTCGAGCACCCGCTGTGGCCGGGCGCGCAGGACCGGCTGAGCTGGCTCGTGCAGGCCACCGGCATCGTCGCCGCCGCGCCGGAAAAGTTCTCCACCCCCGGCGCGCAGATCGCGTACCAGGTCACCGGTGTGCGCGGCGACGTCGCCGTCTGGCGGCTCGACGCCGTGGGCGTGCAGACGGTCGAGGTGGCCGGCGAGCGCGTGCAGGCGGTGCTGCTGCGCCGCGAGCCGCTCAAGCCGTTCGACACCCGCGGCGAGCTGTGGCTCGACCCGCGGCGCCATTACCTGCCGGTGCGGCTGACGCTGAGCACGATCGGCCGCGCCGGCGAAGTCGTCGACTCGCTGACGCTGGAGCTCGAATCGACCACGGTGCGCTGACGGCGCGGCCGGCGCTTGTGCGCCGGGCACCCACCCTCACGGCCTCGAACGCCAGGCTTGAATCTTGCTGCGGCGCGCCCATCTGCGGGCTGAGGTTCTGACGCAGGACACACCGCCATGCACATGCTCTACAACTCCGACCACTTCGCCGTCGTGCAGTTCGAGGTGCCGGCCGAGGGCGACTCCGGCGGCGTTGCGACGGCACGCGGCGGCTACGAGATCGTCGACAAGTCGGCGCGGCGCGAGATCTTCCTCGAGGGCGCGATGGCGCGCAGCTTCCGCGAAGGCGTGCAGGCGCTGATCGAGAGCGGGCCGTCGGAAGACGAGATCGACGCCTTCCTGTCGCGCTACACCGAACTCGCGCAGCAGCCCGTCGTGCTGCACTGATCGCTGCGGCTGAGCCGCTGCGGCCGCGCTTTTCGCACCGCCGTTCGGACGCCGGCGCAGCCACACTCGGTGGCGATGGCGGCTTGGGTGCACGAGATCGGTCTCGGCGCGGGCAGCGCGGTGTCGCTGGCCGCGCTGCTCGTCGTCGTGCTGCTCGTCGTCGTGCTCGTGTCGCACGTGCGCGGGCGCCGGCGCGCGCAGGAGACGGCGGCGCTCGCCGCGTCGCTGCAGCAGGCGCACGACGAGCTGCGGCGCATCGCGTTCCGTGACGCGTTGACCGGGCTGCCGAACCGGGTGCACTTCGAGCAGCGGCTGCGGCAGTCCGCGGTGCCGCCGCGACCCGCCGAGCGGCGCTTCGCCGTGCTCTTCATCGACCTCGACGACTTCGCTTCGGTCAACGACAGCCTCGGCCATGCGGTGGGCGACGAGGTGCTGCGCGAGGCCGGCCGCCGGCTGCAGGCCCTGGCCGGCGGTGGCGTCGACGCCGCGCGCATTGGCGGCGACTCGTTCGTGCTGCGCGCCGACGGCGGTCGCGATGCCGCGGCCGCGCTCGCGCGGCGTGTCGTCGCCGCGATGCAGCAGCCCTTCGTCGTCGACGGCCGCGAGGCCCACCTGACCTGCTCGGTGGGGATCGCCGTGTACCCCGAGCACGGCGAAGGCGCACGCCTGATCACGCACGCCCACACGGCGATGGCGGCCGCGAAGCGCTCGGGCGGCGCCGGCCATGCGTTCTTTGCGCCGGCGCCGTGCGACCCGGGCGCGGTCGAGCGTCTGGGGCTGCTCGCCGACCTGCACCACGCGATCGCACGCGGCGAGCTGACGCTGCTGTACCAGCCGAAGATCGACGCCCGTAGCGGGCAGGTCACGGCGGCCGAGGCCCTGCTGCGCTGGGGCCACCCGACGCGCGGCCTCGTGCCGCCGGCGGTGTTCGTGCCGCTGGCCGAGCGCTACGGGCTGATCGGCACCCTCGGTGCGTGGGTGATCGACGACGCCTGCCGCCAGGCGCGCGCGTGGCGCGACGCGGGGCTGCGCATGCGCGTGGCGGTGAACCTCTCGGCGCTGCAGCTGCGCGACGAGACCCTCGTCGATCACCTGCTTGAGGCGCTGCAGCGCCACGGCGTGCGACCCAATCAGCTGACCTGCGAGATCACCGAGACGGTGGCGATGTCCGACACGGCGGCCGCGCGCCGCACCTTCGAGCGCCTCGGCGCGGCCGGCATCCACGTCTCGATCGACGACTTCGGCACCGGCCACTCGAGCCTGGCGTACCTGCGCCAGCTGCCGGTCGAGGAGCTGAAGATCGACCGCGGCTTCGTCGCCGACCTCGCGCACAGCGACGACGCGCGCGCGATCGTCGAGGCCGTGCTGCAGATGGCGCACGCGCTCGGGCTGAGAGTCGTCGCCGAAGGCGTCGAGGACGCGGTGCAGCGCGACCTGCTCGTGCAGATGGGCTGCGACGAGCTGCAGGGCTACTTCTTTGCGCGCCCGATGCCGGCCGAGGCGCTGACGCGCTGGGCGCTCGGGGAGGCGGCTGCGCACGCGCCGCTCGAGTTCCGCCCGTCGCTGTTTGCGCCGTCGGTGCACGCCGGACTCTGAGACAGCGCGGCGGCTGTGGTGGCGGGTCGCCGCACCGGCCGCCGCGCGCCGGCTTTCTAGAATGGTCGCATGAAGACCCTGGCTTACACGCGCGGTGCGGCGCTGCCGGCGCTGCTCGCGCAGCGCATCGTGATCATCGACGGTGCGATGGGCACGATGATCCAGAGCCATGCGCTCGGCGAGGCCGAGTTCCGCGGCGATCGCTTCGCCGACCACCCGGTCGACCTGAAGGGCAACAACGACCTGCTCGTGCTCACGAGGCCCGCGCTCGTGCGCGAGATCCACGACGCGTACTTGGCCGCCGGTGCCGACATCATCGAGACCAACACCTTCGGCGCGACCGCGATCGCGCAGGCCGACTACGCACTCGCCCACCTCGCCCGCGAGATGAACGTCGCTGCGGCACGTCTGGCGCGCGCGGCCGCCGACGCGGCGGCCACACCGGCGTGGCCGCGCTTCGTCGCCGGCGCGCTGGGCCCGACGCCGAAGACGGCGAGCATCAGCCCCGACGTCAACGACCCCGGCGCGCGCAACGTCACGTTCGACGAGCTGCGCGCGGCGTACCGCGAGCAGGCCGAGGGGCTGCTCGAAGGCGGCGTCGACCTGTTCCTGATCGAGACCGTGTTCGACACGCTCAACGCCAAGGCCGCGATCTTCGCGCTCGACGAGCTGATGGAAGACACCGGCGAGCGGTTGCCGGTGATCGTCAGCGGCACCGTGACCGACGCGTCGGGGCGCATCCTGTCGGGGCAGACGGTGGGCGCGTTCTGGCACTCGGTGCGGCACGCACGACCGCTCGCGGTGGGGCTGAACTGCGCGCTCGGCGCGGCGCTGATGCGCCCGTACATCGAGGAGCTCGGCAAGGTCGCGGCCGACACGTGGATCAGCTGCTACCCCAACGCCGGGCTGCCGAACCCGATGAGCGAGACCGGCTTCGACGAGACGCCCGAGGTCACCGCCGCGCTGATGGAAGACTTCGCGCGCAGCGGCCTGCTCAACATCGCCGGCGGCTGCTGCGGCACGACGCCGCAGCACATCGCGGCGATCCGCGCGAAGGTCGGCGCCTACCGGCCGCGCTCGCGGCGTGACCCGCTGTTCACGGCGCTGGTCGACCCGCAGGCGGCGGTCTGACCGCGGCGAGTTCGGCGCCGAGCAGCACGCGCCCGGGCGGCGCGGCCGTGCCCGGGTGCACGCGCGTCGGCGCGATGCCGGCGCGCGCAAGCCGCACGCGCACCTGCGCCGTGCGCCGGTCGGCGAGCACGGCCCCGCCGGCGTCGGGCGGCAGCCGCACGCGCAGCCGCGCCGAGGGCACGCGCGCGAGCGTCGTCGCGAGTTCGTCGAGCACCGCCGCCAGCGCCGGCTGCACGTCGGCGCGGCCGGGCGCGAAGGCACGTGCCGCCGGCAGCTCGACCCACAGCGCGCCGTCGTCGTCGAGCACGACGAGCGCCGGCGTGCCCCCCAGCGCCTGCGCGAGGCGTCGCTGCTCGGCGTCGAGGCGGTCGGGCGCGGGCGGCGCGGCGGTCACCGGGCCGCTCGGCGGCACGCCGGCGCACCCGGGCAGCCCCGCGATCACGACGGCCGCCAGTGCCAGCAGTCTGCGGCGTTGCATCCCGGCATTGGACGCCACGCGGGTGCGCGCGCCGCGCCGCGCGGGCGCATCGAACGGTAAGCCGCGTGACCGGAAGTAAGCCGGCGGCGCACCGGGCCGCCCGGCGCGCTGGCTAGAATCGACACCGTTTCGAGGAGCGTTGCGACGACCGGGCGGCACGGCCGCCGGTCGCCAGGCTCGGGACACCGCGTGCGGCGCGACGGCGCCCGCGGTCGCTAACGACGCTCACCCCACCGGCGCGCCGCCGGGCGGCGGTGAGCCGCAGGCGGTGCGGCGCAGCGAGCCGACGCGATGACCGCCACCTTGCCGAACCCGATTTCCGATCCCGCCGCGTCCGCGGCGAGCGCGATGCCGCCGATGCGCCTGGCCGGTCTCGAGCCGGTCACGATCGGTGCCGGCTCGCTGTTCGTCAACATCGGCGAGCGCACCAACGTGACGGGCTCGAAGGCGTTCGCGCGGCTGATCCTCGGCGGCCAGTTCGAGCAGGCGCTCGCGGTCGCGCGCCAGCAGGTCGAGAACGGCGCGCAGATCATCGACGTCAACATGGACGAGGCCATGCTCGACAGCAAGGCCGCGATGGTGCGCTTCCTGAACCTGATCGCCGCCGAGCCCGAGATCGCGCGCGTGCCGGTGATGATCGACAGCTCGAAGTGGGACGTCATCGAAGCCGGGCTGAAGTGCCTGCAGGGCAAGGGCATCGTCAACTCGATCTCGCTGAAGGAGGGCGAGGCCGAATTCAAGCGCCAGGCGCGGCTGATCCGGCGCTACGGCGCGGCCACCGTCGTGATGGCGTTCGACGAACAGGGCCAGGCCGACACCTTCGCGCGCAAGATCGAGATCTGCCAGCGCGCCTACCGCATCCTGGTCGACGAGGTCGACTTCCCGCCCGAGGACATCGTCTTCGACCCGAACATCTTCGCGATCGCCACCGGCATCGAGGAGCACGACCGCTACGCGGTCGACTTCATCGAGGCGACGCGCTGGATCAAGGCGAACCTGCCCGGCGCCAAGGTCAGCGGCGGTGTCAGCAACGTCTCATTCAGCTTCCGCGGCAACGAGCCGGTGCGCGAGGCGATCCACACCGTGTTCCTGTACCACGCGATCAAGGCCGGGCTCGACATGGGCATCGTCAACGCCGGGCAGATCGGCGTCTACGACGAGCTCGACCCGCAGCTGCGCGAGCGCGTCGAGGACGTCGTGCTCGCGCGCCGCGCCGACGCGACCGAGCGCCTGCTCGAGATCGCCGAGTCGTTCAAGGGCCAGGGCAGGGACGACGGCGCGCGCCTGGCGTGGCGCGCGCTGCCGGTCGAGCAGCGGCTCAGCCACGCGCTGGTGCATGGCATCACCGACCACATCGCCGAGGACACGGAAGAGGCCTGGCGCGCGATCGAGGCGCGCGGCGGGCGGCCGCTGCACGTCATCGAAGGCCCGCTGATGGCGGGCATGAACATCGTCGGCGACCTGTTCGGGCAGGGCAAGATGTTCCTGCCGCAGGTCGTCAAGAGCGCGCGCGTGATGAAGCAGGCCGTCGCGCACCTGCTGCCCTACATCGAGGCCGAGAAGCAGGCGCTGATCGACGCCGGCGGCGAGGCCCGCCCGAAGGGCAAGATCGTGATCGCCACCGTCAAGGGCGACGTGCACGACATCGGCAAGAACATCGTCGCCGTCGTCCTGCAGTGCAACAACTTCGACGTCGTCAACATGGGCGTGATGGTGCCGTGCCAGGACATCCTCGCGCGCGCGAAAGTCGAGGGCGCCGACATCATCGGGTTGTCGGGGCTGATCACGCCGAGCCTCGAGGAGATGCAGCACGTCGCCGCCGAGATGCAGCGCGACGACTGGTTCCGCCTGCGCAAGATCCCGCTGCTGATCGGCGGTGCCACCACCAGCCGCGTGCACACCGCGGTCAAGATCGCGCCGCACTATGACGGGCCGGTGGTCTACGTGCCCGATGCGTCGCGCAGCGTCGGCGTGTGCGCCGACCTGCTGTCCGACGAGCGTGCGGCCAAGTTCATCGCCGAGCTCGAGGCCGATTACGCGCGCGTGCGCGAGCTGCACGCCGGCAAGAAGAAGACGCCGCTCGTCACGCTGGCGCAGGCGCGTGCGAACAAGACACCGATCGACTGGACGGCCTACGTGCCGCCGAAGCCAAAGTTCCTCGGCCGGCGCGAGTTCCGCAACCAGGACCTGGCCGAGCTCGCCCGCTACATCGACTGGACGCCGTTCTTCCAGACCTGGGACCTCGCGGGGCGCTTCCCGCAGATCCTGCGCGACGAGGTTGTCGGCGCCGAGGCCACGCGCGTCTACGCCGATGGCAAGCGCATGCTCGAGCGCCTGGTCAAGGGCCGCTGGCTGCAGGCGCACGGCGTCGTCGGCTTCTGGCCCGCGAACACCGTCGACGACGACACGATCGAGTTGTACGCCGACGAGTCGCGCGAGCAGGTGCTGCTGCGCTGGTCGCCGCTGCGCCAGCAGAGCGAACGCCCCGTCGTCGACGGCGTGCCGCGTCCGAACCGCTGCCTGGCCGACTTCGTCGCGCCCAAGGGGGTGGCGCCCGACTACGTCGGCCTGTTCGCCGTGACCGCCGGCATCGGCGCCGACGCGAAGGCCGAACAGTTCGTGCGCGACCACGACGACTACGCGGCGATCATGCTCAAGGCGCTCGCGGACCGGCTTGCCGAGGCCTTCGCCGAGTGGCTGCACGAGCGCGTGAGGCGCGACCTGTGGGGCTACGCGGCCGACGAGCTGCTGACGCACGAAGAGCTGATCGCCGAGGCTTACCGCGGCATCCGTCCGGCGCCCGGCTACCCGGCCTGCCCCGACCACGGCGTCAAGCGCGGCATGTTCGAACTGCTGCAGGCCGAACGCATCGGCATGGGGCTCACCGAGAGCCTCGCGATGACGCCGGCGGCCAGCGTCAGCGGTTTCTACCTCGCGCATCCCGAGGCCGTCTACTTCAACGTCGGGCGCATCGGCGACGACCAGCTCGCCGACTGGGCCGCGCGCCAGCAGATCGCGCTGGCCGACGCGCGTCGGCTGCTCGCTCCCGTGCTGGACTGAGCCGCCGGCGCGCCCCGGCGGCGCGGGTCGTGACGGATGCAACGCTCCGCAACCGCGGTGACGGACGTGCATGGCGTCACGGACCCGTGGCGGATCGCCTGCGAACAATCCGTGCCACGCGGACGGGCCACCGGCGGTCTGCCCGCGCGCAGCGGGAGGATGCGGTGGACGTTGGCAGATCGTGGATCGCGATGCGGTGCCGGTTGGTGCGCGGCCTCGCGGCCTTGGGCGTGGCCGCGATGCTCGCTGCCTGTGGCGGCGGCGGTGGCGGCGAGGACGCACCGATAGCGAGCGACGCGCCGGCGACGCGTGACGAGGCGGCGCGCTTTCTGACACAGGCCACGTTCGGGCCGACGCAGGCCGACATCGAGCGCGTGATGCGCATCGGCTACGAGCGCTGGATCGACGAGCAGCTCGCGCGCACGCCGTCGTCGCACCGCGCGCTGTGGGAGGCCGCCGACCGCGCACTCAAGGCGTCGGACCCGAACGCATCGGCCGGCCAGGAAGGCGTGCTCAACGCCTTCTGGCGCCACGCGGTCCACGGCGCCGACCAGCTGCGCCTGCGTCACGCCTACGCGCTGTCGCAGATCTTCGTGATCTCGATGGTCGACGGCACCGTGGGCGACAACCCGCGCGCGGTGGCGGCGTGGCTCGACATGCTCAACGAGCAGGGCGTGGGCACCTACCGCCAGCTGCTCGAGAGCGTCTCGCGCCACCCGATGATGGGGGTGTACCTGTCGCACCTGCGCAACCAGAAGGCCAATCCCGCCACCGGCCGCGTGCCCGACGAGAACTACGCGCGCGAGGTGATGCAGCTGTTCTCGATCGGCATCGTCGAGCTGAACGCCGACGGCACGCCGCGCACCGTCGGCGGTGTGCCGGTCGAGACCTACACGCCGGCCGACATCAGCGGCCTGGCCAAGGTCTTCACCGGCTGGAGCTGGGACTGCGTCGACACCAGCAACGGCTGCTTCTACAGCGGCACGGTCAACGGCCAGTCCGACCCCGACCGCAGCTTCAAGCCGATGAAGGGCTACGCGCAGTTCCACAGCACCGAAGCCAAGACCTTCCTCGGCACGACGATCGCTGCGCAGACCACCGCCGACCCGCAGGCGAGCCTGACGGCGGCGCTCGACGCGATCGCCAACCACCCCAACGTCGGCCCGTTCATCAGCCGCCAGCTGATCCAGCGGCTGGTCACCAGCAACCCGAGTCCGCAGTACGTGCACGACGTCGCGCGCGTGTTCGCCGACAACGGCAAGGGCGTGCGTGGCGACCTGAAGGCGGTGCTCAAGGCGGTGCTGCTGCACCCCGAGGCGCGCACGATGTCCGACACCGGCGGCAAGGTGCGCGAGCCGGTGCTGCGCCTGTCGGCGTACCTGCGCGCGTTCCCGCACACGTCGGACACGGGCCGCTGGCGCGTCGGCAACACCGACAACCCGGGTTCGGCGCTCGGCCAGTCGCCGATGCGCTCACCGTCGGTGTTCAACTTCTTCCGCCCGGGCTACGTGCCGCCCGGCACCTACGCCGCCGCCGCGGGCCTCGTCGTGCCCGAGATGCAGATCGCGCACGAGACGACGGCCGCCGGCTACGTGAACTTCATGCGCGACAACCTCTCGTCGGGCGTCGGCGTCTACAACGGCACCATCGACGGCGTGACCTACAACCGGCGCGACCTGCGGCCCGACTTCACGGCCGAACTGGCGCTGGCCGACCAGCCCGCGGCGCTCGTCGACCACGTCGTGGCCAAGCTGACCTACGGCACCGTGTCGCAGGCGCTGAAAGACACGATCGTCGAGGCGGTCGCGAGCATCGCGATCCCGGCGCCGACCTCGAACGGCAGCAATGCGTCGGCGATCGACGCCGCCAAGCTCAACCGCGTGCGCGCGGCGATCCTGCTCGTGCTGGCCTCGCCCGAATTCCTGGTGCAACGATGAACAAGGTCCACGTCCGTACCCACGACCCATCGCGCCGCGCCTTCCTGCGCCAGGCCGGCGCGCTGTCGATGATTGCCGCCCCGGCGGCACCGCTGGCGCTGAATCTGGCGGCGATCGGCCAGGCCGCGGCGCAGAGCGCGTCCGACTACCGCGCGCTGGTGTGCGTGTTCCTGTTCGGCGGCAACGACAGCTTCAACATGGTGCTGCCGACCGACACGGCGTCGTGGACCGCGTACACCGCCACGCGCAACCAGGCGCCCGACCCGATCGCGCTGCTGGCGCCGGGCACGGCGGCGAATGCCTCCGCCGCGGCGGGTTCGCCGGCGCGGCTCGGCGGCGTGCTGCCGATCGGCCCGCTGAACCCGCAGGGGCGCACGTTCGCGCTGCACCCGCTGATGGGTGCGCTGCGCACGATGTTCGACACCGACCGCCGGCTCGCGATCGTCGCCAACGTCGGTCCGCTGATCGTGCCGACGACCAAGGCGCAGTACGCCCAGTCCACCCATCCGAAGCCCAAGCGCCTGTTCTCGCACAACGACCAGCAGAACACCTGGATGGCGTTCGAGCCCGAAGGCGCCACACGCGGCTGGGGCGGACGCATCGGCGATCTGCTCTACGCCTCGCACAACACGAACGCCGTGTTCACGTCGGTGTCGGCATCGGGCAACTCGGTGTGGCTCGCGGGCCAGCAGATCCAGCAGTACCAGGTCGGCAGCAATGGCGCGATCCGTCTCGGCACCGATGCGAACGGGCGCGTGTTCGGCTCGGCGGTGGTGGGTCACGCGCTCGCGCAGGTCGCCGGCTCGGCACGCGGCACGCATCTGTTCGAGATCGATATGGCCGCCGTCGCGCAGCGCTCGATGGCCGCCGAGGCCATGCTGCGCACGGCCCTCAAGCCGGCGAGCGACCCGCTGTTCGGCACGCCACCGGCCAGCGGCAACTACAGCGCCAGCAGCGACCCCAAGCTGCAGTACCCGAACCCGCTGAGCGGCACCAGCAGCTTCAACGCGCTGGCGCAGCAGCTGCAGACGGTCGCGCGCATGATCGATGCCGGCATGGCCGGCGCGATCGGCGTGCGTCGCCAGGTGTTCTTCGTCAGCATGGGCGGCTTCGACACCCACGACCAGCAGAACCGCAACCACGCCGACCTGATGGCGCGTCTGGCGCATGGGCTGCGCTATTTCGACGACACGCTCGGCGCGATGGGCGCGCGCCACAACGTCACCACCTTCACCGCCACCGACTTCGGCCGCACGTTCACGAGTAACGGCGATGGCACCGACCACGGCTGGGGCTCGCACCAGTTCGTGATGGGCGGCGCGGTGCGCGGGGGCGACATTTACGGGCGCTTTCCGCAGATCGGCGTAAAGAATGCGAACAACAACCGGTTCGACAGCAGTCCAGATCAGTTGGACAACGGGTCGCTGTTGCCCGAGATCTCGGTGGACCAGTTCGCCGCCACGCTCGCGCGTTGGATGGGCGTCAGCGACGCCGACGCGCTGACGATCTTTCCGAACCTGGGCAACTTCAATCCGTCGGTGCGCAACCTCGGCTTCATGAACACCTGAACGGGCCGGCGGCGCGGCCGGCCGTGGTTGCCCGCGGATGCCTACGCCGCCGGCAGCGCACGCCGGTACTGCATCGCCTCGGCCAGGTGCGTCGCCGTCAGCCGCTCGCTGCCGGCGAGGTCGGCGATCGTGCGCGCCACCTTCAGCACGCGGTGCAGGCTGCGCCCCGACCAGCCCAGGCGCTGCGCCGCCTGTTGCGCGAAGCGCTGCGCGGCCTCGTCGAGCCGGCAGTGCCGTTCGAGGTCGGCCGCCTCGAGCAGCGCGTTGGCCCGGCCCTGCCGCGCGAGCGCGCGCCCGCGTGCGGCGGCCACGCGTGCGGCGACGACGGCCGTGGGTTCGCCCTCGGGTTGTGCGAGCAGCTGCGCCGGTGCCACCGCCGGCACCTCGACCTGCAGGTCGATGCGGTCGAGCAGCGGCCCCGACAGCCGCGCCTGGTAGCGCGCGACGACGTCGGGCGTGCAGCGGCACGTGCGCGGGCTCGCCACGGGGGCGCCCAGCCAGCCGCACGGGCACGGGTTCATCGCCGCGACGAGCTGGAAGCGCGCCGGGAACGTCGCCTGCCGCGCCGCGCGCGAGATCGTGATGCGGCCCGCCTCGAGCGGCTCGCGCAGCGCTTCGAGCGCCGAGCGGTTGAATTCGACGAGCTCGTCGAGGAACAGCACGCCGCCGTGCGCGAGCGAGATCTCGCCCGGCCGCGGCGGTGAGCCGCCGCCCACCAGCGCGACCGCGCTGGCCGAATGGTGCGGCGCGCGCAGCGGGCGCTGGCGCCAGCGGCGCACGTCGAAGCCCTCGGCCGACAGCCCCTGCAGCGCCGCGCTGCGCAGCGCCTCGTCGTCGTCCATCGGCGGCAGCAGCCCGGGCAGCCGCTGCGCGAGCATCGACTTGCCGCTGCCCGGCGGGCCGACCATCAGCACGCTGTGCGCGCCGGCCGCGGCGATCTCGAGCACGCGCTTCGCGGCGGCCTGGCCGCGCACGTCGCGCAGGTCGGGCGCCGGGCGTGCCGCAGCCGCAGGTGCGGCGACGGCGCGCGGCAGCGGCACCGCCGCGTCGCCGGGCTGCAGCGCCGCGACGACGTCGAGCAGGTGCGACGCAGCGCGCACGCCGACGCCGCCCACCAGCGCCGCCTCGGCCGCGCTGGCCGCCGGCAGCACGAGCGTGCGTGCTGGCGCCGCGGCGCGCAGCCCGAGCGCGAGCGCGATGGCGCCGCGCACGGGACGCAGTTCGCCGGCCAGCGACAGCTCGCCGGCGAACTCCACGTCGGCCAGGCGCGCCGCGTCGACCTGACCCGCGGCGGCCAGGATGCCGAGCGCGATCGGCAGGTCGAAGCGCCCGGACTCCTTCGGCAGGTCGGCGGGCGCGAGGTTGACCGTGACGCGCTTGTTGTGCGGGAAGCCGAGCCCGCTGTGGGTCAGCGCGGCGCGCACGCGCTCACGCGCCTCCTTGACCTCGGTATCGGCCAGCCCGACCAGCGTGAAGCTCGGCAGACCGTTGGCCAGGTGCACCTCGACCTGGACTTCGGGTGCATCGAGCCCGTCGAGTGCGCGGCTGCGGACCACGGCCAATGACATCACACCCTCCCTCCAGATCGCGCGCCACCGGCTGCGGACAACCGGGAGGCGCAAAGACGCGCCGCCGCGCGCCGACAGCAGTCGATTGCGCACCGAAAATGTGCGCTCGTTGCGGTTGCTCCCTTTCGGTGCGCCGGCGTCGCGTCAAAGCGCTCATTCGGCGCTGGCGCCGCGATCGCGACGATGGCATGGAAGCTGCAGAACACGGGTGGCCAGCCCCTAGTTCATCGGAGAGGCGCCCATGCAGAAGATTCCCCCCGCCCTGGCCGCTCGCGCGGTTGCCGCTGCCGTCCGCGTCTGGGCGACCTGACCCGGACCGCGCCTGCGTCGTTTGCACTCACGAAAGGAACACCACCATGAAGATGGTCACCGCCATCGTCAAGCCGTTCAAGCTCGACGAAGTGCGTGAAGCCCTCAGCGCGATCGGCGTGCAGGGCATCACGGTGACGGAAGTCAAGGGCTTCGGCCGCCAGAAGGGTCACACCGAGCTGTACCGTGGCGCCGAGTACGTCGTCGACTTCCTGCCCAAGGTCAAGATCGAGGCGGCCGTCGACGACGCGCTGCTCGACCGCGTGATCGAGGCCATCGAGGCGTCGGCGCGCACCGGCAAGATCGGCGACGGAAAGATCTTCGTCTCCGCGCTCGAGCAGGTCGTGCGCATCCGCACCGGCGAGACCGGCAAGGACGCGCTGTGATCAGCGGCACAACACACCGAGACGATCCCATGAAGAAACTGTTTGCGATCCTCGCCCTCGGCGTGATGCTGCTGGGCTTTGCGGGCGTCTCTTTCGCCCAGGAGGCCGCGTCGGCGCCGGCTTCGGCCGTCGAGGCGGCCAGTGAAGCGGCCGCGCCGGCGGCCGAGGCTGCGGCCGCGCCGACCGTCCACAAGGGCGACGTGGCCTGGATGCTCGTCTCGACGCTGCTCGTCGTGATGATGGTGCCGGGCCTGGCGTTGTTCTACGGCGGCCTCGTGCGCAGCAAGAACATGCTGTCGGTGCTGATGCAGGTGATGGTCGTGTTCTCGCTCGTCGTCGTGCTGTGGGCGATCTACGGCTACAGCCTCGCGTTCGGCGGCGAGGGCCTGATCGTCGGCACCTTCGACAAGCTGTTCCTGTCGGGCGTGACGATGGACAGCCTGGCCGACACGTTCACCGACGAGTTCAAGCTGCCCGAGTTCCTGTTCATCGCGTTCCAGGCCACCTTCGCCGGCCTGACCTGCGCGCTGGTCGTCGGCTCGTTCGCCGAGCGGATGAAGTTCTCGGCCGTGCTGCTGTTCTCGGCGATCTGGTTCACCTTCTGCTACATCCCGATCGCGCACATGGTCTGGGGTGCCGGCGGCTACCTGCTCGACAAGGGGGCGCTCGACTTCGCGGGCGGCACCGTGGTGCACATCAACGCCGGCATCGCCGGCCTGGTGGGCGCCTACGTGGTGGGCAAGCGCATCGGCTACGGCAAGGAGGCGATGCCGCCTCACTCGCTGCCGCTGACGATGCTCGGCGCCGCGATGCTGTGGGTCGGCTGGTTCGGCTTCAACGCCGGCTCGAACCTCGAGGCCACCGCGGGCGCCGCGCTGGCGACGCTGAACACGCTGTTCGCGACGGCGGCGGCGATGGTCGCGTGGACGATCGGCGAAGCGCTCGCCAAGGGCAAGGCGTCGATGCTGGGTGCGGCGTCGGGTGCGGTGGCCGGTCTGGTGGGCGTCACGCCGGCGGCCGGCATCGTCGGCCCGATGGGCGCGATCGTGATCGGTCTGGCCGCGGGCTTCATCTGCCTGTGGGGCGTCAACGGCCTCAAGCGCATGCTCGGTGCCGACGACTCGCTCGACGTGTTCGGCGTCCACGGCGTGGGCGGTATCGTCGGCGCGATCCTCACCGGCGTGTTCGCGGCGCCGTACCTGGGTGGCACCGGCGCCGAGGACTTCTCGATGTCCAGCCAGGTGCTGATCCAGGCCGAAGGCGTCATCATCACGATCGTCTGGTCGGCGGTGGTCGCGTTCATTGCCTACAAGATCGTCGACATGGTGATCGGCCTGCGCGTCACCGAAGAAGAGGAGCGCGAGGGTCTGGACATCACGTCGCACGGCGAAACCGCGTACAACCGCTGATCGGGCGTATGGCCGCGCCGTGTGGCGCGGCCCGCGCGGCGACCTGGGGCCACGGCAGTGGCCCCTTTTTCATTCCCGGCGCGCCGTCGTCACTCGGCGGGGCTGTCGTAGACGATGACGGTCGGGAAGCGGATCGGCTGCTCGACGAGCCGCCCGGGGCCGTGCGGGATCTGGCCGCTGAAGGTCAGCGAGTCGCTCGGCTGCAGCTGGTCCGTCGGGCGTCCATGGCGGTATTCCATCGTGCCGGCGAGCATGTGGATGAACTCGGTGCCCGGGTGCTCGAAGTCCGGGAACGACTCGCTCGGGTCGTCGATCGAGATCACGAACGGCCCGAAGCGCTTGCGCGGGCGCATGGGTGCAGGCGAGCAGGTGGTGGGTGTGGCCGCTCGGCGTGCCGCGTCGCACCACTTCCGCCCCCTGGCCGGCCTTGACGTGCTGCGCGCGGCCCTCGGGCACGTTCCCGTGCTTGAACAGGGCCGACACCGACACGCCGAGCGCCTGCGCGATGCGCGCGAGCGTGTCCTGGCTTGCCGCGACGAGCCCATTCCCGATCTTCGACGGCAGGCTGCGGCTCACCGCCGCGCGCTCGGCCAGAAGGTCAACCCGCGGGAGCGGCGAAGATACGCACGCTGCACGAAGGCGTTGCCCGGCAAAGCGCGTGCCGCCACTGTGGCTGGACCGGCCCGGACGACTTCGAGATCAAGCTCAAGGAGCTGCGCGAGATCGCCGACCACGCCGCGCCCGGCACCGCGCCGGGCTACTGCCACACCGGCCACTGCCCGGTCGGGCTGACGACGCAGGACGACGTGCTCGAGCAGCGCCTGCACCCGCCGATCGGCGCGAAGCGGCTGCGCAACTACCTGAAGACGCTGACGATGGAGCTGACGACGATCGCGCGCGCCTGCGGCAAGCAGAACGTGCATCACCTCGAGCCCGAGGACTTGGTCGCGCTGACGATCGAGGCCGCCGCGATGGCGCGCGTGCCGCTGGCGGGCACCGACTGGATCCCGGGGCACGAGGCGCGACGCGGACGCGAGGCCAGGGTGGGCCGCGGTGCGGCACGCCCCGGCTCCGCCGCGTCCCGGCTCCGCCGCGCCGCGCCGGGTATGCCCTGCCGCGCGATGGCGAACGGGTGGCGCCCCTTCGCCCCGGGGGTCCTCGGCAATCGGTGCTGGCCACGCTGCTGCAGGGGCCGCTGCGCACCGCGGACGTGCGCGTCAAGGCCAAGGCCTTCACCGCCGAGCCGCCCGACGCGACGCTGCTGCTGCAGATCACGAACCTGCTGGGCACGATCGGTGCGCTGGTGGACCTGACGACCGGCTGGATCCAGACGCTGATGCCGCCGACCACGACCGCCGTCATCAAGGTCCAGTACCACGACCTGCCGGTCAGCCTGCAGGCCAGTCTTGCGCTGGACATGATCTTCGACAACCCGAGGTTTCGGGACACCCCCGCCGAAGAGCGGCACACGTTGACTGGTCAAGCGCAGGGCGTGCTGCGGCGCGAGGACATCCGCTTCTCTGCCGACGACGTGGCCCCGCACTACGGCGGCACGATCGACTTCACTTTCGGCGGCCTCTCGACGCAGTGGGTGGGCGAGGACGACGGCTGCACCCACGTCTTCAGCTATCAGCTGCGCAACGGCCGCTTCCAGATGGCCGTCGGGCCGAGCTACAGCCTGCAGAACGGCCAGATCGTGCGCAACGCCGGCCAGCCGGAGCAGGTCGGCTTCACCGGCGCCGACGTTCCGCCGGAGCAGTGGCCGACCGAGTCGAAGAGGCACCGCATCGTCTGCGACGGCGAGGTGGCCTCCGACGACACCGCACCGATAATGCCGGTGGTGTTCATCGCCGCGGCCAACGCGCTGAGCCTGTACGACACCGGCCTGATGTCGCTGGGTCCCCAGACCGCCGTGGTCAGCGGCTGGGATCTGGGCAGCAGCCGGCTGCTGAGCGACGGCACGCTCGAACTGCGGCGCATCACACCCAAGACCGTGACGGTGCTGGCGCAAGGGGTCGGTCCGCTCGACACCGTCATCCACCGCATCGATACGGTGATCCGGCTGACACCCACCTTCGCGCCGCCAGCGGATTGAACGGGCCGTCCTGCCGGCCGTGGTGAGGCGGCGCGGGGTCGGCGTGCCAGGGTGTGAGGATCGGGGGGCGGCGGGCGGCCGTGAGCCCCTCGGCGGCGCTGTACGCCTTTGCGCTGCGGGGCAAGTACGGGGCCGGCTCCTAGAATCGGAGCCCCGCACGACGAGGCGTCGCCATGGTCCCGCACCTCATCACCGCCCTGACCGGCCCGATCAACGAGCTCGAGGCGCGCATCCTCGAGTCGATGCCGGCGATCGAGCGCTGGTTCCGGCTCGAGTGGATGGAGCACACGCCGCCGTTCTACACGTCGGTCGACATCCGCAACGCCGGCTACAAGCTCGCGCCGGTCGACACCAACCTGTTTCCCGGCGGCTGGAACAACCTCACCGAGGAGATGCTGCCGCTGGCGGTGCAGGCGGCGATGGCGGCGATCGAGAAGATCTGCCCCGAGGCGAAGAACCTGCTGCTGATCCCCGAGAAGCACACGCGCAACACGTTCTACCTGATGAACGTGCAGCGGCTGATGCAGATCTTCCACCAGACGGGCCTGAACGTGCGGCTGGGCACGCTCGACGAGGAGATCAAGAAACCGACGCAGCTCGCGCTGCCCGACGGCAGCGAACTGACGGTGGAGCCGCTGGTGCGCACGCGCGGACGGCTCGGGCTGAAGGACTTCGACCCCTGCACGATCCTGCTCAACAACGACTTGTCGGGCGGCATCCCGAAGATCCTCGAGGGGTTGCACGAGCAGTACCTGCTGCCGCCGCTGCACGCCGGCTGGGCCGTGCGGCGCAAGAGCAACCACTTCCGCAGCTATGAGGAGGTGGCCAAGAAGTTCGCCAAGCTGCTGGGCATGGACCCGTGGCTGATCAACCCGATGTTCGCGCAGTGCGGCAAGGTCAACTTCGCCGAGGGCACCGGCATCGACTGCGTCAAGGGCCATGCCGAGGCGCTGATCGCCAAGATCCGGCGCAAGTACAAGGAATACGGCATCACCGACAAGCCCTTCGTCGTCGTCAAGGCCGACGCCGGCACCTACGGCATGGGCATCATGACGGTGCGCGACCCGAAGGAGCTCGACGAGATCAACCGCCGCACGCGCAACAAGATGAGCGTGATCAAGGAAGGCCAGGAGGTCACCGAGGTCATCATCCAGGAGGGGGTGCCGACCTTCGAGCGCATCAACGAGGCGGTGGCCGAGCCGGTGGTCTACATGCTCGACCGCTACGTCGTCGGCGGCTTCTACCGTGTGCACGCCGAGCGCGGCATCGACGAGAACCTCAACGCGCCGGGCGCCGCCTTCGTGCCGCTGGCGTTCGACGAGGCCAGCCACCTGCCGCGCCCCGGCGCCAAGCCCGGTGCGAGCGCGCCGAACCGCTTCTACATGTATGGCGTGATCGGCCGCCTGGCGATGCTCGCGGCGAGCTACGAGCTCGAGGCCACCGACCCCGAGGCCGAGATCTACGAGTGAGCCGCCGTGCGGCGGCGCGAGGCCGCCGCGCGACCTGCGCTCAGCGCAGGTTCCCCGTGTGGCCCAGGTTGTAGCGCCCGGGCTGCGGCCACACCGTCAGGCCGTGCGGTTCGCGCCCGACCTTGACCTTGTCGACGGCGCCGCTGGCCGTGTCGATGCGGTAGACCACGTCGTCGTAGCGTCCCGACAGCCACAGGTGGCGTCCGTCGGCGCTGACGTTGCCCATGTCGGGGCTGCCGCCGCCGGGGATCGGCCACTGCGCGACGACGCGCAGCGTCGCGAAGTCGATCACCGACACGCTGCCCGGGCCCCGCGGCTTGCCGCGGATCTGGTTCGAGCCGCGGTTGGCGACGTAGATGCGCCGGCCGTCGCGGCTCGGGTACAGGCCGTGCGCGCCGATGCCGGTGGGGATGAAGCCGACCTGCGTGAACGACTCGCCGTCGACGACGTGCACGCCGTCGGCCATCATGTCGGCGATCAGGAACAGCCGCCCGTCGGGCGTGATGCGCACGTCCTGCGGCATCCCCGGCGTCGTGCAGATCTGCTGGCCGGCCAGCGCCGGGTCGGGGATCTTCTTCGGCTTGCGGCCTGGCGCCGCGAGCAGCGCCTGCACGTCGGGGCGGTCGAAGTAGCGGCTGAGCTTGAGCGTGCCCAGCACCTTGCGCCCGACGAGGTCGATCTTCGTCACCGCGCCGCCGAACTCGCAGGTGAACAGCGCGTAGCGCCCGTCGAGCGAGAAGTCGGCGTGATTGATGCCGTCGCAGTCGGGCGTCTCGATCGAGTACGCGAGCTGCATCGTCGCGACGTCGCGGAAGTCGAGCCGCTTGTACGCCTCGGCGACGACGATCGCGTACCGGCCGTCGGGCGACCAGTACAGGTTGTACGGGTCGTCGACCGGGATGGCCTTGCCAGGCTTGCCGGTGCGCGGGTCGATCGGCGTCAGGCTGCCGTCGGTGCGGCCCTCGGCGTTGTTGGCGACCCACAGCGTCTTCAGGTCGTACGACGGCACGACGTGCTGCGGGTGCACGCCGACCCTGAACGTGTCGACGACCTTCAGCGTCGCCGGATCGATGACCGACACCGTGTTCGCCGCGCGGTTGGGCACGTAGACGCGCTCGAGTGCGCCGGCCACTGCAGGGCTGAACTTGCCGGCGGCGGTCTCGCTGTAGACGTTGGCCGGGTCCGGCACCGGCGGCATCCCGGGGACGGCAGCGACCGCGGGGGCTGCCGGCGGACTCGCCAGCGCGGCGGGCGACGCGTGGTGCAGCGTCGCCGAGACGGCGAGCGCCGCAGCGGCCGCGGACAGGGCCGTGGCGAGCACGGTGGAACGACGACGGGTCAAGCAACCTCCCTCGTGCCTGGCGGCACTTCGTTTTCGCTTCGTTTTCGGATGGGCCCTGTCCCGTTAACCCGCGGGGCCCGCGGTCGGTTGACCGGCGGCGGCCGGAGGCGACTCAATCCCGCGCCGCGACGAGGGGCCGCTGGCGTGCCTGCCGGATCGCGTCGACGGTCGCTGCGACGATGGCCTCGGCGCCGAGCTGCCCCAGCGCCGCCGTCGCGGCGCGCGGGTCGCCCGAGACGCCGACCGCCGCGCCCTGTGCGGCGGCGGCACCGAGCTGGTCGGGGCGCACCAGCGACGGGTCGAGGGCCAGCGCGAGCGCCGTGTCGGCGGCGCCGGCGTGCCCGCCGATCTGCGCCGGCGTCAGGCCGTGCTCGCGCAGCGTGCGCGCGAACGCGGTCTGCGCGGTGCGGTAGTAGGCCTCGACGTGGTGCACCCGCACCGGCGTGGCGGCCCACTCACGGTCGAGCCGGCGCGCCAGTGCCGCCAGCAGCGCCTGGTAGTCGCCGTGGTCGCCGATGAGCACGATGTCGACGAAACCGGCGCGCTGCAGGCTGCGCGCGGCCCCTTCGACGACGGCGATGAAGGCTGCTTCCGGCACCGACAGCGTGCCGGCAAAGCGCATGTGGCCCTGCGGCGGGTCGATGCGGCCTTCCGGCACGTAGGGCAGCACCGGGGCGACCAGCGCGTCGCCGAGCCGCGCCACGATGCGGTGCGCCAGCAGCCGCACGCGCACGTTGTGCTTGCCCAGCGCGAGGTGGGGCCCGCCCTGCTCGGTGCCGCCGATCGGCACGATGACGGTCGTGCGCCCGGCACGCACGGCATCGCGCACTTCGGTCCACGTCATCGCCTCGAGCTCGACGCCGGCGGCGCGGCACGCCATGGCCGTCACCAGGCCGAGCACGAAGACGGCGCCACGCACGACGTTCATCAATCCATTGTCTCGCGCACGCGGCGCCGCCGCGGCGCGCAGGCGGCGTGCAGAATGTGTGGATGACCGCTTCCCCGTCGTCTGCGCCATCGCCGGCACGCTTCGGGGCGCTGGCGGGACTGACGCTCGGCGCGCTGGGCGTCGTCTACGGCGACATCGGCACCAGCCCGCTGTACGCGCTGAAGGAGGTGTTCCACGCCGGGCGCGTGCCGGTGACGCCGGAGCACGTGCTCGGTGTGCTGTCGCTCGTCTTCTGGACGATGACGGTCATCGTCTCGATCAAGTACGTGCTGCTGATCCTGCGCGCCGACAACCACGGCGAGGGCGGGCTGATCGCAATGCTCGCGCTGGCCACCAGCGCGGTGGCCGACCGGCCGCGGCTGCGGCGCGCGCTGCTGATGGTCGGCATGTTCGGGACCGCGGTGTTCTACGGCGACGGCGTCATCACGCCGGCGATCTCGGTGCTGTCGGCCGTCGAGGGGCTCGAAGTGGCGGCGCCGGCACTGCACGAATTCGTCGTGCCCGTCACGCTCGTCGTGCTGACGGCGCTGTTCGCGGTGCAGCGCTTCGGCACCGGCGGCATCGGCCGCTTCTTCGGGCCGGTCACGCTGGTGTGGTTCGTCGTGCTGATCGCGCTCGGCGCACCGCAGGTGGCCGACAACCCGTCGGTGCTCGCGGCGCTGAACCCGGCGTACGCGCTGGGCTTCATTGCCGAGGAGCCGCTGGTGGCCTTCGTCGTGCTCGGCGCCGTCGTGCTGACCGTCACCGGGGGCGAGGCGCTGTACGCCGATCTCGGCCACTTCGGCCGGGTGCCGATCCGGCTCGCGTGGTACGGCCTCGTGATGCCGGCGCTCGTGATCAACTACTTCGGCCAGGGCGCGCTGCTGCTCGCGCAGCCGCAGGCGATCGACAACCCGTTCTACCGCCTCGCGCCCGAGTGGGCGCGGCTGCCGCTGGTGTTCCTCGCGACCGCGGCGACCGTGATCGCGTCGCAGGCGCTGATCACGGCGGCGTTCTCGGTGACCAAGCAGGCGGTGCAGATGGGGCTGCTGCCGCGCATGCGGCTGCTGCACACCTCGGTGCGCGAGACGGGGCAGATCTACGTGCCGTTCGTCAACTGGGGCCTGTATGTGCTGATCGTGCTGGCCGTCGTCTTCTTCGGCAGCTCGTCGAGGCTCGCCGCGGCGTACGGCATCGCGGTGACGCTGGACATGACGATCACCACCGTGATGACCTTCTTCGTGCTGCGCTACGGCTGGAAGTACCCGCTGGCGCTGTGCCTCGGTGCGACGGGCGTGTTCTTCGTCATCGACGTCACCTTCTTCGCGTCGAACCTGCTCAAGCTGTTCGCCGGCGGCTGGTTCCCGCTCGTCATCGGCCTGGGCATGTTCACGCTGATGCTGACCTGGCTGCAGGGCCGCGCGCTGATGGCCGAGCGGCTGCGCGACGACGCGATCGACCTGCGCGGCTTCCTCGACGCCGTGTTCGTCTCGCCGCCCGCGCGCGTGCCCGGCACCGCGGTGTTCCTGACCGCCGAGGAGGGGCTGGCGCCGAACGCGCTGATGCACAACCTCAAGCACAACAAGGTGCTGCACGAGTACAACCTGTTCGTCACGGTGCGCCACCACGAGGTGCCGTGGATCGGCTTCGACAAGCGCGTGCAGATGCAGCCGCTCGGCCACGACTGCTGGCAGGTCACGCTGAACTACGGCTTCAAGAACGACCCCGACGTGCCGGCTGCGCTGGCGCTGCTGTGCGACCGCGGCGTGCCGCTCGACGAGATGGACACCAGCTACTTCCTGTCGCGCGACATCGTCGTGCCGACGTTCGCGCGCGGCATGGCACTGTGGCGCGAAAAGCTCTTCGCCGCGATGCACCGCAACGCGGCGCGCGTGGCCGACTTCCTGTCGCTGCCGCCGACGCGCGTCGTCGAGCTGGGGGCCAAGATCCAAATCTGAGAGGCCCGGTGCGGCACGGGCGCCGAGACGCTCGCGAGCGAGCGCGCACGGCGGCGCCCGCGAGGCGCCGCCGTGCGCTCATGAACCGCCGCGCGGCTTACTGGTTCGTCCAGAAGTACGACGCCTGGTACAGCTTGCGGTCGGCGCCGCGGAACTGCAGACCGGCCTCGCGGTACGTCGTGGCGTCGGTGTCGAGCGCGACGATCTCGGGCGTGGTGCAGCGCGGGTTCGGGTTGCTCCCGACCGAGGCCGTCGAGGGCGACAACGCCGTGCCCGATCCGATGCCGCCCCAGTCGTAGGCCGGCGTGACGGTCTGGTCACCGAACGTTTGCGGGCGGAACACCATCAGCCCGCGTTTCCAATAGGGGTTGGTCTCGCTCTCGCTGTTGGTGGCCGTGACTCGGTTCTGGCCGAACAGGTAGCCCCAGCTGACGTAGCCGTCGGCGGGGTTGGTCCAGGCTATCGCCTCATCGAGGCTCGTGAGCGAGCCGGTCTTCGCTCCGGTGGGCTTCAAGTACTGGTCGATGTAGCTTTGCGGCAGCGTCGGCCAGCTCTTGGCCGCGCCGGCAGCGGCCGGCTCGAAGGGCGTCGCGTTGCGCACGACGATCACTTCGTCCGGCGTGGCCGTCGTGTTCGCGAACGTGTAGATCTCGGCGCGGTACGTCGACCAGGCCGGGATGCTGCCGCTGAAAGGCGCGCTGCGCACGTTCTGGTTGGCGGGCGCGGCGGTACTCGCCCAGTTCGACGTTGGCGTCGGCAACGCCAGCGGCGCACCGTCAGGCCGGGCCGCATCGACGATGAAGTCGATGCCGCCGCCGTTGTTCCAGAACTGGACCTGCGACGAGTTGTTGACCGTCAGCAGGCCCTCTTGGTTCGTGATCGGGAAGCGGTCCTCGGTGCCGCAGCGCTGCGACCGGTGCGTGACGACGCCGGCGGCCGGCAGCCCGGGGCCTTTCCAGACGACGGCACGGATGTTCGGCGTGTTCGCATTGGCGCTCGCTGCCGGGTTGAAGTTCAGTCGGATCGTCGCCTCGAGCCGGTCCTGCCGGTAGTAGTTGGACGGATCCTGCGCCGCGAGCGCCGAGTTGACGGCGATGTACCTGTAGAGCCGCATCTCGACACCCATCGCGTACGGCAGCTGGTTGCCGACGTAGTCCCACTGCCCAGCCAACTTTCCGAGCTGCCAGAACGTGGTCAAAGGTCGGCCCGATGCGGTGACGAGCGGCACGTTCATCACGACGCAGCGCTGCGTGTTGCAGGACGGGTGCTGGAACGTCGTGCCGCTGGCGTTCGGCGGCTCGAAGACCGCGGCGATCGTCGGCTGCCCGACCTTGGCGCCCGTGTTGTGCGCGTAACGCAGCAGGTTGGTGCCCACGCGCTCGGCCCAGTTGCCGCCGTCGGCCTTCCAGTCGGGCGGCGCGAAGCTGCACGCCGGCGAGACGCTCGTGACCTCGTTGTTCGCGTCCAGCGTGACGCGTTGCGCCAGCGGCAGGGCCAGGCAGTCTTCGATCTTCTTCGCCAGCGCGAGCATTTCAACGGGTGTCGGCAGATCCGTCGTCGGCACGCTCGCTGGCAGCGTGGGCGCGTTCGCGGGGTCGCTCAGCTGCTGCGCCGTCAGCACCGCCGGAGGCGGTGGGCCGCTGTCGTCGTCGAGTGCCGCCGTCAAGTTGGTGATCGTCACGCCGGTGGCCGCGACCTGGACCTGCACCTGGTCGAGTACCGCGTCGATGCCGGTGCCGTCCGCGACGAAGGGCGTCGTCAGGGGGTCGAATCCGGTGCCGAGTGCTGCGTCGAACGCCGGGTTCGAGCGCAGCGTGTTGACCACCAGCGCCGTCGCGTTGCCAACGTCTGCCGCGGCGACGGCAGCGAGCGTGCCCGGGCTGGCCAGCGCGTCGACGTCGCCGGCCGGGGCGACGAGCGCGGCGATCGCCGTCGTCAGCGGTGTGACGTTGACGGTCAGATCGGTGCCTGCCGATAGCGTCGGCACGACGGCGACCACGCGCACGGGTTCGCCATGGACCGCGCCGCGGGCCGTCACGAGCAGCGGCGGGCGCTGCGACGACACGTCGATCGCGTAATTGCCGCTGGCGTCGGCCGTGCCGGTGACGTCGGGCGTCGTCGGATCGGCGTCGCTGACGGTGATCAGGGCGCCGGGCACGGCGGCGCCGACCGCGACCGTTCCCTCGATCGACGTCGTCGGGACCACGGTCGGTGCGTCGTCACCGCCACCGCTGCCGCACGCTTGCAGGGCCAGCGCAAGCGCACCGGCCGCGGTCAACGAAGTCACGAGCCGCCATGGCGCCGATCGCCAGGGACATGAGACTGAAGAGCTCATCGGGTATCTCCTCGGGTTGAGAAGGTCTGCGGGACCACGCGCACAGACCTTCAGGGGACCGCGACTCCTCGTGGCAAAGCGTGGGCCGGAGTCGTTGGCGGTGTTGGCGTCGGTCCCGCGGGGAACGACGCGCTGACGGTCGCATGGATGGGGTGTCGCCACGCCCGGGGGGCGTTGCCGGTGGTGCGTCCTGTCGCGAGGGTGCGGGCGATGTCTGGATCGGTCCCGTGCAGCGGCGGCAGGCGCGCGAGCGACTCGATCAGGGCGCGAATCGTGGGGCACCCCGTCTTCGCGCGTACCGCGCGGATCTGCGTGCGCACCGTCGACGCGGCGACGCCCTGTAGCGCGGCGATCTCGCGGGGACGGTGACCCTCGCACAGGCGCCACAGCACCTCCGATTCGGCGGCCGTCAGTGCACAGTCCTGCGCAAACAGCCGCACCGCGAGCCGGCTCGCCGGCCGGGGCCGCGGCAGCAGGCACACCCACGACGCCCGGCCGCCATGCCGCTCGAGCGCCTGCAGCACGAGGTGACCCGCTTCGGCGCACGCGCCCAGCCGCATCAGGATGGCGCCGCCGTGCTCGACGGCGTGCGTCATGGCGCGCCTGAGCTGCTGCCGGTCCGCCTCCCGACGTGCGGTGAGCCGACCGGCCTGCAATGCGAGAACCGGGTGATCGCTCAGTGCCTCGAGTGCCGCGGCGTTGGCCAGCCCCACGACCCCCTCGTCGCCAAGCCACAGCGCGCCCACGTCGATGCGGTCGAACAACCACCGCGCCAGCGCCTGGGTGAGATCCGTCGACGTCGCCGCAGTGGCCGTGGCGGCCGGTGCCCCGTCGGCGCCGTCGCGGACGCTGCCGCCTGTGGCTCGATCGTCTGCGCGCTCGTGCAAAGTCATCGCCGGTGTCTCCCTCTGGCGAAGCGGGCGGGGTTCGTCCGCGTGTCGACACTGCGGAAGGTAGGTCTCCGACGTAAGGGCGTCGCCCGCCTTGCGGCGGATGGGGGTGTCCTTCGTTCGCATGACCCCCGGCGGCCTCGCCTCCAGTAGAGTCGAGGGGCATGCCGTGTCGCATCCACCTTGGGGCGACACGCCGACCGGGGGTCCATGGCGATGCGCGTGCTTCTGGTGGACAACGACAGGCTGCTGCTCGACGCGCTGAGGCTGGCGATCGAAGCCAGGCACCGCGACCTCGATGTCGACGTGGCGGCCGACGAGGCCACGGCCCTAGATCTGGCGGTGCAGTGGCAGCCACAGCTGGTGCTGCTCGACTGGTGGCTCGGCGCTGATGCGGCGGCACGCTGCTTCACCGCGCTGCGTAACGTCTGCCCGCACGCGCGCATCGTCGTGATGTCCGGCGACGACAGCACCTGCGTCGTCGCGCAGGCGCTCGAGCTGGGCGCGTGCGGCTTCCTGCGCAAGAACGCCGCCAGCTTCGACTCGATGCGCGAAGCGATCGACATCGTGATGCACGGCGGCATCTACCTGCCGGGGCATCTTCCGGTGGCCGCGTCGCCGTCGCCGTCGGTGCGCCCTCCATGGCGCGGACGCGACCTCGCCGAGTGCTTCCCACAGTTGACGCCGCGGCAGCTCGCGGTGCTGCGCGTGCTGCTGCGCGGCGCCAGCGACAAGGTCATCGCGCGCCAGCTCGACATCGGCGTGGCGACGGTCAAGACTCACGTGGCCGAGCTGTACCGGCGGCTGGGGGTCAACGGTCGTGCCGAGGCGGTGTCGCTTGCCGCACGCCAGGGCGCGCGCATCGACTAGCACGGGTCGCGTGGCGACGACGGTTCCCACACTCGCCGATCGCATCGCCGGTCAGCGCGTCGCGAGCATCGCCCGCGAGGTGCAGCGCGCAGGCCTGCCGATCCTGGCCGCCAATGCGCTGCTGGCCTGGCTCGTCGGGCGGCACGACCTGTGGGGACCGGCGCTCGCGTGGTGGGCGACGATGGAAGCCGTGCAGCATGCCCGGCGGCGCGTCGTGCGCGAGATGGCACGCCACGACGTCGGATCGGCGCAGGACGGCCTGCGGCGCCTCGTGCGCTGGTCGGTGGGGATCGGCGTCGTGCGTGCCGTCGTCGTCGCCCTCGCGTTCTGGATCGGCGACGCCGAGACCGAGATCTTGGTCACGATGGTCGTACTCGGCCTCGCGGCGGGCGCCGTGGCCACGTGCGGCGGCGAGCCGCGGGTCATGCTGGCCTGGGGGCTGCCCGCGCTCGGCGCCGTCGTCGTCGGCTGGGCGGCCCAAGGAACCTGGGAAGGGCTGCTCATCGCGGCACTGACGGCTTATCTGCTGCGTGTGCTCGCGGGCTACGTGCGCGAGCTCGGCGCGCAGAGCGAGGCGCTGCTGTCGTATGCCAGCGAGCTCGAGCAGGAGCGCGATCGCGTCCGTGCCGCCAATGCCGCGCTCGAGCGCGCCGGCGAGGCGTTGCGCGCCGAGCGCGACCGCGTCACCGAAGCCAGTGCCGCGAAGACACGCGTGCTGGCGTCGGTCAGCCACGACCTGCGCCAGCCGCTGTTCGCGCTGAGCTTGAACGCCTCGGCGCTCGGCGACGTCGTGCGTCGCATCGACGATTCGTACCTCGAGCGCATCGAGTCGGGCATGCGGCGCAGCCTCGTCCAATGCCGCGGCCTGCTCGACCAGCTGGTCGATTTCTCGCGGCTGGAAGCCGGTCAGGTCGACGTGCGCCGGCAGGCCATCGAGCTCGGCCCCTTCGTCGCGGCCATCGCCCCGCCGTTCGAGGCCGCAGCGCGCGACGCCGGTCTCGCGTGGCGCCTGGACACCGGCGTCGCGCGGGCCGAGGCTTGGACCGACCCGGTCCTGCTCGAGCGCATCGTCGGCAATCTGGTCGGCAACGCGATCAAGTTCACGTCGCGGGGCGAGGTCGGCGTGCGCGTCCTGCCGCCGGCTGCGCCGGCGGGGCGTGCACGGCTGCTCGTCTACGACACCGGTTGCGGCATCCCGCGCGCCGAGCACGAGCGGGTGTTCGAGGAGTTCTATCAGCTCGACAATCCGTCGCGTGATCGCGCGCGCGGTTTGGGGCTGGGGCTTTCGATCGTCCAACGTCTGGCGCAGCTGCTCGACATCGACGTCGCGCTCGACAGCGACGTCGGCCGCGGCTGTCGCTTCACGCTGTCGCTGCCGCCGGCGGTGGGGCCATCGCCCGGGATGCCATCCGGTGCGGCCGTTCCGGCTGCGAGCGATGGCGACGGTGCGTCCGTGCTCGTGATCGACGACGATCCCGCGTTGCTCGACGACATGACGACGCTGCTGGTGGGGCGCGGCTGGGCCGTGCACACCGCGCGTGACGTCGCACAGGCGCTGCGGGTGCTTCGCGATGGCGTGAGGCCCGACGTCGTCGTGACCGACTTCCGCCTGGCCGCCGGCGTGACCGGCGCCGACGCCGTGCGCGCGGTGCGCCAGGCGATGGCCGTCGAGGTGCCTGCGCTGATCGTCACCGGTGACACCGCGCCCGATCGCATCGTCGACGCGGTGGCGACGGGGCTGCCCGTGCTGCACAAGCCGCTGGATGGCGACGAGCTCGCGCTCGCCTTGCGTCAGGCGGTGCTCGAGCGCACGCCGAAGCCGGCCGGCGACATCAGCGGGTAGCTTGCAGGGGGATACGCCGCGTGCCACACCACGCGCGGGCGCGGTGCCGGTACCGCAGCGCTGCGCCGTGGGGTGAGCTCGACGCTAATGAACCCGTCGCTGTCGATCGGTCCGAACACGGTGGTCAGTGTGCAGCGATAGCGCCGAGGCAAGCCGCAGACGGCTGAACCGAACTCGAAACCGCTCTCGTCGGCGAAGTGCTCGGGACGGCCATTGGCGAACGGGTACGGCGCGTACGCGGCGCCTGCGTGCACCGACCAGAACGCGGCACTGCGCGCCGGATCGTCGGTGCGCTCGACGCGGGCCTCGACGGCACACGCAAGGTGTTCGTCGCCCGACAGGAACAGACAACCCGGCACGCAGAGTTCGGCCAGCGTCGCCAGCAGGTCGTGAAACGACGCCGGGTAGCCGTCCCACGCGTCGCTGCGCAGCGCGCCGCGTGGATGCTGCGCCGTCGTGAGCCGTCGTGGCAGCAGGATCGAGCCGCACAGCACGAGCGGCGTCGAGCCCGACCTCGCCGCTTCGGCGAGCGTATTGGACAGCGCCTGCCATTGCATGTCGCTCATGATGCGGGCGCGCTCGAGGGCCGATGCGGGTTCGCGGCACTCGCGTTCGGTGCGTGTGTCGGCGACGAATACGGGTACGTCACCCAGTCGGTCGGTGAACCACAGCGTGTTCGTTCCGGCCGGGCGGTGGTCCGCGGCCGACGAGCGCAGGTAGGCGTCACGGCCCGTCTGCCTCAGTATGTGCAGTGCGGTGCGGCGCTTCGCGTGTGCCGACGGCTCCCAGTTGTCGTCGATCTCGTGGTCGTCGACGGACCGCAACCAGCGGCCGGGCAGTTTGACTGGCGAGCGGTCGGCATCGGCATAGGCGCTGTCGAGGATCGCGGCGCGCGAGCGCGGTGAACGTCCGTCCTCGTGCGACAGGGGATCGAACAAACCGGCCGTGGCGTCGATGTAGATCCAGTCGCCGGCCCACAGGTAGGCGTCGGGCGTGCCGTGCATGCTTGCCCAGCGTTGCATCGCCTCGCGCGTCGCGTCGGCCGGTCCGGCTGCAGGAGGGCGGTCCGTCAGTGGGTGCTTCCAGCGCAAGGTCGGCACCGGCGTGCGGTCGAGCACGCCCGCGGGGTACTGACAGGCGGCGAGCAGCAGCCGCAGCGGTGTCGTCGTCATGGCCAGGTCAGCAAGGCGGCGGCCAACAGCGCCTTGAATTTCTCACGTTCACCGACTGCCCCGCGGATGGCGGCGTGGAGCGGGGTGTCGTCATCCGAGGATGCTTGGACCGCCGAGCTGGCGGCAGTCACGGGACTGACACCGAATGTCGCCGGTGCAGCCATCCTGTAAAGCGTGTCGTCCGGCCGGTCGCGGAGCAACCACAGCACGAGCGCCGCACCCGGTGAGGGCGGGTCGACCAGGAACTGATCGACCCGGGCCGTCCACAGCCACTGGGTGCCCGTGTATATCCCACGCCCTGCGGCTGCGCCCGGCCGGCGTATCTCCACCGTTCCCACCCAGTCCATGGAGTTCGGCTCGACCGGGTTGCCGACTCCGTCGATCAGCGTCCAGTCGCCGCCCACAGTACGCCGCAGGGGCACCAGCGCCAGCGCCAGCGGCTCCTGGTCGTGCCGTGCGAAGAACTCGCGATCGGCACGTCGATGCAGTGCTTGCGGAATGGCTGCCGTCCAGCGAGTCATGCGCTTGATTCCTACTCGTTGAAAAACGCGACGATCGCACGGCCGACCTCGCTGGTCGCGTCGCCGATGAAGAGGTCCTGGTGACCCGCGCCCTCGACCATCAGACTGCGCCACCGCGTCGCGGGCCAGGTGCCGGCAGCGGCCTGACGGCGCACCTCGAACGCCGTGGCCCAGTGCGCCAGCCCGTTGTCACGGCTGTGCAGCGTGAGGATCGGCATCGGCAGCCGTTCGAGGCCGCCCTGCCGCAGGGCGTGGCGGCGGTATGCCTCGGGGCCGTGGCGCCAGTCGCCGACGAAGCCGTGGCGCGCGAACAGCAGTGTCTGCATCGCGGTGGCGAGGTGGATCTCGCCGAAGAAGTCGTCGATGCGTTCGAGCACCTGTGGTGGTACGCGCCTCGCGTCGAACACGCGGCCGAACAGCGCGTCGAGCCGGTGCCGCGTGCGCACCCACGGCGTGCACTGCCAGAACCGCCGCGGGGGCGGGTTCTCGACATCGAACTCGCTGTCGGGGCCATCGCCGAGATAGGGCAGCGCCGACAGGAAGCGGTCGAACACGTCGACATGGCCCGCTGCACCGGTGCGGCCGATCGGGTAGTCGAGCTGCGGCAGCAGGTGCAGTGCATGGCTGAGCAGGTACGCGCGGAGCATGTTGTCCGACGAGAAGAGCATCGCCGGCGTGATCTGCGACATCACCCAGCGCCGTATGCGTGGCACGACGCGCGCGGCGACGTGCTCCGGGCCGAGTACCGCCATCGCCAGCATCGCCGAGCCCATACAGTGGCTGACGATGTCGATGCGCTCACACGCCGCGGCGCGGCAGACGAACTCGACGGCGGTCGGGATGTCGGCCTCGGCGATCTCCTCGAAGGTCCACGGGTGGCGCGCGGTCGGCATGCCGGCGCTGGTGCGCAGGTCCAGCACCCAGGGTTCGCGCCCGTCGTGCCACAGCGTCTGCGCCAGGCTGGGCGCCAGCGCTTCGTGCGCAAACGTGGTGCCGCTGGCGCTGTAGCCGTGGATCATCAGGACCGGCACGTGTGCGGCGTCGCGCGCCGGCACCGGGTAGCGCGTCAGGCGCAGCAGGCCGCCTTTGGCGTCGCCCGGGTCGAGCTCGAACACCCGTGGTGCTGGCAGGTCCGGCAGCTCACCGGGCAGCCGCTGCGGTTGTCGCAGTGGTGCTCCAGGGGGGGGTGTGTCGGGCTTGCGGAACGACCACAGGTGGATGCTGACGAGCACGCGCAGCAGATACAGCGCGAACGACGCCAGGTCGGCATAGGCCGTCGGCAGGTTCTGCTGCCGCGAGATGCGCAGCAGCGGCTGGCGCAGCATCGCGAAGTACATCGGGTCGACGTCGAGCGCACATCCTGCGTCGAGACGGCACGGGCCGAACGCGTCGACGCGCATGCGCATCAGCTGCCGCCACGGGCTGGCGCGGCGCTCGTAGGCCAGCCGTTTGTGCCCGCGCAGCGTCCACGTGCCAGCGTCCGGGCAGTTCAGGCCGAGATCCCGCAGCTTGCGAGCTGCTACCTCGCCAACGTCGAGCTGCAGTTCGTAGTCGAAGCGCCGCACTTCGCTGGCGCGGGTGAGCAACCCGAGGAAGCCCGCAGCGCCGCCCCCAGGGCCACCGTTCAACCCTTCGACGATCGACTGCCAGGCGTCGCGCGCGCCGCGGTTGCCCCACCAGGCGAGCAGGGTGTGCAGCCGGCGCCGCAGTGTCGTGTCGCCAGGTTCGCGGTGCAGTGCGCGCAGCGTGCCCGCGCGCACCGGCAGAACGAGAAGGGCTTCGTCGTCGTCCGGCTCGACGAGGCGCCCACCGGCGGCGCGCATCCGGTCGCGTTCCTCGAAGTCGTGTACACGAGGAGCGTCGCCAGCACGTGGCGGCAGCGGTGCAAACAGGCGCAGATGGCTGAGCAATGGGTCTGCTTGCACTGGCAGCGTCCACCCGTTGCGAGGTGCGTTGCGGCCGGGCAGCGTGACGGGGGCGTACGCCAGCGACAGCTCGGCGTGGAACCGTCGTCCGTCGAGTGCGACCTCGCCTTTCAGCCGTTCGACGATCTGTACCTCGGTCGCCGAGCTCGTTCGGGCGACGTCGGTGTCGCGCGAGAAGACGGGCCGCATCACGGCGCGGCCGCGGAGGCCTGCGTCCGCTGGTCGCGCGGTGACAGGTGTGCTGCCGGCCAGCCAGCCATCGGCCTGCCACTGGCGGATCACTCCGTCGATCGCACGGTCGGCGAGTACGGCGATCGTGAGCGCCGGGTTGACGCCGAGCGAGCGCGCCACGATCGCGCCGTCGAGTACGTGCAGGCCGGCGTGGACGGCGGTCGGCGGCTGCGCGGGGTCGCCGTCGAAGACGCGGCCGAGGTCGTCGACGACGCCCTTGTCACGTGAGCTGCCCATCGCGCAGCCGCCCAGCGGGTGGACCGTCATGAGCGGACCCTTGCCGGCACCCAAGGCCGCGGCCAGCTGCTGGGGCAACAAGCGCCATACCGGATTGGGCAGCACGCGCCCTCCGATGGAGCGGTCCAGCCGCTGCTGCAGCAGATCCTGACCCTGCTGGACACGCGGGTCGTCACGCGCCTGCGGCCAATCGATGCGCAGCCCGGGGTCGAGCCACAAGTCCGCGTCGATGTCGCGGCCGTCGGTTGGTGGCTCGGGGTGCAGCACGCCGCAGGCCGCATCGTGGGTGAACAGTGCGACGACGGTGCTGCGGCGCTGGCGCGTGCTGTCGACGGCCAGTGGGTCGACGCCGTCGCTGTCGGGAGGGGCCGCTCGGCGCTGGCTGCGGCCGAGGTCGTGCAGCAGCGCGGCCGTGGTGGTCACTTCCTCCATGACGCGCCGCAGCGGGGCCGGCACGGCGAGATCCTGCACGACGCAGCGGCCTCGATCGTCATGCCGGTCGGACGCGAGTTTCAAGGTCGTCGTGATCGTCGGGCCGACACCGCGCTGCGACGGACGCACGCTCTCGTCAGCGGCGGCGTTGAATTCGGCATCGGTGTCGTACAGCGCGGCGAGCACATCGCCGTTGCCCGAGAAGCGCCGGCCGAGCAGTGACGACAGACGCAGACGGTCCGACCGAGAGCGCAGCAGCAGTTCGGTCGAGCCGAGGCTGCCCGCGGCGAGGATCAGTTGGTGCGCGCGCACCGCGAGAGGCGCGGCCATGCGCCGGCGCAGCGCGAGGTCGGTGTGCCACACGTCGACTTCCCAGCCGGGACCGTCCGTCGCGCGTCGCAGCGCGGCCACCGTCGCACCGGCGACGATGCGCACGCCGTGTTGTTGTGCCCGCCGCAGCAGACCCAGGTCCAGCGACACCTTCGCACCATGGTTGCAGCCGCTGAAACAGTCGCCGCAGCCGATGCAGGCGTCGAGCGCGACATCGGCGCACGACGTCTGGCCGGCGGTGGTCGCGATCGTCAAGGGGGCCGGCTGTGCGTCGTTCGCATTGACGAGGCGTCTCATCGCGGCCGGGCGCGCAGGCATCGGCTGACCTGGTGGCGGCCAGGTGTTGGGCTGGCCACCGCTCAGGGCACCGAGCTCCTGGCGCAGCCGGTCGGCGCGGCGCCGCAGGTCGGCGACGTCGATCGTGGGGGGCCAAGCGGGATCGTTCCAGATGTCGTCATCCGGGAACAGCATCACCCCCGCGTTGATCAGCGAGCCGCCACCGACGCCGTTGGCCACGAGCACCGACATGTCGGTACCGATGCGCACGTCGAACAGGCCTTCGAATCGCCCGCGGGCCCGCCCCCCGCGCGGAAGCGTGAAGCGCACGTGGCCGGCGAGATCGGCGAACGTGGACGGAAACGCGCCGCGCAGATACTCCCGGCCGCGCTCCAGCACGGCCACGGTCAGCATCGTGCCATCGGTCCGCCGGCGCCCGGCGAGGCGGTCGGCGGCGACGGCGCCGCCATAGCCGCTGCCGACGATCAGCACGTCGAAGTGGGTGCCATCGCCACGCCGATGTGCGAGTGCGTCGATCTCGCCTTGCAGCACCTCGAGCCCTTCGGACACCCAAGCCGCGGCGCGCGACGGTGTGGGCTCAGCCGCCATGGCCTGCCTCGTGTGCAGCGGTGTGGCCGCGGTCTGTCGGATCGTCGTCCACGCCGCTTCGGTCCTGGATTTGCCTGCGCATGCCGCCTCCCTTGCACCGCGTGGACATTGTTCTCGGCGGTCTGTGTGGGCGAACATCCTTCGAACGCAGGAGCCCGTCGCGTCTGTGTCGTTCGTGCGAAGACCGTTTGCAGGCGGGACGTGCCACCGGTGCAGGGTGGCGCCTGTCGCGCGGCGAAGCCGTCATCCGCCAGGTTGGTATGCGGCCGAGATGCGTCAGCACCTCGCGGCTCTCACCGGCGACGCTTCGCCGAGCGCTGTCGCGCTGGCGGTGCAACACTAGCGCTTGCGCCGATGACGGCGAACTGGATGCCGATCGTGAACCTGCTCTTCGTCGCCGACCCGCTCGAGACCTTCAAGACCACCAAGGACACCACGTTCGCGATGATGCGCGAGGCCGCATCGCGCGGCCACGTGATCTGGGCCTGCGAGCCGGCCGACCTCGTCTGGCGCACCGGCTCGCGCGTCGTGGCGCGGCGCGCGCGCGCGATCACATTGACCGGCGACGCGAAGGTCTGGTTCGACGTCGTGCAGGAGCGCGAGCTGGCGCTGGCCGACGCCGACGTCGTGCTGATGCGCAAGGACCCGCCGTTCGACAGCGAGTACTTCTATGCGACGCACCTGCTCGAGCAGGCCGAGCGCGAGGGCGCGACGGTGGTCAACAAGCCGCGCGCGCTGCGCGACCACCCCGAGAAGCTCGCGGTGATGGAGTTCCCGCAGTTCATCGCGCCGACGCTCGTCACGCGCGACGCGCACGCGATCCGCGCGTTCCACGACGAGCACCGCGACGTGATCCTGAAGCCGCTCGACGGCATGGGCGGCATGGGCATCTTCCGCGTCGGCCCCGACGGACTGAACCTCGGCGCGATCACCGAGACGCTGAACCGCCACGGCGCCGTCACCGTGATGGCGCAGAAGTACCTGCCCGAGATCGTGCATGGCGACAAGCGCGTGATCGTGATCGACGGCGAGCCGATCCCGTTCTGCCTCGCGCGCATCCCGCAGGGCAGCGAGATCCGCGGCAACCTCGCGGTGGGCGGCAAGGGCGTCGCGCAGCCGATCTCGGCGCGCGACCGCGAGATCGCGCTCGGCGTCGGCCGCCTGCTCGCGCAGCGCGGCATCCTCTTCGCCGGGCTCGACGTGATCGGCGAGTGCCTGACCGAGATCAACGTCACGAGCCCGACCGGCTTCCAGGAGATCGCGCAGCAGACCGGCTTCGACGCGGCGAAGGTGTTCGTCGACGCGGTCGAGCGCGTGGCGGGCGCGCGCTGAACACACCGCGGCTTTCGCGGGGCGGGCGGCTCGTCGGGGCTCACCCCGCAGATGCGGGGGGATGGCTGCGCCAACTTGTGCACGTACGCAGCGTTCACGGGTTCGATGGCACCAAGTGCGGTGTGCGCTTGTCCCTAACATCGCGTTCCGCTGCAACAAGTTGTTTCCAGTCGCTGCCGTGTTCCGTCTTTCGAACCCATGCTCCGTTGTTTGGTCCCCCGTCCTGCGAGTTTGGGGCGGGCTGTGTGCACCTCTGGTGTGGTGCGCGTTGGCGGCGGCTTCGCTCGTATCGACCGCGCAGGCCGCCGTGGTCCTCGCGCCGCAGTACGCGGGCAGCTTTGCCACCGGCAGCGGGGCGAGTGCGACATTCCTCCAGATCGACGGCACGTGGCGTGGCAGCACGGTGCTGTGGAACGAGGACGCCCGCAGCTATGGCAGCGGTGCGCCCATCGGCAGCTTCGGCTGGGGTACCGGTCTGTGGGGGCGCGCCGACTTCGACACCGTGCAGCAGGCGTACCTGACTTCGGGTTGCACCGGTCTGCTCGTCAGCTGCTGGGCGGGGCTCGTGCCCGAGATCAACTTCGGCAACGCCATCTACAACGCGGCTTACGACACGACCTGGGGCGAGGCCAGCGCCCTGCCCGGGTCGCTGGGCGACGAGAACTGGACGGCGCATTTCACCGGCTTCATCCGCATCGTCGAGGCCGGTGACTACAACTTCGGCGTGCTCAACGACGACGGCTTCTTTTTCCGGCTGATCGGTGCGGGCGGTGCGGCGCTCGAGATCGGCCGCGACTTCCTGAATCCGCGCGATCGCAACGGCTTCGACGAGGACTTGCAGCTTTCGCCCGGTCTGTACGGCTTCGAATTGGGCATGTGGAACCGCCTCGAGGCCGGCGTCGTCGACTTGCGCTGGATGCGGCCCGGCAGTGACGAATGGATGCTGGTGCCCACCGAGCACCTGCTGCCCGCCGGGGCGGTTCCGGCGCCGGGCACACTCGCGCTGGCCGGTGCCGCTTTCGCCCTGCTCGGCGCTGCGCGGCGCCGCCGTCTCCCGTCGCGCACGCCCGCCGCGTGAGTCCGCCGGACCCCACGCGTCCGGCGGGGCTGCGCTCGCCGCTGCACGCCGTCGGCCATGTCGTGCTCGTCGTGCTCGGGTGGGCCGGCTTCGTCTGGCTGTGGAGCCTCGTCCTCGTGCGGCCGTGGGAATCGGCCGACCTGCGCGGGCTGATCGTCGGCACCCTCGTCGTCGCGCCGACGCTGACGGTGGCGTGGATCGTCCACAACGTCGGCATCTACCGCCGTCGCGGGCCGCGGCGCAGCGTGCCCGCCGTGACGTGGCGCTACGAGCGCGACTACAACGAACGCGAGATCGTCGCCGACTTCGTCGCGCTGCGCGACGCGCGTGCCGTCGTGATCGACGTCGACGGCAGGTGCAAGCGCTTCGTGGCCGTCGACGAGTCGCCGCGCCGCGATCGGGAGCCCGCCGATGCTTGAGTCGGCGCTGCTCGCGATCCAGCACTCGTGGCTGTACGGGCTCGCGCTCGTCTTCTTCGCCGCCTACCCGATCGTGACCAGCCTGATGTGGATCACGACAGCGGTGCTGTACCGGCTGCGCTGGGAGCCGCGCGAGCCGGCGGCGGCCGACGCGCGACGCGAGTGGCCCCTGGTCAGCGTGCTGGTGCCGGCGCACGACGAGCGCGCCGTGATCGCGCGCTCGGTGGCGGCGATGCTGCGCATGGACTATCCGCGGTTCGAGGTCATCGTCGTCGACGACGGCTCGAGCGACGGCACGCTCGACGCGCTCGCGCCGCTGCGCGCCGACCCGCGGCTGCGCCTCGTACGCAAGGAGGTCAACGAAGGCAAGGCGATGGCGCTCAACGACGCGATCCCGCTGGCGCGCGGCGAGATCCTGATGTGCCTCGACGCCGACGCCGAGCCCGACGCGCAGATGCTGCGCCACATCGTGCCGCACTTCGACGCGCCGCGCGTGGCCGCCGTCACCGGCAACCCGCGCGTGCGCAACACCGAGACCTTCCTCGCGCGGCTGCAGGCGATGGAGTTCTCGTCGATCATCAGCCTGCTGCGGCGTGCGCAGCGCATCTGGGGCCGCGTCGTCACGGTCTCGGGGGTCGTCGCCGCGCTGCGGCGCAGCGCGGTGGTCGACGTCGGCGGCTTCAGCCCCGAGATGCCGACCGAGGACATCGAGCTGACGTGGAAGCTGCAGAAGCGCTTCTACGACGTGCGCTACGAGCCGCGCGCGATCTGCTGGATGACGGTGCCGCTGTCGTGGCGGGGGCTGTACCGCCAGCGCCGACGCTGGGCGCGCGGGCTGATGCAGGTGCTGCACAAGCACGCCGACGTGATGCGCCACTGGCGCTACCGGCGGCTGTGGCCGGTGTTCGTCGAGTCGTCGCTGTCGATCCTGTGGGCGGTGTGCTTCGTCGTGCTGAGCGCGATCTGGATCGCGTCGTACGCGCTCGGGCTGCCGCCGGTGGGCGCGTCGCCGATCCCGAACCTGTGGGGCATGACGATCGCGACGATCTGCCTCGCGCAGCTGTTCACCGGCGCCTGGGTCGACCGCCGCTACGACCCCGACATCGTGCGCTTCGTGCCGTATGCCGTGTGGTACCCGCTCGTGTACTGGATGTTCCAGTCGGTGACGACGGTGCTGTCGCTGTCGTACCTGTTCCGTCGCCCGCAGCGCGAGGCGGTGCGCTGGCGCACGGTGCGCGAAGGAGCGGCGTCGTGAGGCGCTGGGTCGTCGGTGCCGTGCTGGCGCTGGCTGCGGTCTGGCCCGTGCTCGCGCAGCCGGCCGACGCGCTCGCGTCGGCGCGAGCGGCTGTCGAGCGTCGCGACTTCGCTGCCGCGTTGCCGCTGTACGAGGCCTTGCTCGCTAAGCGGCCCGACGACGCCGACTTGTGGATCGAGGCCGCGCGCGTTAGCGGCTTCGCTGACCGCAACGCGGAGGCGGCGGCGCGCTATCGCCGCGTGCTCGCGATCGCGCCCGAGCGCCGTGCCGACGTACTGCCGTCGCTCGCGTGGCAGACGCTGTGGGCCGGCGATGCCGCGGCCGCCGCGCCGCTGTTCGAGGCGCTGGCAGCGACCGGCGCCGACCGCGCCGACGCTCTCGACGGCCTGGGCCAGGCGCGCGATGCGCTGCGCGACGCCGACGGCGCGATCGCCGCGTGGCGCGCGTCGCTCGACGTCAAGCCCGGCCAGGCCAACGTCGAGCGTCGCCTCGCGCGGGCGCTGATCTGGGCCGACCGCCACGCCGAGGCCGACGCACTGCTCGCCGCAATGCTCGCGCGCGACCCCACCGACCGCCGCAGCGCGTGGCTGCGCGCGCACGGCTGGAACCTCGCCGGGCGCCACCAGCAAGCGCTGCGCGAGTTCGAGCGCCTTGGCGGCGCCGCGAGCGCCGACGAGCGCGGCGACCTCGCGCGCGCCTGGGCCTGGGCCGGCTTCGAGGACCGGGCGCTGCCGCTGCTCGAGCGCACCGCCGACGCCGACCTCGCCTGGTGGCGCGACCACCGCGTGGCCCGCGAGACGCGGCCCTATGCCTATGGCAGCGTCGAACGCGCGAGCGATGCCGACGACCTCGACGTCACCGCGGCCGTCACCGGCTTCGGCTGGCGGCCCGCCGCCGGCGCGACGGCCGAGCTGCGCCTGCGCCGCGTCGAGCTCGACGCGCCCGCCGACGCGGCGCATGGCCGCGAGTTGCAGGCGCTGTGGCGCGTGCGGCTCGGCGAGCCCGGGGCGGGCCACGGTGTCTGGTGGCCGTCGCTGGCGCTGCGCGCGAGCGACTGGGGCGGCTGGACGCCGTGGAGCGGCCACGCGCGCGTGACCTGGCTGCCGCGCGACGGCTGGCGGCTCGACGCCGAGGCGGCGCGCGAGCTCGTCGAGACGCCGCAGGCGATCGCCGAGCGCGTGCACGTCGACGCGCTGTCGCTGGGCGTCGACCACCGGCCGCACCCGCGCGCGACGCTGTCGCTGAGCGTCGCGTCGCTGCGCTTCGACGACGGCAATGCGCGCCAGCGCCTCAACGCCCGCGCGCAGTGGCTGCTGGCGTCGCATCCGCGCTGGACGGTCGGCGCCGAGGCGATGGCCTTCGACAGTTCGCGCCCGACCAGTGCCACCGTGCCCGCGCGCGGCTACTGGAACCCCGAGAGCTACCGCGAGGCGCGCCTGTTCACGGCCGTCGAGGTCGAGCAGCGGCTGTGGGACTTCGCGCTGCGCCTGGGGCTGGGCACGGCGACCGAGGTCGACGGCGACGGCAACCGGTCGCACGCGCAGCCGCACCAGTGGGAGCTCGTGGCCGGCTGGGATCTGGGCGCCTCGGCGCGCGCACGACTGTCCGTCGGCGGCGCGGGCAGCGGCTTCGGCCTGGGCGGCGGCGGCAGCGGCTACTGGCGGCGCCATCTGTCGCTCGGCCTGCACGCCTGGTTCTGAGCGCCGGGCCGGCGGCGGCCACAATGCCGCTATGGCCGTCCTGTCGCTCACCAACGCCCACCTCGCCTTCGGCCACGTGCCGCTGCTCGACGGCACCGGCTTCGCGCTCGAGGCCGGCGAGCGGCTCGGGCTGATCGGACGCAACGGCGCCGGCAAGTCGTCGCTGCTGAAGATCGCGGCCGGCCTCGAGAAGCCCGACGACGGGCTGCTGCAGGTCACGCAGGGGCTGCGCATCCGCTACGTGCCGCAGGAGCCGGCGTTCGACGACGACGCCACCGTGTTCGACGCGGTCGCCGACGGCGTGGCCGAGGCGCGCGAACTGCGTGCGACCTACGAGGCGCACCCGAGCGGCGTCGACCTCGACGCGCTGCAGACGCGCATCGAGGCGCTCGACGCGTGGAACTGGGAGACGCGCGTGGCCACGACGCTGCAGCGCCTCGCGCTCGACGGCACGCGCCGCATCGGCGAGCTGTCGGGCGGCACGAAGAAGCGCGTCGCGCTCGCGCAGGCGCTCGTCGCGCTGCCCGACGTGCTGCTGCTCGACGAGCCGACGAACCACCTCGACCTCGACGCGATCGCGTGGCTCGAGGACCTGCTGCGCGAGTTCCGCGGCAGCGTGATCGTCGTGACGCACGACCGCGCGTTCCTCGACGCCGTGTGCACGCGCATCCTCGAGCTCGACCGCGGCCGGCTGCGCAGCTACCCGGGCAACTTCGCCGCCTACGAACGCGCGAAGGAGCAGGAGCTCGCCGCCGAGGCGCTCGCCCACGCGCGCGCCGACAAGCTGCTCGCGCAGGAAGAGGCGTGGATCCGCCAGGGCGTCGAGGCGCGGCGCACGCGCAGCGTCGCGCGCGTGCAGCGCCTGCAGCAGCTGCGCGCGCAGCGCGCGGCGCGGCGCGAGGCGCTCGGGCAGGTGCGGCTCGACGTCGACGCCGGCACGAGGAGCGGGCGCATCGTCGCCGAGCTGACCGACGTCACGATGCGCTTCGGCGACAAGACGGTCGTCGACCGCTTCAGCGCGACGATCCTGCGCGGCGACAAGGTCGGCCTGATCGGCCCCAACGGCGCCGGCAAGACGACGCTGCTCAAGCTGATCCTCGGCGAACTGGCGCCGACCTCGGGCACGGTGCGCCGCGGCACGAAGCTGCAGGTGGCGTACTTCGACCAGATGCGAAGCGGCTTGGACCTGGACGCGACGCTGGCCGACACGATCAGCCCCGGCAGCGAGTGGATCGACAGCGGCGGCGGGCGCAAGCACGTGATGAGCTACCTCGGCGACTTCCTGTTCGCGCCCGAGCGCGCGCACGTGCCGGTGAGGACGCTGTCGGGCGGCGAGCGCAACCGGCTGCTGCTCGCGCGCCTGTTCGCGCTGCCGGCCAACGTGCTCGTGCTCGACGAGCCGACGAACGACCTCGACATCGATACGCTCGAGCTGCTCGAGCAGCTGCTGCAGGACTACACGGGCACCGTGTTCCTCGTCAGCCACGACCGGCGTTTCCTCGACAACGTCGTCACGAGCACGATCGCATACGAAGGCGACGGGCGCTGGCGCGAGTACGAGGGCGGCTACGAGGACTGGCAGCGGCAGCGCGCGCGCAGCGCGGCTGCCACGGCACCCCGGCCGACGCCCAAGCCCGCGGCGGCGAGCCCGGCGCCGGTTCCCCCGCCCGTGGCACAGAAGCCACGCAAGCTCGGCTTCAAGGAACAGCGCGAGCTCGACGAACTGCCGGCGCGCATCGAAGCGCTCGAAGCCGAGCAGAAAGCGATCGCCGAGCGGCTGGCGAGCACCGACCTGTACACGTGCGAGCCGCAGGCCGTGTCGGGGCTGCAGGCGCGTTACGCGCAGATCGACGACGAGCTGACGGCGGCGCTGGAGCGTTGGGAGGCGCTCGCGTCGCGCTGAGCCCGCGGGACTGCGCCGCAGGGATCCCGACGATCCATCGCGCTCGTAGAGAGAGCGAGCGCCCACATCGTTTTGGGGCGGAGGCCTTACGGCAGCTTGATTTGTCTGATCTATTGCGCCGATTTGATCAATCAATCCCGAAAATGCTGCACCGCACCTAATATTTCGGCTGTCAGTTCCTGTTTCTCCATCAACCTTGTCTATCGAGAGGTACACGATGTCGCTGATCAACACCCAAGTCCAGCCGTTCAAGACCACCGCGTTCCACAACGGCAAGTTCGTCGAGGTGACCGACGAGTCGCTGAAGGGCAAGTGGTCCGTCCTCGTCTTCATGCCGGCGGCGTTCACGTTCAACTGCCCGACCGAGGTCGAGGATGCGGCCGACCACTACGCCGAGTTCAAGGACCTCGGCGCCGAGGTCTACGTCATCACGACCGACACGCACTTCTCGCACAAGGTCTGGCACGAGACGAGCCCAGCGGTGGGCAAGGCGCGCTTCCCGCTGGTCGGCGACCCGACGCACAAGCTCACGCGCATGTTCGGCGTGCACATCGAGGAAGAAGGCCTGTCGCTGCGTGGCACCTTCATCGTGAACCCGGAGGGCGTCATCAAGACCGCCGAGATCCACGACAACGCGATCGCGCGCGACATGAAGGAAACGCTGCGCAAGCTCAAGGCCGCGCAGTACGTCGCGAAGAACCCCGGCCAGGTCTGCCCGGCCAAGTGGAACGAAGGCGCGGCGACGCTGACGCCGTCGCTCGACCTCGTCGGCAAGATCTGATCGGGTCTCCGACGCGCTTCGCGCGCCCCCCCTCGAGGGGGGGCGCCGCCAGCAGACCGGCACAGCCGGATCCGCGGCGGCCGCTGGAGAGGCGACGGGCGGTCGATGCCGCCCCGTCGTCTGACTGAACGACTGAACCTTCGGGTCCGGTCGTCAAGGCCACGCTGGGCCTTGGCGAGCGGGCCGGGAACACCTCGCCCTCACGTTTGCAGGAGATCGCCATGCTCGACGCCGCCATCCGGATCCAGCTCAAGACCTACCTCGAGCGCATCACGCAGCCGGTCGAACTCGTCGCATCGCTCGACGACCGCCCCGAGTCGGCGCAGATGCGCGAGCTGCTCGAAGAGATCGCCGCGCAGAGCGACAAGGTCAGCGCGCGCTTCGACGGCACGGCCGAGCGCCGGCCGTCGTTCCAGGTCACGCGCGCCGGCGAAGACATGGGCGTGCGCTTCGCGGCGATCCCGATGGGCCACGAGTTCACGTCGCTCGTGCTCGCGCTGCTGCAAGCCGGGGGCCACCCGCCGAAAGTCGACGCCGAGGTGATCGAGCAGATCCGTGCGCTGCGCCCCGACGACGGCGGCGACCTCGTGTTCGAGACGTGGATGAGCCTGACCTGCCACAACTGCCCCGACGTCGTGCAGGCGCTCAACTTGATGGCGGTGCTCAACCCGCGCGTGCGCCACGTCGCGATCGACGGCGGCCTGTTCCGTCAGGAGGTCGAGCAGCGCCAGATCATGGCCGTGCCGACCGTGTTCCTCAACGGCCAGCCGTTCGGCTCGGGCCGCATGGAGCTCGCCGAGATCCTCGCGAAGGTCGACACCGGCGCGGCGGCGCGCGACGCCGCCAGGCTCGGCGCGAAGGCGCCGTTCGACGTGCTGATCGTCGGCGGCGGCCCGGCCGGCGCGGCGGCGGCGGTCTACGCCGCACGCAAGGGCATCCGCACCGGGCTCGTCGCCGAGCGCTTCGGCGGCCAGACGCTCGACACGCTGGGCATCGAGAATTTCGTCTCGGTGCCGTACACCGAAGGGCCCAAGTTCGCCGCCGCGCTCGAGGCGCACGTGCGTGCCTACGACGTCGACGTCATGAACGGCCAGCGGGTGGCCGCGCTCGAGCCCGCTGCGCAGCCCGGCGGCCTGGCGACCGTGCGGCTGGCCAACGGCGCCGAGCTGAAGGGGCGCACCGTGATCCTCGCCACCGGCGCGCGCTGGCGCAGCCTCGGCGTGCCCGGCGAAGAGCAGTACAAGACCAAGGGCGTGGCGTACTGCCCGCACTGCGACGGGCCGCTGTTCAAGGGCAAGAAGGTGGCCGTGGTCGGCGGCGGCAACTCCGGCGTCGAGGCGGCGATCGACCTGGCCGGCGTTGTGCAGCACGTGACGCTGCTCGAGTTCGCCGACCAGCTCAAGGCCGACGCGGTGCTCGTGGCCAAGCTCAAGAGCCTGCCCAACGTCACGATCCACGTCAACGCACAGACGACCGAGATCACCGGCGACGGCCAGAAGGTCGACGGGCTGATCTACAAGGACCGCGCGAGCGGCATCGAGCACCGCATCGAACTCGCCGGCGTGTTCGTGCAAATCGGCCTGGTGCCCAACACCGAGTGGCTCAAGGGCACGGTCGAGCTCAGCCGCTGGGGCGAGATCGTCGTCGACGCGAAAGGCGCGACCAGTGCACCCGGCATCTTCGCCGCCGGCGACGCGACGACGGTGCCGTACAAGCAGATCATCATCGCCGCCGGCGACGGCGCGAAGGCGGCGCTCGCTGCGTTCGACCACCTGATCCGCACGCCGGCACGCTGAGGTGCCGCGCGGCGCTCACAGCGCGCCGAACCAGCTGTCGCTCGCGGCCGGATGGCTGCGGCTGACGATCAGCGCGCCGTGCAGGTACAGCGCGTTGAGCAGGCGCTGCGCGCGTTCGCGGTCGAGGCCGGGGAAGTCGGCCAGTCGCCGCAGGTTGACGGTCTCCATCTGCAGCCGCCGCACGGCGACCTGCACGACGGCCGACAGCCCGAGCCCGCGCAGGTCGACCCCCGGCGAGACGCGGTAGGCCAGCGGCCCGGCGATTTCGGGCAGCAGCGTCGGGCGCGCGCCGCGCAGCGCCAGCGCCCACGTCAACGGCAGCAGTGGGTGGAAGTGCTCGCGCCGCCCGGCCAGCGGGTGGCTCGGCGCACCGCGCGACGCCATTGGCGCCGGCTCGACGAGCATCACCTGCAGCTTACTCAGCCGCAGCGACAGCACCTCGGCCAGCGGCAGCGGGCAGTGGAACTGCCGCTCGCGCGGATACAGCGTCAGCGGCAGCACGCGCGCGCCGGCCTGCACGTGGATCGCCAGCGCGTGGCCGTGGCGCAGCCCGGCGGCGACGACTTCGAGCAGCTCGGCCGCGCGGCCTGCCGCTTCGAAGCGCACCAGGTCCTGCCACAACGACGGGCTCAGCGACGCCAGCCCCGAGTGCGTCGGCGGCAGGTCGCGCACGGCGGCGACGTCGTCGACGTAGCGCTGGAACGCGCTGACGCTGACCAGATCGGGTCGACCCAGCGGCAACGTCGATTCGAAGTCCAAGCGCTCCTCCCGGCGGCGCGCGTCGGCAGCCGAGGCGTCGCGTGCCGCGCGCATCGTACGCCAGGCGGGTGTTCGCGACGTGACGCGCGTCACCTCGGCGCGCGTGCGGCGCGCTGCTCCGGCCCGTCGAACGCCGCGTGCTCGATGCGTGGTGTCGACGCGTCGGCGCGAGGCTCATCCCCGCACAGTCCCGCGTGGGCGCGCTACATTCGCGGCGGCTGCAACTGCAGTCGCAGACGCACACACACACTCACACACGACGAAGGACACACGTATGGCAACGACGAGAGCGAAGAAGTCCGAGATGGCCCAGGCGGCCGACAACCTGGCGCAGGCCGCGCACCACGTGGGCGAGGCCGTGACCCAGAAACTCGATCAGGTGGGCGCCGCGGCGTCGGCCGAGCTCGGCAAGGCGAAGAAGGCCGCGCTGAAGAAGCGCGACCAGGCCAAGCGCAAGCTCGACGCGATGCTCAAGAAGGCTGAGGCGCGCGTGAAGAAGGCGATGGCCGAGGCCGAGAAGTCGGTGCGCGCGGCGATGCGCAAGGGCGAGCAGAAGGTCAAGGCGGCACAGAAGAAGCTGGCCGCCGCGCAGGCCACGGCGCAGCGCAAGGCCAAGGCCGCCGCGAAGGCGGTCGAGAAGGAAGCCGCGACGCTGAAGAAGGCGGCGGCCACGAAGCTCGCGACGGCGAAGAAGACCGCGGCCAAGAAGGCGCCGGCCAAGAAGGCGCCGGCGAAGAAGGCCACCGCGAAGAAGGCGGTCGCGCGCAAGGCGGCTGTGAAGGCGCCGGCGAAGAAGGCGGTCGCGCGCAAGGCGCCGGCGAAGAAGGTCGCGGCCTGAGAGCGTGAGAGTTTTTCGTCCGCTGCCCTCGTGCTGGCATGTCTCTGGCTTGCTGTTGGGCATGAGCGATCCGACGCACCAAGACAG
>NZ_JALBGB010000027.1:0-45366 GCF_022631395.1 Calidifontimicrobium sp. SYSU G02091
CATGCGCGAGATCGAGGCGCACACCCGAGAAGGCGCGCTCTACTACACCGACGAGTGGCAGGCCTATGCCACGCTGAAGCTGCGCGGCGAATACGTGATGATCCGCAAGGAGAAGGGTCGGCCTGCCGGGCGAGATCACATCAACGGCATCGAGGGCTTCTGGAGCTACGCCAAGAACTGGCTGTACATGTATCGTGGCGTGCCCCGGCAATACTTCCACCTGTACCTGGCCGAAGTTTGCTACCGGTTCAATCATCGGTACGAGAACCTGCAACCCTTGCTGTACAAGCTTCTCAAGCAGATCTCCATCCAGGACCTACGTCCAATTCTGGTCCGGAAAGGTTAGGAATTACCAAAAAGAAAAGAGCCCTGCATCTCTGCAGGGCTCTCTGTGACGCCGGGACGGTGCTCGGAGGCTTACTCAGCCGTCCCGCCCTTGCGCCGACGGGCAAGCCCGAGCGCCAAGGCACCGAACCCGAGCAGAGCGAGCGTCCCCGGCTCCGGAATGACCTTCACGTTGAAATCCGCGGAGCCCGTGCCTTCGATCGACGTCAACTGCATCGTCGTCTTGAAGAAGTCGAGCACGTTCACAGTCGTGTCATTCGGATTCACGCCAGCGCCAATCGCCGCAAGCAGCACCGAATTGGCAAACGCGCTTGCTGCTGTTGGGGTCGACGATCCGTTGAGGAAGTAGTTGACGAGACTCGTCGAGCCCGTCACGTCGACCATGCCAAACACAGGCGGCGGGCCAAGGGAGACCAGAACCGCAAGTGCGTTCGTGTCGAAGTACGGTGCCGCTGCGCCACCGGTGACGTCGAGTGCGGTGAAGCCCGAGAGCAGATTCGCGGACAAGGTGCCACCGACGGTCGTGTTCACGATGTCGATGAAGAACGACCCCGCCAGCGTCAGGAACGGCATTGCAAACTCGCTGTCCGTCGCCGTGGCGCCATTGTTGATGTTGAAGTTCGGCGTACCGTCCGAGTAGAGCGTCACGGTGCCGCCCGTGAAGATCAGGCGGTTGATCGAACTGTTCGGCTCGTCGAGAAAGAAGCCGCTGAAGCTGTAGGTCAGCTCTCGTCCCGCCGGGATGAGGATTGTGTTGTTGTTGAAGCTCGAAACGAGCCCGAACCCAGTCAACTCCCCGGTGTTCAGGTTGAGATTCTGCCGGAACGACCCCGAATCCACCTCGATGATGGCGTCGGTGACCGGAATGCCCTGAACGACGGCCGCACTTGCCGGTGCAAGTGCGGCCACGGCGAGGGATACCCCCGCAAGTACTGCTTTGAACGTGCTCATCGCGCTCTCCTTGAGGCCGACAGACGGGTGGCCGATCCCCGATACGCCCTCAATGGAGCAGATCCTGTGCCAGCATTAAGAAGACTCGATAAATCAAAGGGTTAGCTTCTTTCCAGGGGCGCTGGCGTTGCTCGCGGAAGTCGAGTGTAAATTCTGCCGACGGGCCTCCCTGGGGTGGCCAGCTCCCTCCCGGCCGCACTAAGGAGCAAGGAGTGGGAATTGCTGTCCGCTGGCCAGTCGGCAAGAGACCGATGGACATCGGCAGGCAGAGCGAGTTCAGCAAGGAACCGATCATCGGGCTCCGCAGGCAAGCCGAGGCCGGCATTGCGGGTGCCCGAGATCTGCCGCAACGGGCGGCTTCAGCGACGCGACGCTCAACAAGTGGCGCTCGAAGTTCGACGGCATCGAGGCGTCCGACGCGCGCAGCGCCCGCGTGTGCTAGAGGCGGAGAACGCCAAGCTCAGGCGGCTGCTGACCGAGGTGCACTTGGCCATCCGCGCGCTCATGAGCGTCCTCGGGGTAAAGCCTGTGCATCGACTTGGCGCGCAATCGCCAGAAGGTGCGCCGCTCGTCGGCCGCCGAGCGCGTGCCGCGGCAGGTGGCGCGCGCCGTTAAAGAGGTCGCGAGCATGGATTGCCGCAGCGACAGCCGGGCCAACGGCCGCCGGCTGAAGTGCCTGACCTTGTTGGCCGAACACTTCAGCCACCAGTGCGCGGGTCTCACGGTGGACTACGGCATCTCGGGCGAGTACGTCATGCGGCTGCTAAAGCGCGTCGCGATCTTCTGCGGCCAGCCGGCGGCCGTGCGCACCGCGAGGGGCAGTGGTCAACCAGCCGGGCCCTTATCGCCTGAGGGCAATCAGGCAGCACGCCCAACTCCCGATCATCGAGCCGGGCAAGCCCGTGCAGAGCGGCTACATCGAAGGCCTTGACGGCAAGTTCCGCTCCGAATGTCTGAACAAGTACTGGTTCCAGACCCTGCAGCAGGCCCGCGAGACCATCGCCCACCCGTGGCGCGACGATGGCTGTGCAAAGCCGCACAGCGGCAGAGGGCAGACTCCGCCTTTGCGTGCTTCCCCTGGCAGCAGGGTCAAGATAACGAAAAAGGCCCGCAACAGCGGGCCTTCGAACGTCAATACCAGCCTCAGGGCGAAAAGTGGGTGCCTCAGTCCCGACGAACTGCCGCGCGCCGACGCGCCAAGCCCGCGCCAAGCAGCGCTAGACCTGCCAGCGCCAGCGTGCCAGGCTCCGGAATCTCGAGCCGCTCCGTGGAGATCGTGAACCCGAACGACAGCGGGTTGGACTGCCCCTCGACGGTCGTGAACCCCAGGCAGCCCGTGGTTGTGATCACGCCTGCCGCCGCGCAGATGGCGTTGTCGAGCAGCCCCAGCGCACCGCCGGCGATCGGGAAGATGTTGATGAAATACAGCTGCGAAGCATCCGGGTACGGGAGCACGGCGTTCAGCAGCCCGGTCTTCAAAACGAAGATGTCGTTGCAGGGGTTGCCCGGTGGGCTGGGCGCGACGCACGTTCCCGCTTGGTTGGGCGTCTCGGTGAACGCGATGTCGAAGGTCAGCGAGGGCAATGCGCCGGGTTGCGTGCCGGGCACGTTGGGGTCGTCGAGCGTCAGCGTGGAGCGCAGCACCGCGCCGGTGATCCCGCTGCCCGACGGGATCGGGAAGTTGTTGTGCGTCAGCGTGTTGCCGGTGCCGAGGAACGGTGCCACCGTCGGCGGCGTGCCGCCGCCGATGTAGGTGTCCAGCGAACCGGCGGACGGGCTGTTGCTGATGACCAGCGAGCTGCGCACGCCGCCGCTTGCCACCGTGTTGCCCCAGCTCAAGCTCAGCGGCGTCAGCACGACGTTCTGACCCCCGGTCACGGACAGCCACTCGCTCGACACGCTGTAGTTCCACGTATTCACGATAGCTGCGTGGGCCGATGAAGCGGCCGCAAGCACGATTGCCGCCAGCGTTGTCTTCCAGTGTCTTGCCATGGTCTATCTCCGAATCGTTACATCGCGCAACGTCTGGACATAGACTAAGCAAATTGCGCGCCAATCACGTCGCGGCCGTAAAATCCTCTACGGATCAAATACTTGCCTTACACAGGAGGCGTTGCTGCCGTTGTCGGCCCCGCTTGTGTAAGCAAATCCGACGCGCGTGGCGTCGCGCCTACCGGGCGTAACGAGCTGGTGAGATCAAGCGCTTCGGGTCGATCGCCTGGCGCAGCAGGTCGCTGAACCGCTCCGACGCCGTCATCTCGGCAGCGAGGTGACCCATCGAGTCGATGCCGACCCGGTATGGAGCAAACCCCTCGGCCAGCGCTTGCTCGAGGAGCGCCTCGAGGCAGGCTTGCGCCTTGGCGGCTTGACCGGCCGCCCCGCGGTCGAAGAGGATGGGTACGGTGCTGTCCAGGACGCGGTCGTTGAGCGACGTCAGCGTGAGCAGCGGCTCGATGCCGTGCGCCCGGGTCAGCGCCGCGACCATGTCGACGAGCTTTCGCGCCGATTTGCCTCGCATCGGCACCAGGGGGGCGAACCAGAGAATGCCGCAGCCGTCCCGCGCTGGATCCAGTACGCCTTGGGTCGGCCTTTGCCCACTGCGCCAGTAGGCGAGCGGCAAGGCGGTCTCGTTGGGCCGCCCGCCCACAAGATCGAGCGACCGCGCCAGCGTGCCCGCCGTGCGGGCAAGGCGCTGCCCCCAGCGGCCCGGCAGCCAGCGCACGGCGCGCGACAGTGTCCGCGCGCGTTGCGGCGTGAAGAACAGCATGCGGCTCGCGATGCCGCGGAAGGCGGCGCGCAGTTCGTGCCGGGCCGCACGCGCGGTACGCCGGGTGCCGTACACCGTCGCGAAACCGGTCCACGGTGCCACCTGGTACTGCCGGCCCATCGCCTCGATGACGGCGGGGCGGATGAGCCCGTCGGCGCCGACCGCCTCGGCGGGGTACGGTGCAGCCATCGCGAGCACGCGGTGGCGGTTCATCAGGTTGATGCCGCCGACGGTGCCGGGCAGCGTCGCCAGCGCGTGCCGCACGCGGTCCACGGCGGGTTCGAGCAGGCTGTCGTCGGCCAGCGAGAAGATGCAAGACATCACGCACTCGGGCCGCCGCGCCAGCGCGATCGACATCCGCGTGACGATGCCGAAGCCGCTTTGGGTGAACAGGCCTGCGGTGTACGGGCCGATGCCCCATTTGAACAGCCGTGCGACCTCCTCGCCGCCCAATTCGCGCAGTGCCGTGCGGTAGACGGTGCCGTCGCCGAGCACGGCCTCGAGGTCCGTCACCGCGCCGAAGTGATCGGTGTAGGGGGTGATGCCGTAGCCGCGCTCGAGCGCGTTGGCGAGCAGGCTGCACGACGGGCCGGCGCCGGTGGTGGGCACCATGTAGGGGTGGCCGCCGGCGTCGAGGAACTCGGCCAGCATGCCCTGCGTGACACCCGGCTCCACCGTTACCACGCCGAGCTCGGCGTCGAAATGCAGGATCCGGCGCAGGCCGGACAGGTCGACGATCGTGCAGCCGTCCTGCGCCGGCAAGGCCGTGCCGTAGCCCCAGTTGTGCCCGGTGCTGATCGGATAGAGCGGGGTGCCGTGCCGCTGGGCGATGCGCACCACCTCGGGCAGGTCGCCGCTGTCGGTGATCTTCAGCGCCGCTGGGATGACGCGCTTGGCGCCACCGGTATCGGCGCCGTAGGCCGCTTGGGCCTCGGCGGCTGTAAGCACGCACCGCGCACCCAGCAAGGCCCGCCATTCGCCAATCGCGCCCTCGATGTTCATGGCGTGGCCGCCGTGCTGTGAATTATTGGCTGGCGTACCCCCTCACTCGGATGGTTGCCCGGGACGGGTGCTGCGGTGGCGTGTGACATCATTCAGCGGTATGTTCTTCGGCGACGCAGGATCATTGGCACCTCTGAATCGTAACTGCCGGCCGGGCGCAGTCGCGGGGGTGAGCCGCTGCTTCGCGGTCACGCTCCCGTGTCAGGCACCTTGTGCGGCCAGAAAAAGGAACGACGTATGAATCATCGATTGGGCTTCACGGGGCGCAGCGCACGTTGGCTGCTGGTTTTCGCAGCGGTCGGTCTGTTGGTCGCGTGCAGCAGCACCCCCGACTTCCCCCCCGCCCCGCGCACTGCCGCCACCCCCGACTACCGCTACATCATCGGCGCCGGCGACAGCGTGACGGTGTTCGTCTGGCGCAACCCCGAGGTGACGACGACGGTGCCCGTGCGGCCCGACGGGCGCATCGCCGCGCCGCTGATCGACGAGATCATGGCGCAGGGCAAGACGCCGAAGGAACTCGCGCGCGAGGTCGAGAAGGAGCTCTCGAAGTACATCGTCGACCCGCAGGTCACGATCCTGGTCGGCGGCTTCGTCGGGCCTTACAGCGAGCAGATCCGCGTCGTCGGCGAGGCCGCACGGCCGCAGTTCCTGTCGTACAAGCAGAACATGACGCTGCTCGACGTGATGATCGCCGTCGGCGGCCTGACCGATTTCGCCGACGGTAATAAGGCCACGATTCTGCGCACGTCGGAGGGCAACAAGCAGTATTCGGTGCGCCTGCGCGACCTGCTCAAGCGCGGCGACGTGTCGGCCAACGTCGATGTCAAGCCGGGCGACATCCTGATCATCCCCGAGAGCTGGTTCTGACGCCCAACACGCTCTGACGCGGCCGGCCCCGTTGCGCCGCCGCCTTTGGTACCACCGGATCACGCGATGGAAGAACTCCTGAAACAGCTGCAGACCGTGCTGCGCGGGATGTGGAAATACCGCTGGCCGGCGCTGATCGTGTCGTGGGTCGTCACGGCCATCGGCGTGGCGGTGGTGCTGAAGATTCCCGACCAGTACGAAGCCTCGGCGCGCATCTACGTCGACACGCAGTCGATCCTCAAGCCGCTGATGTCGGGGCTGGCGATCCAGCCCAACGTCGAGCAGCAGGTGTCGCTGCTCAGCCGCACGCTGATCAGCCGGCCCAACGTCGAGAAGCTGATCCGCATGGCCGACCTCGACCTGAACGCCAAGACGAAGGCGCAGCAGGAGGAACTGATCACCGACCTGATGAAGGACCTGAAGATCAGCCAGGCGCGCGGCGACAACCTGTACAACCTGTCGTACCGTAACGAAGACCGCGACAAGGCGCAGCGCGTGATCCAGTCGCTGGTGTCGATCTTCGTCGAGTCGAGCCTGGGCCAGACGCGGCGCGACTCCGACGTCGCCAAGGCCTTCATCAACGAGCAGATCAAGCAATACGAGCAGCGCCTCGAGGAAGCCGAGGCGAGGCTGAAGGAGTTCCGCCTGCGCAATATCGACCGCCAGCTCGTGGCGGGCGGCGAGGATTCGCTCGCGCGCGTCAACGCGCTGGCCACGCAGCTCGACCAGGCGCGCATGCAGCTGCGCGAGGCCGAGAACGCGCGCGACGCGGCCAAGGCGCAGCTCGAGGCGCTCAAGAAGGGCGAGGGCGCTGCGCCGGTCGGCGGCGGCCTGCTGCAAAGCCCCGCGTTGGCGGTGGCCACGCCCGAGATCGACGCGCGCATCGACGCGACCAAGCGCAACCTGGATGGCCTGCTGCTGCGCTACACCGAGCAGCATCCCGATGTGGTGAGCGCGCGCCGGCTGCTCAAGGACCTCGAGGAGCAGAAGGCCCGGGAGATCGCGCGGCTGCAGGAAGAGGCCAAGGCCGCGGCCGCGAACGCACCGGCGGCTGACGGTGCGATGGGTGGTGGCTCGTTCATGGCGCAGCAGCTCGGCCAGATGGTCGCTTCGGCCGAGGTCCAGGTGGCGTCGCTGCGCGCGCGCGTGAACGAAATCGCCGCGCGCCACCAGCAGGCGATCGCGAACCTGCGCACCGCGCCGGCGCTCGAGGCCGAGCTCGCGCAGCTCAACCGCGACTACGCGATCCACAAGAAGAACTACGACGACCTCGTCGCGCGGCGCGAGTCGGCCGCGATGTCGGGCGAGCTCGAGGTGGCCGCGGGTGTCGCCGAGTTCCGCCTGATCGACCCGCCGCGCGTCAACCCGAAGCCGGTGGCGCCGAACCGGCTGCTGCTGATGCCGCTGGCGCTGGTGGCGGGGCTGGGCATCGCGGTGTTCCTGGCCTTCGCGGCGAGCCAGCTGCGGCCGGTGTTCCACGACGGCGGCGAGCTGCGGCTGAAGACGCAGCTGCCGCTGATCGGCGTCGTCTCGGCGGTGATGAGCGATGCGGCGCGCCGGCGCCAGAAGCTCGAGCTCGTCAAGTTCTGGTCGGCCTCGGGCAGCCTCGTGCTGCTGTTCATGGCCGGCATGGCGGTGATGGCCTTCATGGCCCAGCGTGCGGTGTGAGGCCCCTATGAGCAGCCTGATCGAACAAGCGGCGCAGCGTCTGGCGCAATTGCGCGCGGCCGGCGTCGAGGTGCCCGAACCGGCGCCGACCGCGGCGGCGGGCGCCGCGGCCGTCGCTGCGCCGCCGCCGGCCGCTCCTGCCGTCACGTCGCGCCGCGTCGAGCTCGACCTCGACCTGCTCGCGCGCAACGGCATCGTCACGCCGAACGCGCCGCGCTCGCGGCTGGGTGACCAGTTCCGCGTCATCAAGCGCCCGCTGCTGCAGAACGCCAGCGGCAAGGGCGCGTCGACGATCAACCACGCGAACCTGATCATGATCACGAGCGCCTTGCCCGGCGAGGGCAAGACGTTCACCGCGCTGAACCTGGCGATGAGCATCGCCACCGAGCTCGACCACACGGTGATGCTCGTCGACGCCGACGTCGCGCGCCCGGCCGTGCTGAAGAACCTCGGCCTGCCCGAGGGGCCGGGCCTGCTCGACCTCATCGACGGCTCGGTGCCGATGCACGAGGCGCTGCTGCGGACCAACGTCGACAAGCTCACCCTGCTGCCCAGCGGCACGCCGCACCAGCGCGCCACCGAGATGTTGGCCAGCGAGGGCATGCGCCGCCTGCTCGACGACATCGCCAACCGCTACCCGGACCGCATCGTCATCTTCGACTCGCCGCCGCTGCTGCTGACGACCGAGTCGCGCGTGCTGGCGACCAACATGGGCCAGATCGTCATCGTCGTGCAGGCCGGGCGCACGAAGCAGAGCGACGTGCAGGCCGCGCTCGACACGATCGAGGCGTGCCCGGTGCGGCTGATGCTGCTCAACCAGGTGCGCAGCGAGCCCGAGGCGGCGTATGGCTACGGGTATGGCTACGGTTACGGCCACGGCCGCGGCGGCGAGCCGAAGCCGGCGACGTGACGATGGCCTCGCGCCGCCGCCCGGCCGCGACGGCCTGTGCGCCCGAGCCGGCGCGCTTCTCGCGCGCCGCGCTTGCGCCGCTGTGGCGCCCCGGCAGCGTGGCGCTCGCGGCGCTGACGGCACTCGGCGTGCACGCGCAGACCGCCGGTGACCTGAAGTATTACGTCCAGCCGAGCATCAGCGTCTCGCAGACGCTGACCGACAACGGCCGCCTCGACAAGGACGGCCAGGCCGAGGCGATCACGCAGGTCACGCCCGCGGTGCGCATCAGCGCGCGCGGGCCGCGTGTGCAGGGTTCGATCGACTACGCGCTCAACGGCGTCGTCTACGCGCGCGAGAGCGACCGCAGCACGATCCAGAACCGGCTGAGCCTGAGAGGTAGCGGGGAGCTGGTCGAGAACCATCTCTATCTCGACGCCAGCGCGCAGGCGTCGCAGCAGCTGACGACGGCGTTCGGCCAGCCAACGCCCGGCGGCCTGCCGGGCGGCGACACGACGCAGGTCTACACCTACACGCTGTCGCCGTACCTGGTCGGCCGGCTGGGCAGCGTCGCGAACCTCACGGCGCGCGTGACGCACTCGCAGACGATCACGCCCGACGCGTCGCGGTTCGGCGCGACGACCGACTCGGCGCAGCTCGCGCTCAACAGCGGCTCGAGCTTCAGCCGCCTGGGCTGGGGGCTGGTGGCCACGCGCACCGTCAGCGACTACGACGCCAGCCGCCGCACCGAGGCCGATAGCGTGCTCGGCACCCTGTCGTACCGCGTGACGCCCGAGTTCGTCGTGCGCGCCAGCGCCGGCGCCGACTGGAACGACTACCGCACGGTCGACAAGACGCGCTACGACCGCTACGGTGTCGGCTTCGACTGGCGGCCCACCGTGCGCACGACCCTGTCGGCGCAGGTCGACGACCGCTACTTCGGCACCGGCTACAACGTCACGTTCCAGCACCGCACGCCGCGCACCGTGTGGACGCTGCGCGCCAGCCGCGACGCGAGCGAGATCAACGGCCGCGGCAACGCGGCGGTGGCGACCGTGTTCGACCTCCTGTACGCGCAGTTCGCGTCGATCGAGCCCGACCCGCTCAAGCGCGAGCAGCTCGTGCTCGCGTTCCTGCAGGCCAACGGCATCGCGCCCGGCACGCTGGTGTTCACCAATTTCCTGTTCGGTGCCGCATCGCTGCAGGAGACGCAGTCGCTGTCGTTCGCGCTGCTCGGCCGGCGCACGACGGTGACGCTGACGCTGACCAACTCACGGACCAGCCGCCTCGACACGCTGGCCACCGGCATCGGCGACGACTTCGCGAACACCGACTTCGTGCGGCAGCAGGGCGTCAGCGTCAACCTCGCGCACCGGCTGTCGCCGGTGTCGTCGGCGAGTCTGGCGCTGTCGCAGCAGCGCAACGAGGGCGAGCTCGACACCCAACGCACGCGCCAGCGCACCGTGACGCTGACGTGGACGACGCAGACCGGGCGGCGCAGCAATCTGTCGCTGGCGGCGCGCCACGTCTCGTTCGACAGCGACACCCGCCCCTACACCGAGAACGCGCTCGTCGGCACGTTCAGCTACCGCTTCAACTGAGCCCATGTACGAACAGTTCTACGGGCTTGCGAGCAAGCCGTTCCAGCTGAACCCGGATCCGGCGTTCTACTTCGGCAGCAAGCAGCACAGCCGTGCGAAGGCGTACCTCGAGTACGGCATCTCGCGTAACGAGGGCTTCATCGTCGTCACCGGCGAGATCGGCGCCGGCAAGACGACGCTGCTGCGCACGCTGATCGACAGCCTGCACGGCTCCAACGTGACGATCGGCAACCTCGTGACGACGCAGCTCGGCGCCGAGGACACGCTGCGCATGGTGGGTGCCGCGTTCGGCTTCAAGGTCAAGGACGTGCCGAAGTCGGAGCTGCTGATCACGCTCGAGGCCTTTTTGCTCAGCCAGACGACGCAGGGCAAGAAGTGCCTGCTGATCGTCGACGAGGCGCAGAACCTGTCGCCGAAGGCCGTCGAGGAACTGCGCATGCTGTCGAACTTCCAGTTCGGCAACCAGGCGCTGCTGCAGAGCTTCCTCGTCGGCCAGCCCGAGTTCCGCGAGATTCTGCAGCGCCCCGAGATGGAGCAGTTCCGCCAGCGCGTCGCGGCGAGCTGCCACATCGGTCCGCTCGACCGCGACGAGACGCAGCGCTACATCGAGCACCGGCTGAAGAAGGCCGGCTCGAAGGGCAAGCCCAGCTTCGACGCCGCGGCGTTCGACGCGATCCACCGCGTCAGCGGCGGCATCCCGCGGCGCATCAACTCGGTGTGCGACCGGCTGCTGCTGCTCGGCTTCCTGGCCAACAAGACGGCGCTCAACGCCGACGACGTCGCCGAGGTGGCCAAGGAGTTCGAGCAGGAGGCGTACGTGCCGCCCAAGCCCGCGGCGCCCGCCGCCGTTGCGCTGGCTGCGGGCGGCGCGCAGGCCGCCGCCGATCTCGACGTCGACCTGACGACGCTCGAGCTCGACCCCGAGCTCGCGCAGAGCCTGCAGCAGCAGCTCGCGCAGCTGAGCGCCGAGCAGAAGCTCGACCAGATGCAGCGGCTCGAGCGCAGCCTGCTGCGGCTCGAGCGGCTGCACGTGCAGACGCTCGCGCTGCTGAAGAAGCTGGTCGATGCGGCCGCGAAGCCGCGCGGGGAGGACAAGCCATGACAGGTGCGGCGCCGGCCATCGCCGACGCCGGCATCGGCAGCACGGCGGGGCTCGGGCCCGTGCTGTGCGTCGTCGGTGCGCGGCCCAACTTCATGAAGATGGCGCCGATCCTGCGCGCGCTAGCCAGCCACCGGCCGCCCATCCCGGCGCTGCTGGTGCACACCGGCCAGCACTACGACGCCGAGATGAACGACCGGCTGTTCGACGACCTGCGGCTGCCGCGGCCCGACGTCAACCTCGAGGTCGGTTCGGGCACGCACGCGGTGCAGACGGCCGAGGTGATGAAGCGCTTCGAGCCCGTCGTCGACCAGCACCGGCCGTCGTGCGTCGTCGTGGTCGGCGACGTCAACTCGACGCTGGCGTGCACGCTGGTCGCGGTCAAGAAGCACGTGCCGGTCGTTCACGTCGAGGCGGGGCTGCGCAGCCACGACCGGCGCATGCCCGAAGAGATCAACCGCGTGCTGACCGACCAGGTCGCCGACCGCCTGTACACGACCGAGCGCAGCGCCCTCGTGCACCTGCAGCGCGAAGGCGTGCCTGCCGAGCGCGTGGTCTTCGTCGGCAACGTGATGATCGACTCGCTGCTGCACCACCGCGAGCTCGCGCGCGCGCCGGCAGCGACGCTGCGCGCGCACGGGCTCGACCCCGCGCTGCTCGACCACCGCCACGGCTACGGCGTGGTCACGCTGCACCGGCCGTCGAACGTCGACGACGCGGCCACGCTCGCCGACGTGCTCGGCACGCTGGCCGCGGTCGCGTCGCAGCTGCCGCTGGTGTTCGCGATGCACCCGCGCACGCGCGCCAACATCGAGCGCTTCGGGCTGCAGCACCTCATCGATGCGCAGCGCATCGCCGTGCTGCCGCCGCAGGGCTACCTCGAGATGCTCGGCCTGATGGCCGGTGCCACCGTCGTGCTGACCGACTCGGGCGGGCTGCAGGAGGAGACGACCGCGCTGGGCGTGCCGTGCCTGACGATGCGCGAGAATACCGAGCGGCCGATCACGATCGAGCAGGGCACGAACACGCTCGTCGGCCGCGACCGCGACGCGATCCTCGGCGCGGTGGCCGAGATCCTGCTCGGCCGCGGCAAGCGCGGCCGCGTGCCCGAGCTGTGGGACGGCCATGCCGCCGAGCGCATCGCCGCCGACCTGTGGGGCTGGCTGCACGCCGGTCACGAAGCGACGCCACGATAACGGACGATGGTGCCCGCTGCGATCACCAACGCGCTGACGATCGACGTCGAGGACTACTTCCAGGTCTCGGCGTTCGCGCCCTACATCGCGCGCGACGACTGGGACCGGCGCGAGTGCCGCGTCGAGCGCAACGTCGACCGCATCCTGCAGCTGCTGGCCGACCACGGCACGCAGGCCACGTTCTTCACGCTCGGCTGGGTCGCCGAGCGCTACCCGCAGCTCGTGCGCCGCATCGTCGACGGCGGCCACGAGCTCGCCAGCCACGGCTACGGCCACGAGCGCGCGAGCGACCTCACGCGCGACGCGTTCATGCACGACGTCACGCGCGCCAAGGGGCTGCTCGAGGACGTCTCGGGCCAGGCGGTGCACGGCTACCGCGCGCCGAGCTTCTCGATCGGGCGGCGCAACCTGTGGGCCTTCGAGTGCCTCGCGCGCGCCGGCCACCGCTACAGCTCGAGCATCTACCCGATCCGCCACGACCACTACGGCATGCCCGACGCACCGCGCTTCGCGCACCGCGTGCACGGCGACCTGCTCGAGGTGCCGGCCACGACGCTGCGCCTGTTCGAGCGCAACCTGCCGTGCAGCGGCGGCGGCTATTTCCGCCTGCTGCCGTACCCGGTGTCGCGCTGGATGATCCGCCGCGTCAACGCCGCCGACGGGCAGGCCGCGGTGTTCTATTTCCACCCGTGGGAGATCGATGCGCAGCAGCCGCGCATCGACGGCATCGACGCGAAGACGCGCTTTCGCCACTACGTCAACATCCCGCGCGTCGAGCGGCGTCTCGCTCAGCTGCTGCGCGACTTCCGCTGGGGGCGCATGGACCACATCTTCCTGCGCGGTGGCGCGACGGCGCCGCTGAAGCAGGCCGCCTGAGGTGCGTGGCACGGCGATGCCGACGATCCACCGCCTCGACCCCCGCGATGCCGCCACGGCGCGGCGGTGGGACGAATTCGTCTTCGCGTGCCCGAAGGCGACGTTCTTCCACCGCAGCGCGTGGCAACGGCTGATGCGCAGCGTCTTCCGCCACGAGACGCACTTCCTGTTCAGCGAGTCGGGCGGGCGCATCGACGGCGTGCTGCCGCTGGCGCGCGTCAGGAGCCTGCTGTTCGGCCATGCGCTCGTCAGCCTGCCGTTCGCCGTCTACGGCGGCGTCGCGGCCGACCACGAGCCGGCCGCGCAGGCGCTCGAGCACGAGGCGCAGCAGCTCGCGCAGCGGCTGGGCGTCGAGCACCTCGAGCTGCGCCAGCTCGAGCCCCGCCACCCCGACTGGCCGCGGCAGGACCTGTACGTCACGTTCCGCAAGCCGATCGCGCCCGACGAGGAGGCCAACCTGCTCGCGATCCCGCGCAAGCAGCGTGCGATGGTGCGCAAGGGCATCCAGCGCGGGCTGCAGGCCCACCTCGACGACGGCGTCGAGCGCTTCTTCGCGCTGTACGCCGACAACGTCCACCGCCACGGCACGCCGGCGCTGCCCAAGCGCTACTTCCAGGCGTTGCGCGACACCTTCGGCCCCGACTGCGACGTGCTCACCGTGACCACCGCCGAGGGTCGGCCAGTGAGCAGCGTGCTGAGCTTCTACTTCCGCGACGAGGTGCTGCCGTACTACGCCGGCGACGCCGAGGCCGCGCGCGAGCTCGCGGCCAACGACTTCAAGTACTGGGAGCTGATGCGCCGCGCGTGCGCGAAGGGCCTGAAGACCTTCGACTACGGCCGCAGCAAGCAGGGCACCGGCAGCTACGCGTTCAAGAAGAACTGGGGCTTCGAGCCGCAGCCGCTGCACTACGAGTACCGCCTCTACAAGCGCGACGCGGTGCCGCAGAACAACCCGGCCAACGCCAAGTTCCGGCTGATGATCGAGGCATGGCGGCGTCTGCCGCTGGCGGTGGCGAACTGGCTCGGCCCGCACATCGTGCGCAACCTCGGGTGACGAGGTGAACCTGCTCTACCTCGTCCATCGCCTGCCGTACCCGCCCAACAAGGGCGACAAGGTGCGCTCGTACCACCTGCTGCGCCACCTCGCGGCGCGGCACCGCGTGTTCCTCGGCAGCTTCGTCGACGACCCCGACGACGAGGCGCACGCCGACACGCTGCGCCAGTGGTGCGCCGACCTGCACCTGGCGCGGCTGCACCCGAGGAGCGCGAAGATCCAGAGCCTGCCGGCGCTGCTCGGCGACGAGCCGCTGACGCTGCGCTACTACCGCGACGCCGGGCTCGCGCAGTGGGTGCGGGCGGTGGCCGCGCGCGAGCGGCTCGATGCGGTGGTCGTGTTCTCGTCGTCGATGGCGCAGTACGCCGAGGGCCTTGGGTTGCCGGTGCTCGTCGACTTCGTCGACGTCGACTCGGCGAAGTGGGCGCAGTACGCCGAGCACCACCGCTGGCCGCTGTCGTGGGTCTACCGGCGCGAGGGCGAGCGGCTGCTCGCGGTCGAGCGCGCGGTGGCGTCGCGCGCCGTGCGCGCGTTCTTCGTGACCGACGCCGAGGCGGCGCTGTTTCGCCGGCTCGCGCCCGAGTGCGCGGCGCGCGTCGTCACCTCGGGCAACGGCGTCGACGCCGACCACTTCGCGCCCGACGCCGCGCGGGGGGCGCCCTTCGCGGCCGGCGAGGTGCCGATCGTGTTCACCGGCGCGATGGACTACTGGCCCAACGTCGACGCGGTGACCTGGTTCGCGCGCGAGGCGCTGCCCGCGCTGCGCGAGCGCTGGCCGGCGCTGCGTTTCCACGTCGTCGGCCGCTCGCCGGCGCCGGCGGTACAGGCCCTGGCGGGCGACGCGGTCCACGTCACCGGCACCGTGCCCGACGTGCGGCCGTACCTGCAGTACGCCGCCGTCGTCGTCGCGCCGCTGCGCGTGGCGCGCGGCATCCAGAACAAGGTGCTCGAGGCGATGGCGATGGCGCGGCCCGTCGTCGCGGCCGCGGGCTGTGCGCAGCCGATCGGTGCACGCCTCGGCGACGAACTGATCGCCGCCGCCGACGCCCCGGGCTTCGTGCGCGAAGTCGACGCGCTGCTGCGCGATCCGGCGCGTGCGGCGGCCGTCGGCGCGGCGGGGCGCCGCCGCGTCGTCGATCACCACAGCTGGCCGGCGCAGCTCGCGCCGATCGACGCGGCGCTCGATGCGCTGCGCACGGCGCAGCCGCTGGCCGCCTGAACGCCCGCCCACGAAGGCCGCACGCATGAGCGCGATCCCCGCCGACCTGCGACTCGCCTCGCCCTGGCGCAGCGCGCTGCCCGCCGTCGTCGGGCTCGTCGTCGCGATCGCGCTGATGTACCGCGACACGCTGATGGCGATGGTCGACGTGTGGTCGCGTTCCGACACGTTCGCGCACGGCTGGGTCGTCGCGCCGATCAGCCTGTGGCTGATCTGGCGTCAGCGCGAGCGGCTCGCGGCGCTGACGCCGAAGCCCGCGCCGTGGGTGCTGCTGCCGATGGCCGCGCTCGCGCTCGCGTGGTTCGCGGCCGACCTCGTCGTCGTCAACGCGCCGGCGCAGTTCGCGTTCGTCGGGCTGCTGATCCTCGCGGTGCCGGCGGTGCTCGGCGTCGAGGTGACGCGTGCGATCCTGTTCCCGCTGCTGTTCCTGCTGTTCGCGGTGCCGTTCGGCGAGTTCACGGTGCAGCCGATGATGGAGTGGACGGCCGACTTCGTCGTCCTGGCGCTGCAGTGGACCGGCGTGCCGGTGTACCGTACCGGGCTGCACTTCGTGATTCCGAGCGGCAGCTGGTCGGTGATCGACGAGTGCAGCGGGGTGCGCTACCTGATGGCGTCGTTCATGGTGGGCTCGCTGTTCGCCTACCTGAACTACCGCTCGTACCGCAAGCGCGCCGTGTTCATGGCGTTCTCGCTGGTGGTGCCCATCGTCGCCAACTGGCTGCGCGCGTACATGATCGTGATGCTCGGGCACCTGTCGGGCAACCGGATCGCCGTCGGCGTCGACCACATCCTGTACGGCTGGGTCTTCTTCGGCATCGTGATCTTCGTCATGTTCGTCGTCGGGATGCGCTGGGCCGACCCTGACGAGCCGCCGGCCGGCGCGCCGGCGCCGGGGCTCGGTGCCGCGGCGTCGCAAGCCGCGACGCAGCGCGCGCTCGCGGTGCTGGCCGGCGCGGCGATCGTGGCGCTGGCCCCGCATGCGGCACTGTGGGGGATGCAGGCGTCGGAGCGCGCGCAGGCGGCGCCGCAGCTGCAGCTGCCGGCATCGTTCGCGGCCTGGAGTGCCGTCGAGGCGCCGGCCATCGGCTGGTCGCCGCACTTCGTGAACCCGTCGCTCGCGGTGACGCGCAGCTACAGCGGCCCCCCCGGCACCGTCACCGCGCACGTCTTCTACTACCGCGCGCAGAACGCCGAGCGCAAGCTCGTCAATTCGCTCAACGGGCTGGTCAGCCACAACGAGCGTCAGTGGACGGTCAAGCGCCCGGGCACCGTCACGGTGGACCTGGGCGGCCAAGCCGTCACGCTGCGCTCGGCCGAAGTCGTCGGGCCCGAGCGCGGCAGCGCGCTGCCGCGCGAGCACCTCGTCGTCTGGCACGGCTACTGGGTCGACGGTCGCTTCCTCGTCGGCGACCTGCAGGCCAAGCTCGCCGGCGCGGCCTCGCGCCTGCGCGGCCACGGCGACGACGGCGCCGTGATCGTGCTGCAGGCCGCCGCAGCGACGCCCGAAGCGTCGACGGCCGCGCTGCAGGCCTTCGCGCGCGACGCCCTCGGGGAACTGGCAGCCGCGTTGGAGCGTACGCAGGCCGGGCGCTGAGCGCGGCCGCGACAGAACGAATCGTCATCGAAAAGGGAGTCCTCATGAACACGGTCGCCGTCATCGGTCTGGGCTACGTGGGCCTGCCGCTCGTCGTCGAGTTCGGCAAGCACATGCGCACGATCGGTTTCGACATCGCGCAGCACAAGGTCGACGCGTGCCGGCGCGGCACCGACCCGTCGCGCGAGCTCAGCGACGAGGAGATGGCGCAGGCGCGCCACGCCGTCTACACGAGTGATCCGGCGATGCTCGGCGAGGCCGACATCATCATCGTCGCGGTGCCCACGCCGGTCGACGACGCGAAGATCCCCGACTTCCGCCCGCTGGTGGGCGCCAGCACGAGCGCCGGCCGCCACATGAAGAAGGGCGCGATCGTCGTCTACGAGAGCACGGTGTATCCCGGCGCGACCGAGGAGGTCTGCATCCCGGTGCTCGAGCGCGAGAGCGGGATGAAGTGGAAGCAGGATTTCTTCGTCGGCTACAGCCCCGAGCGCATCAACCCCGGCGACAAGGAGCACACGCTGACGAAGATCCTGAAGATCGTCAGCGGCGACACGCCCGAGACGCTGGACAAGGTCGCGAAGCTGTACGAGACGATCGTCGAGCCCGGCGTGCACCGCGCCAGCAGCATCAAGGTCGCCGAGGCGGCCAAGGTCATCGAGAACACGCAGCGCGACCTCAACATCGCGCTGATGAACGAGCTGGCGATCATCTTCGACAAACTCGGCATCGACACCAGCGAGGTGCTCGAGGCCGCCGGCACCAAGTGGAACTTCCTCAAGTTCAAGCCGGGCCTGGTCGGCGGCCACTGCATCGGCGTCGACCCGTACTACCTGACGCACAAGGCCGACATGATCGGCTACCACCCGCAGGTGATCCTGGCCGGGCGGCGCATCAACGACGGCATGGGCAAGTTCGTCGCCGAACAGACCGTCAAGCACATGATCGCCGCGGGCAGCTACATCAAGGGCGCCAAGGTCAACGTGCTCGGCCTGACCTTCAAGGAGAACTGCGGCGACCTGCGCAACAGCAAGGTCATCGACATCATCCGCGAGCTGCAGAGCTACGGCGTCGAGGTGCACGTGACCGACCCGCTGGCCGCGCCCGACGAGGCGATGCACGAGTACGGCGTCAAGCTCGAGCGCTTCGAGGACCTGCCGCGGGCGGATGCGATCGTCGCCGCGGTGGCGCACCGCGACTACATGAGCCTCGGCCTCGAGGACTTCAGCCGCAAGATGGTCAAGGGCGGCGCGTTCATCGACGTGAAGGCGGCATTCGATCCGAAGGCGTTCGAGGCGGCGGGGTACAAGGTGTGGCGTCTGTGAGCGCCGCCGTGGCATGAGTGTCAATCCTCGGCCGCTGATCGCCCACGTCGTCTACCGCTTCGACACCGGCGGCCTCGAGAACGGCGTCGTCAACCTGATCAACCACCTGCCGGACGACGCGTACCGGCACGTCGTCGTCGCGCTGACCGAGGTCACCGACTTCGCCCGGCGCATCCGTCGCGCCGACGTGCGCTGCATCGCGCTGCACAAGCGCCCGGGGCAGACCTGGTGGCTGTACCCGCAGCTGCTGAAGCTGTTTCGCGCGCTGCGCCCGGCCATCGTGCACACGCGCAACCTCGCCGCGCTCGAGGTGCAGCCCGCGGCGTGGCTCGCCGGCGTGCCGGTGCGCATCCACGGCGAGCACGGGCGCGACGTCGGTGATGTCGACGGCAGCAACCGCACCTACCAGCGCGTGCGGCGGCTGTACCGGCCGTTCGTGCAGCACTACGTGGCGCTGTCGCGCGACCTGCAGCAGTACCTGGTGGACAAGGTGCACGTGCCGCCGCAGCGCATCACGCAAATCTACAACGGCGTCGACACGCAGCGTTTCCATCCTTCCGCTGCGGGGCCCGAGCCGATCGAGGGCTGCCCGTTCGACCCCGCGCGGCACTGGCTCGTCGGCACCGTCGGCCGGATGCAGACGGTCAAGGACCAGCCGACGCTCGCGCGCGCCTTCGTGCGTGCGCTCGAGCTGCAGCCCGCGCTGCGCGAGCGGCTGCGGCTCGTGATGGTGGGCGACGGGCCGCTGCGGGCGCCCTGCGAGGCCGTGCTCACCGACGCCGGCGTGCGCGAGCTGGCGTGGCTGCCCGGCGAGCGCACCGACGTGCCGGCCGTGATGCGCGGGCTGCACGCGTTCGCGCTGCCGTCGCTGGCCGAGGGCATCTCGAACACGATCCTCGAGGCGATGGCCAGCGGCTTGCCGGTGCTCGCCACGAACGTGGGCGGCAATGCTGACCTCGTCGACGAGGGCGCGACCGGCTGGCTCGTGCCGGCGGCCGACGTCGAGGCGATGGCGCAGGCGCTGGTGCGGCTGGCGCAGGATCCGGCGCACGCCGCCGCGATGGGGCGTGCCGGCCGCGCCGCGGTCGAGGCCCGGTTCAGCCTGCAGGCGATGGTCGAGGCCTACCAGCGCGTCTATGCCGATGGCCTCGCTGCCGCCGGCGTGCTGCCGCCGCCATCGAAGGCCGATGCCACCATGGTGCCGCTGCGAACCCCATCCATCGTTAGACCTGGCGTCCACCGAGAGGAGCGCAACGAGCGATGAGGCCTGCTGCGATCCCCCAAGGCTTGCAGTGCTAGACTTGTCCAATTAAAAGGACAGGTCTCATGCGTGTCGTCACCTTCTCCGAGGCTCGGAATCGTCTGAAGCAGGTCATCGACCAAGTGGTGGACGATGCCGACGTCACCGTCATCGCTCGGCGTGACGCGCCTGATGCGGTCGTGATGTCGCTGGACACCTACAACAGCTGGATGGAGACGGTGCACCTGCTGAAGTCCCCGGCCAACGCGGCGCACCTCGCCAAGTCCATCGCCGAGCTCCGCGCCGGCGAAGCGCAGGAGCGCGGACTCGCCGATGCCTGAGCGGGTCGTCTGGACCGCGTCAGCCTGGGGCGACTACCTGTACTGGCAGAGCCAGGACCGCAAGACGCTCAAGCGCATCACCGCGTTGATCCAGGACGCGATGCGCCACCCCTTCGAAGGCATCGGCAAGCCCGAGCCTTTGCGGGAGAACCTTGCAGGCTTCTGGTCGCGACGCATCGACGATACCCATCGCCTCGTCTACACGGTCGAGGGCGACATGCTGGCCGTCGTCGCCTGTCGGTATCACTACGACTGACCCCGGCGGGGGAGGGCGCATCCAGGCCCCTCGTTCAAGGGGTCCGTGCCGTGTGTCGGAAATCATGACACCGGGCGGTGGAGGCGAAATGCGGTCACGAGTGTCATGGGCCTCGCCTACCATTGCCGCTGCGCAGGTTGCGGCACCGGACGGTGCGGCGGCGCGAATCGGGTCCCCAACTCCCCATGTGCGGCATCACCGGCATCTTCGACACCCGCGGCACGCGTGACATCGACCGCGCGGTGCTGCAGCGCATGAACGACGCGCAGTTCCACCGCGGGCCCGACGAGGGCAGCGTGCACGTCGAGCCGGGGCTGGGGCTGGGCCACCGGCGGCTGTCGATCATCGACATCGCCACCGGCCAGCAGCCGCTGTTCAACGAAGACGGCTCGGTCGTCGTCGTCTTCAACGGCGAGATCTACAACTACCAGCAGCTGATCCCCGAGCTGCAGGCCGCGGGGCACACCTTCCGCACGAAGAGCGACACCGAGGTCATCGTCCACGCGTGGGAGCAGTGGGGCGAGGCCTGCGTCGAGCGCTTTCGCGGCATGTTCGCGTTCGCGCTGTGGGACCGCGGCCGCCAGACGCTCTTCCTCGCGCGCGACCGGCTGGGCGTCAAGCCGCTGTACTACGCGCTGCTCGACGACGGCCGCCTGCTGTTCGGCAGCGAGCTCAAGAGCCTGCTCGCCCACGGGGGCCTGAAGCGCGAGCTCGACCCGCTGGCGGTCGAGGAGTACTTTGCGCTCGGCTACGTCGCCGAGCCGCGCACGATCTTCAGGCAGGCCCGCAAGCTGCCGCCCGCGCACACGCTCGCGATCCGTCGCGGGGCGCCGCTGCCCGAGCCGCGCGAGTACTGGGACGTGCGCTTCACGCTCGACAACCCGATCGCCCTCGACGAGGCCTGCGCCGAACTGCAGCACCGGCTGCAGGAGTCGGTGCGGCTGCGCATGATCTCGGAAGTGCCGCTGGGGGCGTTCCTGTCCGGCGGCGTCGACTCGAGCGCGGTGGTCGCGACGATGGCGGGGCTGTCGGCTGGGCCGGTCAACACCTGCAGCATCGCGTTCGACGACCCGAAGTACAACGAGAGCGAGTTCGCGCAGAAAGTCGCGAGCCGCTACCGCACGAACCACCGTGTCGAGACCGTCAAGTCCGACGACTTCGACCTCATCGACACGCTGGCCACGCTGTACGACGAGCCCTACGCCGACAGCTCGGCGATCCCGACCTACCGCGTGTGCCAGCTCGCGCGCAAGCACGTCACGGTGGCGCTGTCGGGCGACGGCGGCGACGAGAACTTCGCCGGCTACCGCCGCTACCGCCTGCACCTGATGGAAGAGCGGCTGCGCAGTGCGCTGCCGCTGTCGGTGCGCCAGCCGGTGTTCGGCTTTCTCGGGCGCGTCTACCCGAAGGCCGACTGGGCGCCGCGCGTGCTGCGCGCCAAGACCACGTTCGAGGGCATGGCGCGCACGTCGGTCGAGGCGTACTTCCACTCGGTGTCGCTGCTGCGCGGGCCGATGCGCGCGCAGCTGTTCAGCCCGGCGTTCAAGGCGCTGCTCGGCGGCTACGACGCGCGGCAGGTCTTCGAGCGCCACGCCGCGCGCGCCGGCACCGACGACCCGCTCGCGCTCGTGCAGTACCTGGACCTGAAGACGTACCTGGTCGGCGACATCAACACCAAGGTCGACCGCGCGAGCATGGCGCACAGCCTCGAGGTGCGCGAGCCGCTGATGGACCACCCGCTCGTCGAGTGGCTGGCCACGCTGCCGAACCACCTGAAGGTGCGCGGCCACGAGGGCAAGGTGCTGCTGAAGAAGGCGATGGAGCCCCTGCTGCCGCACGACGTGCTGTACCGGCCGAAGATGGGCTTCGCGGTGCCGCTCGAGCGCTGGTTCCGCGGCCCGCTGAAACAGCGCGTGAAGGACGCCGTGCTGGGCGAGCGGCTCGCGGCCACCGGCTGGTTCGACCGCAAGTATCTCGAGCACCTGGTGCACGCGCACCACAGCGGTGTGCGCGACTACAGCGCGCCGCTGTGGTCGCTGCTGATGTTCGATGCGTTCCTGCGCCAGGTGGTCGACGGCGGGAAGGCCGCGCCGGCGGCGCGCGTCCATGAAGAGGCGACCCCGGCATGAGCTTGCGCATCCTGCACGTCCTCGACCACTCGATCCCGCTGCACAGCGGCTACACGTTCCGCACGCTCGCGATCCTGCGCGAGCAGCGCAAGCTCGGCTGGCAGACCTTCCACGTCACGAGCCCCAAGCACACCGCCACGCGCGACAGCGAGGAGACGGTCGACGGCTGGCACTTCTACCGCACGCTGGTGCCCGCCAGCGGCAAGAAGCTGCCGGGCCTGGGCGAGGTGGAGCTGATGCGGCAGTTCGAGCGCCGCCTGCGCGCCGTGGCGCAAATGGTGGAGCCCGAGATCATCCACGCCCACTCGCCGGTGCTCAACGCCATTCCGGCGCTTCGGGTGGGCAAGGAGCTTGGCATTCCAGTCGTCTACGAGGTGCGTGCGTTCTGGGAAGACGCAGCCGTCGACCACGGCACGACCACCGAGGGCAGCCTGCGTTACCGCTTGTCGCAAGGCATGGAAACCTACGCGCTGCGCCGCGCGGCGCACGTCTTCACGATCTGCGAAGGGCTGCGCGGCGACATCGTGGGCCGCGGCATCGCACCCGACAAGGTCACCGTCATCCCCAACGCGGTCGACATCGAGAAGTTCGAGCCCAGCGGCACGCCCGACGAGGCGCTGAAGGCGCAGCTCGGTCTGCGCGGAGCCACCGTGCTGGGCTTCATCGGCAGTTTCTACGCTTACGAGGGTCTCGACCTGCTGCTGGCCGCACTGCCGCAGATGCTGGCCCAGCGCCCCGACGTACGCGTGCTGCTCGTGGGCGGCGGCCCGCAGGAGGCGGCGCTGAAGGCACAGGCGAAGCAACTGGGGCTGGCCGATCGGGTCGTCTTCACCGGTCGCGTGCCGCACGAGGAGGTGGGGCGCTATTACGACCTCGTCGACGTCCTTTGCTACCCGCGGCACAGCATGCGCCTGACCGAGCTCGTCACGCCGCTCAAGCCGCTGGAGGCGATGGCCCAGGGCCGCCTGCTGGTGGCCAGCGATGTCGGCGGTCACCGGGAACTGATCCGCCACGGCGAGACGGGCGTGCTGTTCCGCGCCGGCAGTGCCGAGGCGCTCGCGCAGGCCCTGCTCGAACTGCTCGCGCAGCGCGAGCGCTGGCCTCGGCTGCGTGCCGAGGGGCGCCGCTTCGTCGAGGCCGAGCGCAACTGGGCGCGGAGCGTGGCGCGCTATGACGCTCCGTACCAGTCGCTGATGCGCCACCCGATCGCCGCATGAATGCGCTGGCTGGCATGCGCATTTGCCTTGTTGGTCCAATGCCGCCACCCAACGGCGGTATGGCAATGCAGACGCGCCAGCTCGCCGAACTACTACGGTCCGAGCAGGTCGTCGTGGAGTTGGTGCCGACGAATCTGCCTTATCGTCCGGCGTGGGTCGGCGGAATGAAAGGGGTACGCGCCCTTTTTCGGCTCGTTCCCTACGTGACGCGACTGTGGCGTGCGGCCGGGCGGAACGATCTCATGCACGTGATGGCCAATTCAGGCTGGTCGTGGCACTTGTTCGCGGCGCCAGCGGTTTGGGTGGGGCGCGTGCGGCGCGTGCCGGTCGTCGTGAACTACCGTGGCGGCGAGGCAGCAGCGTTCTTGGATCGTGCCGGGAGGGCTGTGGCGACCACCATGCGCCGCGCGTCACGCTTGGTCGTGCCGTCGGGATTCCTGCAGGAAGTGTTTGCCTTGCACGGCATGGGAGCGGAGGTAGTGCCGAACATCGTCGACCGCAGCCTCTTCTTTCCCGGCGAACCCACTGTGCCTCCCCAAATTATCGTCGCCCGAAATCTAGAGCCGATATACGACAACGCCACAGCATTGAGGGCATTCGCCATTGTTCGAACTCGCAGACCCGATGTTCGTTTACTAATTGCCGGTACTGGACCCGAAGCAGGCTCGCTGCATCGGCTCGCCAGTGAACTTGGGATTCAGGCCGCGGTGGAGTTTGCCGGCCGCTTGGAGCGGGAGGTCATGGCACAGCGGTTGCGGGCGAGCGTGGTGTCATTAAATCCCAGTCGCGTGGACAACATGCCCAACTCCGTGCTGGAAGCCCTTGCTAGCGGGGTCCCCGTCGTCAGCACGGACGTCGGTGGCGTTCCCTACATCGTCAAGCACGGTGAAACAGCGCTGCTCGTCCCACCGGGGAATCCGACGCGCATGGCTGAAGCCATCCTGTCCCTGCTGGAGGACGCGTCGCTTGCGCAGCAGCTGCGTTCGGCCGGGCTGGCGAGCGTCGCAGCCTACACGTGGGATTCTGTCGGTCCTCGGTGGGGTCACATCTATCGGGACGCCTACCAATGTGCCTCCGCAGTTTGAGGGCTGGAGGGCTCGGCCATGCGTGACCTTTTCCTGGCCTGCGTCGTCTTCGGTGCGCTGCCGTTCATCCTCAAGCGCCCCTTCTGGGGCATCCTGATGCTGGCGTGGCTCGGCTACATGAACCCCCACCGACTGACTTGGGGTTTCATGTTCTCGATGCCGGTTGTGCAGATCGTCGCGATCGTCACGCTGATCGGCATGCTGGTCTCGAAAGAGACCAAGCGCATGGTGTGGAGTCGCGAAATCGCCGTGCTCGTGCTCTTCATCGTGTGGATGGGCATCACGACGACGACGGCCTTCTACCAGAACCTCGCGATCCAGCAGTACGAGAAGGTGATCAAGATCCAGATCCTGACCTTCATGACGCTGTTGATGCTGACCTCCGAGCGCAAGGTCCACCTGTTCATCTGGACGATCGCGCTGTCGCTCGGTTTCTACGGGGTCAAGGGCGGGCTGTTCACGATCGTCAACGGCGGTGTCTACCGGGTCCAGGGGCCTGAAGGGACGTTCATTGGTGGAAACAACGAACTGGCACTGGCGCTGGTGATGACGATCCCGCTGATGCGTTACTTGTACCTTCATGAGAAACAAAAGTTGATCAAGCTCGGCCTCGCGGCGGCAATGGTCCTGACCGCCATCGCCGCGTTCGGCACGCAGTCGCGGGGGGCGCTGGTGGCGCTCGTCCTCACCGGTGGCATCTTCTGGCTGAAGAGCCGGCACAAGTTCGTCACGGCCATTCTCATCGCCACGGCGGCTGGTGTTGCGCTATCCGTGATGCCGGCCGAGTGGTACGAGCGGATGAGCACCATCAAGACCTACCAGGAAGACGGCTCGGCACAGGGACGGATCAACCAGTGGGGCAATGCGATCAACATTGCCAACGACCGCATCACCGGCGGTGGCTTCGAAACCTGGCAGCGGCCCGTGTGCGAGCGCTACGCGCCCAACCCCAACGACTGCCGGGACGTGCACAGCATCTACTTCGAGGTGCTCGGCGAGCACGGCTGGATCGGGTTGGCCATCTTCCTGACCCTGCTGGGCATGACATGGCTGAAGTGCAGCTCGATCATCCGCCGCACGAAGAAGGATCCTGCGCTGCTGTGGGCGCGCGACCTCGCCGCGATGGTCCAGGTCAGCATGGTGGCTTACCTCAGCGCGGGGGCCTTCCTCGGGCTGGCCTACTTCGACTACATCTACCACCTGGTGGCAGTGGTCGTCGTGACGAACCATCTGGTGGGTCAGGCGACCAAGTCGGCGCCCAGCGCGGTCGGTGCCGGTCTGCCAGCCCGGCGCGATGAGGGCCTGCAGGCATCGCCGCCCGCCCGCATCTAGCGGGATCTGCGGAGGATGGTCGGCGTGTTCGCAAAGGCTTTGGCTCGCACCGTCTACCGCACGCAGGAGCGCGCGGTGCGTCGGCCCACGTTCGACTATCTGGCCGATCTGGAGCGCAGCCAGTGGCTCGATCGGGTGGACATCGAGGCGCTGCAACTGGCCAAACTGCGCGAACTGCTTGGCGTGGCCTGGTTGCATTCACCCTGGCACCGCCGCCGCCTTGAGGCGGCGGGCTTGTCACCCGGCGCTCTGACCCACCTGCACGACCTGCGACGGCTGCCCTGCATGACGAAGCAGGACGCCGCCGCGCACCACGAGGAAATGGTTTGGCACGGCGTTCCCGGTGGCGCCTTCAAGTACAACACTGGCGGCTCCAGCGGCACGCCGCTCATCTTCCACTTTGGCCGCTGGCGTCAGGCGTCGGATGCTGCGGGCCGCATGCGTGCGCGGCGCTGGTGGGGCGTCGAGCCGGGAGATCCGGAGGCTTACCTGTGGGGTGCGCCCGTCGAACTCAGCAAGACCGACTGGGTCAAGACGGTGCGCGACCGGCTGATCAATCAGCTCGTCCTCAACGCGTTCGCGATGTCGCCCGCGCGCATGGACGGCTACCTCGACGCGCTCGAACGCTTCTCACCGTGCTGCCTCTACGGCTACGCCAGCTCGGTCGCGCTGCTGGCCGCGCACGCGAAGGAGCGCGGACGGCGGCCGCGCCTGCCGCGGCTGAAGGTCGTCTGCACCACCGGCGAGCCGCTGTACCCGCATCAGCGCACGCTGATCGGCGAGGTCTTCGGTGCACCGGTCGCCAACGAGTTCGGCAGCCGCGACATCGGCTTCACCGCGCACGAGAGTCCCGACAATCCAGCCGGTGCGATGTTGCTGATGAGCGAGAGCATCATCCTCGAGGTGCTCGATGCGCAGGGCCAACCCGTGGCGCCCGGCGAGCTGGGCGAGGCGGTGATGACCGGTCTGTGCTCCGATGCCCAACCCTTCATCCGCTACCGCACCGGCGACATGGTGCGCCTTAGCGCTGATCCTGACGGCGGCGGCCGCGGCCTGCACGTGATCGCCGAGGTCGTCGGCCGACGCACCGATTTCCTGGTGCGCCCCGACGGCACCATCATGCACGCCCTCGCGGGCATCTACGTGCTGCGCGCGACCGAAGGCGTGGGCGAGTTCAAGCTCGTCCAGCACGCCGTGCGCGACCTCGAGGTGCTCGTCGTTCCCGGCCCCGGCTGGGTGGCTGAGCGTGTGCCGGCGATCGAGGCCGGGCTGCGCCAGCGTCTGGGCGACGACGTGCGCGTCAACGTGCGTGTCGTCGACGCCATCGCGCCCGAGGCCTCTGGCAAGCACCGCTACGTGGTCAGTCACGTGCCGCTGCAGGGCGAGCTGGCGCAGGCCGCCGCCATACACTGAGTCACGACCAGAACACGACCATGAACGTGATCGACCTCGTGCGCCTGCCCGCGCGCTACAAGCCCTGGCGAGCGCGCCACCTGAGTCTGGTGTGGGACAGCGTGCGCGGCACCACGGCGCCCCAGCAGCCGCACGCCGTGCACCTGGCCGCCGCCATCGACTGGCTGTGCCGCGCGCAGGACGTGCGCGATGGCCACGCCGACGCCGGCGGCGTCTCCGCCGGCTGGAGCTTCGAAGACGGCTGGCTGCCCAGCTATCCCGAGACCACCGGCTACATCATCGAGACGATGCTCGCCGCAGCCAACGCGCTCGACCGCCCCGAGCTCGTCGCGCGCGCGCAGCGCATGATCGACTGGGAGCTCTCGATCCAGCTGCCCGATGGCGCCTTTCCGGGCCACTTCGGCGAGCCGGGCAGCCGGCCGGTGATCTTCAACACCGGGCAGATCATGCACGGGATGATCGCCGGCTACACGCAGCTGCGGCGCGACGAGTGCCTGGCGGCCGCCGTGCGCGCGGGCCACTGGCTGGCCGACCAGCAGGACGACGACGGATGCTGGCGCAGGTTCGAGCACCACGACACCCCGCACGTGTACAACACCCGCGCGACCTGGCCGCTGCTGGCCACCGGTCTGATCGCGAACGAGCCCCGTCTGGTGCAGGCGGCGCGCAGGAACCTCGACTGGGCGCTAACCCAACAGACCGCCAGCGGCTGGTTCGCCACCAACGCCTTCGTGCCATGGAAGTCGCCGTTCACGCACACCATCGCGTACGCCATCCGCGGCTTCCTCGAGTCGGGCGTGCTGCTCGGCGACGAGCGCTACCTGAACGCGGCGCTGAAGGCCGGGCGCGGCATCGCCGCCGTGCAGCGCGCCGACGGCTGGCTCGCCGGCACCTACCGCGACGGCTGGGTGGCCGATGCGTCGTACGCCTGCCTCACCGGCGTGGCACAGATGAGCCTCAATTGGACGCGTCTCGCACAGGCCACCGGCGCCGATGAACTGCGCACCAACGCCCGATCGGCGCTGGCGTACCTCAAGACGACGCACCGGCTCGATCACCCCGATCCGGCGGTACGCGGCGGCATTGCCGGTTCGGCGCCGATCTGGGGCGATTACTCGCGTTTCGAGTACCCCAACTGGGCGGCGAAGTTTTTCGCCGACGCGCTGATGATGGACATGCTCGACGTGTCGGTGCCACCGGTGCCCGCGTTGGCCGCAGTGCCGACGCGGCCTGCGCCCCATGGCTGACGCGGCCTCTGCGATGCCGGGCGAGGCTGCGCGTCTGAAGGTGCTCGTGCTGTGTGGCCGCAGCCCGCGGCACCTGTACGTGGCCAACGCGCTGTGCCGCGCGGGCGACGTGCAGGCCATCGTGCAGGAGACGGGTTCGGAGTTCTCGTGGAAGAAGCTGCTCAGGCAGCTGCGGCCCGACAACTTCTTGCGCAAGGGCTGGCGCTGGCTGCGCGACCGGCGGCGCTATACCGGCGGCGGCGAGGCGAAGTTTTTCTTCGGCGACCAGCCACCGCGGCTGGATCGGCCGGAGCTGGTGCGCGAGGTGCCGCACATCAACCACCCCGACGTGGTCGCCTTGGCGCGCGAGCTGCAGCCCGACTTGATCGCCGTTTTCGGCACCTCGCTGATCCGTGGCGAGCTGCTGACCATGGGACGGCTGGGCATCGCGAACCTGCACGGCGGTCTGTCGCCCGAGTACCGGGGTGCCGACTGCACGTTCTGGGCTTTGTACAACGGCGAGCCCGAGAAGGTGGGCTGCACACTGCACTGGATCGACGCCGGCATCGACACCGGCGGCCTCATTGCCCACGTGAGCCCCGAGGTGCGGCCCGATGACGATGAACTGCGGCTGTTCTGGCGGGCGGTTCAGACGAGCGCGCAGGTGTATGCCGAGTTGCTGCGCCGTCTGGCCGCTGGCGAACGCTTCGGGCAGGTACAGCCACACAAGGGGCATCTGTACCAGGTGAAGCAGCGTGGACTGAGGCATGAGCGAGTCGTCGACCGCCGGTTGGCGCAGGGGCTGCTGCGGGGGCTCGACCTCGGCGTGCGCGTACGCTGGTACCCGGCTGCCGGCAGCCGATCCTGAGGCACGATCCGTGTCGTGGTCGTGGAACCTGCTAGCTGCAGGCGTCATGCTGGTCTTGGGCGCAGCAGTGGCCGCGGTTCTGTTGGCGTGTCGTGGCGCGATCGGCCGCGCCTGCCGTGCGCCGGTGTTCCGACGACCGATCCTCGTGCTCGAAAGCGACGACTGGGGCGCGGGCCCGCTGCAGCAGGCGCAGGCGCTGCAGGACATCGCGGCCACCTTGGCCCGGCATCGAGACGGTGCAGGAAGGCATCCGGTGATGAGCCTGGCGCTGGTGCTGGCGGTGCCGGGCGGCCCAGCCATCGCGGCCAGCGGGGCCTACCGTCGCGTCGAGCTCGACGCATCGATGCTCGCGTCCGTCCTGGCAGCCCTGAAGGGCGGGGTGGCCCGCCACGTGTTCAGCTTGCAGTTGCACGGCCACGAGCACTTTTGGCCGCCCGCGCTCACCGCCAGCACCGACCCGGCAGTGGTGGGCTGGCTGCGGCAGGCACCGCCCGCGGTCACCGAGCAGTTGCCCTCGCACCTGCAGAGCCGCTGGGTCGATGCGTCGCGACTGCCATCGGCGCCGCTGCCGGCCGCCGACGTGCGTTCCGCCGTCGATGCCGAGGTGGCGGCGTACCGCCGCATCGTCGGCGAGGCACCGGCCGTCGTCGTGCCGCCCACCTTCGTCTGGACGCGTGACGTCGAACGCGCCTGGGCCGCGGCCGGCGTCGAGTTCGTCGTCACGCCGGGCTGGCGCTCGACGCAGCGCAACGCCAAGGGCCTGCCCGATGGTGACGAGGGCCCAATCGTCAACGGCGACCGTGCCGACGGGCTGACCTACCTCGTGCGCACCGACTACTTCGAGCCTGCCCGTGGGCGCGACGCTGCGTATGCGTTGCGCGCCCTGGCCAAGGCCGTGGCCGAGGGTCAGCCGTGCATTCTCGAGAACCACCGCGACAACTTCATCGTTGACGCCGAGCAATGCCGCCGCAGTCTGGAAGAACTCGATGCGCTGTGCACGGGTGCCCTGCGCCAGCATCCCGACCTGCGGTTCCTGTCGACTGTCGAACTGGGACGCATCCTGCGCAGTGGCGACCCGCAGTGGATCGTGCAGTCTTGGCGCGAGCGACTGCCCTTCTTCTGGCAGCGTCTGCGCCACAGCGGGCGGCTTTGGAAGCTGATGCGGCTCACCGGGCTGGCGGCGCTCGGCACCGTGCTGGTCGCGACACTCGGCCGTCAGACCGCTCCCTCCGCGGCTGGCACGGCCTCATGACGTCACCAGCCGCCGGATCAACTCCACCCGCCGCTGCGGCGTGAAACCGGCCAGAATGCGCTGGCGCCCCGCCTCGCCGAGCCGCTGAGCCAGCGCCGGATCCAGCAGCAGCTGCGCGAGGCCCGCTTCCACGGCTGCCACGCTCGCGCCGTCCACGCGCAGCCCGTTCAGCCCGTCCACCACCGCCGAGCCGGTGCCGCCCGCGATACCGGCCACCGCCGGCTTGGCACAGGCGTTGGCTTCGAGGTAGACGATGCCGAAGCCCTCGGTGTCGCCCTCGATGTCGCGGTTGGGCATGGCGAACACGTCGCAGGCGTTGTACCAGCGCGGCAGGTCGTCGGGCGGGACGTGGCCCAGCAGGTGCAACCGCTCCCGCACGCCGAGTTCGGTGGCGGTGCGCTCGAGGTAGTCCCAGTCCTCGCCGATGCCGACGATGGCGTGGTGCACGTCGACGCCGCGCGCCAGCAGCCCCGGCAGCGCACGCACGACCTGGTCGAAGCTCTTGCGACGCTGCAGCCGGCCGACCGACAGGATCAGCTTCTGCGCGGGCCCGAGGCCGATGCCCGCGCGCAGGTCGTCGCAAGGCAGGCCGGGGCGGAAACGTTCGGCGTCGACCACCGGGTAGGCCATGACGATCTTCTCGGACGGAACGCGGATCAGGGAGATCAGCGTGTCGCGTGTGAAATCGCTGTTGGCCAGCACCGCGTCGGCGTGGCGCAGGGCAAAACACATCGCCTGAAACTTGCGTCCGCGTCCCCAGCCGGTCAGCTCTTCCCCGTGTGCGAAGGTGATGACACGGCTGCGCGTCAGCCGCCCGACCGCCCACGCGACCATGCCCTCGGGCAGAGCACGACCCGCCAGGACTGCCGCGAAGCGGTGGGTGAGCGCCAGCCGCATCGAGGTGACGAACATGCGCGTGTACATCGCCAGCGACTCCGGCCGCATCCACTCGTAGCGCTGCAGGTTGAGCCGGTGGATGGTGTTCGGGTGGCCGAGGTCGAAGTCGGCGTCACCGGGGACGGCAGCCGTCACGACGTGCACCTCCCGCCCGCCGAGGCGTCGGCAGTCGTCCTCGAACATCACCGCAGTGCCGCCCTTGGTCGGCAGGTACAGCTCGGTGATCATCAGCAGCGGCAGCGGGGGGGGCATCTGCTCACGCACTGGCCGGCCCAGCAGCTGTGCATACAGCGCCTCGTAGCGGTCGGCCACCGCTCCGATCGCGTAGCGCGCCGTGGCGACCTCGCGGCCCTTCGCGCCCATCTGCGGCCCGGTGGGCCCCAGTACGCGGCGGATGGCCTGCGCCAGGCCAGCGACGTCGTCCGGCGGATACAGGTGACCGGTCACGCCGTCGTCGATCAGCTCGCGGCTGCCGCTGGCGCTGGCGGCCACGCAGGGCAGGCCCGCCGCCATCGCCTCCAGCACCACATTGGGCAGTCCCTCCTTGTACGAGGGCAGCACCAGTGCATCGGCGCACTGATAGTAGGGCGCCAGATCGGCGTGGTAGTCGTGCAACGCAAAGCGTCGCGGGTGCGCTTGCGCCAGCGCTGCCAGATGGGCGCGCAGACGTCCGTCGGGGTCGTCGCGTCCCTGCGGGCCCACGGCCAGCAAGAGCGCACCGGTGCCGAACGCGTCGTGCGCGACCCACTGCTCGGCCAGCCAGCGGATGTTCTTGCGCGGGTCGAGCACGCCGACGAACAGCACGATGGGCTGACCGGCGGGCAGACCCAGCCGTGCGCGCAGCACGGGCCGCTCGTTCTCGGGCACGGCGCGGAAGCGCTCCTCGTCGACACCGTTGGGCACGTGGTGGATGCGCTGCAGCGCGATGCCGCCGTTGCGAAACTCCTGCATCAAGTCGCGGCTGATGGCCACGCACGCGCTCACGCGGCGCAGCATGAAGCGGTGGATGGCGCCAACCAGCGAGCCGCGCAGGCCGAGCAAATCGTCCCTGGCGAGGCTCGCCTTGACGATGGACTTCAGCCCGAGCAGCCGTGCCAGCGGCCCGACGAACGCGTGCGTGTAGTAGGCGCCGTGGCTGTGCAGCACGTCGAAATCCCTGCGCCGCCGCCACACGTAGCGCGCCAGGTTGATCCACAGCCGGAACTCGCGGTGCTTGCGCAGTCGCCCGGGCTCCAGCCGCTGCACCGCAAAGCCGTCGACGACGGCCGTCTCGCTCAGGCCGGGCCAGCGGTTGGTCACGAACTCGACGTGGTGGCCGCGCTGGCGCAGTTCGCGCGCGAGCGTCAACGCCTGCAGCGCGGCGCCGCTGTACTCCGGCTCGAGGTAGGCCGTGTACATCAGCACCCGCACGGGTCGCGCGGCGTTCAGGTCGGCGGCAGGGGCGTGGGTCGGGTCAGGCACCGGAGGCGGGAATGATGAGGTCTTCGTGCGCATCGAGCCAGGCGCCCAGCACCACCAGCGCCCAGACGCGGAACATCAGCCGTTCGTCGCCCGCCACGTACTGCTGCGCGTAGCGCCGCACTTCGTCGGCGCGCATCAGGCCGCGCTCCAGCCACCTTCCGCGCATGACGTATCGGCGCACCAGCGCGTGGTCGTCTGCGGCCAGGAAGCGCTGCAGTGGGAAATTGAAACCGTGCTTGGGCAGGTCCCACAGCGGGCGCGGCACGTGCCGTGCGAGCAACGCACGCAACACCCGCTTCGATTCGGTGGGCGTGTGACGGTACTGCACGGGAAGTGCTCGCAGGAAGTCAAAGACAGCGCGGTCGCAGAACGGGTAGCGGATCGGCAGGCCCGTGATGCGCTCGCACTGGGTCAGCCGCTCGCTCGGCAGGCAGGCCATCACCGCACTGTAGCGCTCGACGTGCGCGTGACGCGGGAAGCGTTCGAACGTGCGATAGAACTGCGTGTGCTCGAGCGAGGCGGGCTCGCCGCAAAGCGCCTCGATCTCGCGGGCGGTGAAGCCCTTCCAGCGGATCATCGTCTCCGCGGGATGCTCGAAGTCCACGAGCGGCGTGTAGCCCGCCAGCGGCGGCACGCGCTGCAGCCAACGGGTCAGTGCCCGGCGCACGGCGGCCGGCAGCAGCGCCGCGTACGCCACGGCGATGCGCATGTGGCGCGGGGGGTAGAACCCGATCGCGTCCTCGACGCCCGAGCCGTCGAGCACGGTGTCGAAGCGCGTGCGGCAATGCTCGAACGACAGCAGCGTGGCGGGCGTGGCCGGGTCGGCCATCGGCTGGTCCATCTGCCGAACCAGCCGCTCGAAGGCGGCAACGTCGTCCGCATGCGAGAAGCGCAGCACCTGGTGCGTGAGCCCCAGGTGCGAGGCGATCTTCTGCGCCACCGGCGCTTCGTCGAAGGCGGCGCCTTCGAAGCCCACCGTCACCGCGGTCAAGTCGGCGCGCTGGCGGCCCGCGACGGCGCACAGCAGCGCCGAATCGACACCGCCGCTGAGGAATGCGGCCGGCGACTGCGATGCTTCCAGGCACTGGCCCACGCTGCGCTGCAGGTGCTGCTCGAGCGCGTCGACCGCATCGTCGAAGTCGACGACTGGTGTGGCCAGCGCTGCCGTCTCTTCACGCAACCCCGATTCGACGCCGCGCGCCGAACACCGCACCCATTGCCCCGGCTCCACCGCCTGCACCCCGGCATACCATGCATTCGGCGCGGCGATGTCGAGGAACCGCAGGTACTCGTGCAGCGCGTGGCGCGACGGCTCCAGCGGGCGCGGCGACACACGTCGTAGCCCGTCGAGGTCGGTGGCGAAGGCGAAGCGATCCGAGCCGATCTGGCGCAAGTACAGGTCCCGGAACCCCGATGGATCGCGATACAGGTACAGCTCGCCGCGATCGAGGATCGCCAGCGTGAACACCCCCTCCAGCCGCGTCGCCAGCGCCAGAGACCAGCGCTGCCAAGCACTTCGAACCAGCGACTCCAGCGGGGCGTCGCGATCGAGCGCGAGGCTGCGCCGCAGCGCATCAGCGTTCAGCAGGTGGCCGGCGAACCACGTTTCCGGCGCTTTGGCGTTGTCGGGGGAGGCTTGCGATCTGCCGACCGAGATGGCGGCGGCGAAACATTGAGGCGCTACCTGCATGGAGAGACACGTCGTCGGACCTGCGAAGTTCACGTCAACGGTAGGCGACGACGACCGACGCCGGCACATCGCGCGAGGGCGGCCAGAGCTTGCTGAAGTCCCCAGATGCCCCGGCGGCCGCTTGCACGGCAAGCCCTGCGTACAGCGTCAGCACGTTCAGGACCGACAGAAGGCCTCGCAGCCCCAGACGCGCGATCGCGCGCAGCAGCCAGCGGATGTTGAAGCCGGCTGCGCACAGCACGGCGTGCAGTGCGTCGCCGTCGCTGCCCTTCAGCCAGCAGCGGCTCATGCCGTGGTCGCTCTTGGTGTGGCCGATCGCTGGCTCGATGGCCTGACGGCGCCTGAGCCAGCTGCGCTGCTGCGCCGTGAGGGTCTTGCTCTTGCCGCGGTGGATGACGTCGACTGACACCGCGTCGTCGACACCGCGGTAGCCCAGGTCGACGATCGCCGCCTTGGGCTCGACGCCGAGGTCTTGCAGCAGGTTGCGCGTCTGCTCGAGCTGCTCGGCCAGCGTGTGGCCGTCGTACGGGTTGCCGGGGAAGGTCCTGGCACCGACCACCAAGCCGTGCCGGTGCGTGACCGCCAGGCTGACCTTGACGCCGAATTCGAACGGCTTGCGCGCACAAGCCTCAAGCCGCTGCACTCCACCTCGGGAGCGTGCAGGGCATACAGCTTGCCCTTGTCGTGCGGGCGCTGGCTGCGGATGCGCTCGGCGCGCTCGAGCCACGGCAGCAGGCGATCGCGCGCGGCGGGGTCGAGTTGGCCGAGCTTGCGCTGCACCTCGCGCAGCAAGCCGCCCAGGATCGTGCGCTGGCGCCGCAGCACCTTCTTCAGGCGCCGGAACTGCCGCGCGTGCGCGTAGCCGGCAGCGCGCCGCCGCAGCGTCTTGCCTTCGCGCTCGTGCGTGAGCTTCAACTTGATGCCCGCGCGCTTGGCCAGCCGGGCGATCTTGTCGCGCGCGACTTCCAGCAGCCGGCTGTCGGTGGGGTGAGCGGCGGCCTTCTCCTGCACGGTCGCCTCGACGATGACGCGCTCGAGCTCGGCCTTCCTGACCGCGCCCATCTCGACGGCCGCCTCGATCGTGGACTTCAGCAGCTGCTCCACGCCGGCTCCGCCGAGCACGCGCCGGAAACGCCCGAGCTGCGTGGCGTCGCACGGCAGCCGCGGCTCGTAGTAGGTCATGCCGCTGAAGAACTGCCACACGACGTTCTCGCTCCAGCGCGCGACGAGCTCCTCGTCGCTGAGGTTGAAGGCGTGCTTGAGGTACAGCAGCGACACCATCAGGCGCAGCGGCAGTCGCGGGCGCCCCGCATGGCTCACGCCCGCGCCGGCCAGTTGCACCGTCGCGCCGAACAGGTCCGCGCCCTCGACGAGCCGCCCGGCGCGATCACGGTGCGCGAATGCTGGCGCCAGCGCCGCTTCGATCTGCGCCCACGGCATGCGCGTGGCCAGCACCGCCAACGGGTGGCGCAGGTCGATCATCGTATCCAGGCGCGCGCGCAAGAAGCCGTCGGTGGCCATCGGCAGCAGTCCCAGAACTCCCAGAAACTGCGACCTATTGGATTCGTTGCCGGGAGTTCGCGCCATCGGCCTTCACCCCGCAAAGCCAGTGTTCATGCGGGGTGCGGGGGTTTTGCAGGGCCGACGCTGTCGCGTTGCCCACCGCGCAGGCCTTCGCCCACAAGCTCCACAGCCTCCCACCACCATCTACATGAACCTGGAACTCAACGAAGACCAGGTTCTATCGGGCCGACAAAAATTCTGACGCGGGGGGGTTGTCTTTAAGCGTCTCACAGCATCTTGAGCATGATCTCGGCCTGTTCTTTCTGCATCCTTATCTGCTGCAATCCGTTCGCGTTCGCTGCGGAGTGCTTCAGGACATAGTCAAATTCACCGATTGCGCTCTGAAGATTGAACCGCTTTTCGCTCTTGTCTGAGGAGAAAAGTTTGGCCCTGTTCATGAAATTGAGTCCCCAGCAATAGTGGTTTAATCCGACTAGGCCGGGATATCTTTTGTTTAACGTATTTTTCTGCTCCGGCGTGCCGCGGAGGTGAACTTTGCATTCCTCTGGCAGTAGTAGCATCTCCTGATCTGATGGCGAGAAGGGGAGTCTCGGTTGCGACCATGCTGGTGCGAATGCCAGAAAAAAAAGGCCAAGAAATACTGCACTGATTACGTATCGAATCATGACAGAGCGCCCATTCGACTGGCTACAAGTGTCGTTTGCGAATTGCTAAATCCTTCGAGAAAGAGCGATGTCTCGCAGGAGACCGGCCCCCAGCCTGCCTTGGCCAATGGGCGACAACGCCAATAGCGTCACAACCTCCCTCAGGGCTGCAAGACGTTGTCCTTCACGGTAGCGCCACTTGGCAAAGTCGGCGTGTACACCCGCCATGCACTTGCGCCAGTAAGCACCTTGCATTCCCGCGGGCAGCAGATGCCGGTTCTTCTTCATTACCTGCACACTGGCCTTCTTCATGACTTCCAGATTGCGGCTCATGCTATCTGGACGCTTCAAAATGACGACCAGCGGCTCATCAATGCAGGCATAGCCCGTGACCGCAGCGAGGCGCATCCACATGTCCACGTCCTCCAGGCTTCGAAGCGATTCGTCGAAGCCCCCGACCCGATCAAGGAGTTCGCGGCGTGCCATGACGGCCGATCCACTTCCGGCCACATCGCCGTTGGCACCGAAGAGGCGCGGCAAGAAGGGGCCGCTGCAGGGCGTGCACGACCACATGTTCAACAGCCGCCCATCGCTGCCCTCGACCCGTGCAGTCGTCGAAACAAAGCCGATCTCAGGTCGTGACTGCAGCAGGTCAACCTGGCGCTGGAGCTTTGTGGGCATCCACCAATCGTCGGCATCCAGAAAAGCGACGAACCGCCCGCGCGACTCGCGGATGCCCGCATTGCGTGCACTCGAAAGCCCACGGTTGGACTGGCGGATGACGCGGACACTCCTGCCGTACGAGGACAACACGGCAAACGTGTCGTCCGTGCTCCCATCATCCACCGCCAGCAGCTCGAAGTCCCTGAACGACTGAGCCAGGACGCTGTCGATAGCCTTGCGGACACACCACGCCGCGTTGTAGGCGGGAACGACGACGCTGACGGCGGGCGATTGCATCTCAAGCGTCATAGCCTAGCTCGCGCATCAGCGGCGCAATCATGGGCAGGATGCGCTCGATGGCCGCGGGGTTGTGTTCTTTCCACTTTTGCTGCTTCGGTTTGCCGCTGACCACGCTTGTCGGCTGAAGGTTGGCGCACCGTGCTCGCATGTCGGCCGTGAAAGGAAGGCCGAGCTGCTCGAAGGTCTCGCGGAACATTTCAACCGGGCGCTTGAAGATGTCCTCGTATCGCAAATGGACCCACTGCTCGGGGGGAATGCTCTTCTTTGCGTCCAACGCCATGCGGTTCGCCGACAGCCACTGGAAAGCACACGCCTCCTCTAGGCTGGCGTGGTTGTACTCTCGCCAACCCGGAGCGAGAAAGAACGACCATTCCTTGAACTCCCCACCATTGATCGCTACCGGCTCGGGAAACGGGCCGAAGAACTGCGATAGCTCGAAGCGCCCGTCGCTGCGCCCAACGCGCCAGCCGTCCATCATCGAGCTGATGTTGTCGCGCCCGTCGCGCTGGATGAAGACGAACTTGGCATTCGGGAACAGCTTGTGAAGGTAGGGTATCCGCATCACGTTGATGCAAGTCTTGTCGAGCACCCAACCGCTACCGAGGCGCGTGTAGAAGTACCGCAGTGCGGCGCGCCGATGTTCTGGCCGTGCATCTTCGGCGCCAGCGGCTTCAGAAACCCAGCCGTTGGTCAACGGCCCATACAAGCTGTTCCAGAACTGCGGTATCTCCCAGCCAAAATATAAGAAAAAGCCGGAGGCGGCGAGCGTCTCGTATGTCACCGTGGTGCCGGAGCGCGAGCAGCCGACGACAAAAACTGGGTCGGGCACGGCTGGCTGGCTGATATCCCACAGCCAGCCACGGAGCTCCCAGCGGAGTTCGCGGAGATTTTTTGCGCGGATCTCCGGATCCAGAAGCTTGTGTAGGTTTCGTAAGCGAGCCACGATTCCGCCTACTCGGGCTGCCTGTAGGCTGCTAACCTAGCGGCGGCGTGGCGGCGCAGCCGCCAGTGGCCCACCAATTCCCCCAGCGCAGCGGCCGAACGCACCAAATAGAAGCGGCGCCGTGCCGAGCTCAGAGATATGCCGGCCTTAATGCCGTATTCCGCGAGTTTGCGAAAAATGTACCTTGGTACAGGGCCTCTTGCGTTCTCCGAATCAAGCCCGACGGTCGACTCCGTGCGCTTGTAGGCCTTCTTCATCAAGTAGGGCAGCGTCAGGCGGCTAGGATCGACGTAGTGGTACTGCACCATGTCCGGCACATAACGCAGCCGCGCCCCCGAGCGCAACGCGCGCAGCACCCAGTCTAGGTCTTCCGCGCCGCCCAGATCGTGACCCATAGGACCCATGTCGGTGGCGAACGGCCCCACCTTCGCAAGCCAAGGCGCGCGCGCCGCAAGATTACCGCCACCCGGTATTGCAATGGTGGGCGTCAGCTCACGGCTCGCGTCGCCCTGATCGAAGCGCGGTACGGGTAGTGGGTAAATGCGGTATGGCCCATCGTCATGCACCCAGCCGGGCTCGCTGCCGTCCCAGTCCGGAAAGATGCGGCCGCAGAGCAGGTCGGCCTCCGGGTACGAATCAGCTGCATGGCAGACAGCGGCTAGATAGCCGGAATCCACGCGGTGATCGTCATCGACGAACGCCACGATGTCGCCGTTGATGAGCGGCATGGCGGTATTGAGAGCGTTCGACTTGCCTGGCGCTGGCTCCATCAACCATGCCAGTGGCAATTGCCCTCGCTCGTGCGCATGCCGACAATAGTCGTCCAGCATCCTATGCGTGCCATCACGGCACGCGTTAGCCACCACCAGGAGGTCAACCGCCCATCGCATAGGCCGCTCCGCCGCGTTCAACGAAGCAAGCACCTTCGCGAGCAGTTGCTCACGATTGTGTGTGCAAATCAGTACGGTCAGTCGGGCCATTTCACTCTGAGCCACGCCGCGCGCCGAAAGCCCAGCCATGTATCTGGCCGTAGAAGTACGCCACATTCATCTCCTTTCTCACCGTCGCGTCAGGGCCCTGTTCCCATCGCTGAGCTACGACCGCTGCGATGGCACGTAGCAGTTGCCCAAAGATGTAGCGCGGCGGAATGCGAGATGCATCGCCACGCTTGCGTATTGCCTCCATCCGGCCCATTCGGTAGTGCAGGTCGTAGAAGTAGCGCTTGGTCAATTTCACGGCTTGGATTCGGTGGTAGATCATCGCCTCCGGCGTCCACCAGACCTTCAATCCAGCATTGAGCAGTCGCCGATAGAAGTCGACTTCCTCGCCGCCCGTGTTGTCGCGCCCCTTGCGGCCAAGCATCGAGTCGAAACCACCCACCTGCTCGCACACGCTGCGACGGAACCCGAAATTGCCGCCGTAGAACGGCGTGTCGGGGTCGGTCAGCGGCCCAACGCGCTCGAAGCGGTTCAACTCTCCCAGAAAGCCAAGCAACTCATCGCGCAGCCAAGCGGGCCTATCGTCCTCGAACATCACGATCTGGCGGCCACCGAACGCATCGGGTTCGTGGGCGTCGATCAGTCGCTCGTAGGCGCAGAGCCAGTCGCTATCGAGCGTCTCGTCGTCGTCCATAAAGAGGATGTACTCGCCGCGCGCGTCGGCAACGGCCCGATTCCGTGCATGAGACAAGCCGAGCTTCTCTTCTCGGACGACGCGCACCTGCCAGGCCGCGGGCCAGGCATGCCGAGCCAGCAGCTCCGGCGTGGCGTCCCGGCTCCCGTTGTCGACGATCAACACCTCCCAGGGCTGCTGCGGGGGTCTCAGCACGGACAGGTCCACCAGCGTGCGTGCCAACCGGTCTGCGTGGTTGTGCGTGCACATTGCCAGGGTGTAGCGTACGCTCATGGCTATCGCCCCGTGAGGCGGCTTCTCACGCGCCCCAGGTAATAGGCCGCGACTTGGGCGAGGCCGCCGTCGTTGGTGCCGAAGCGGATCTTGCGTAGCAGCATCGGGGGCGTGTCGGTGCCGTAGACGTCGATGCGCCGAATGCGCATGCGGTTCACGTCGCGCCGATTGAAGCCCGATTGGGTGGAGAACGCCGCCCGGTACCCAGCGGCCCGTGTTGCGGCCTCGACTCGATCGTCGACGTGACCGAACGGGTAGGCCAAGTAGGCCACGTCATGGCCCAGCAGCTCCGACAGGTGGGCACGGGAGCCCCGTAACTGGTCGGCAAGCTCGTCCGCTTCCAGAGTCGGCAAGCTGGCGTGGCTGCGCGTGTGCGAATGGAAGCTGACGCCGCGCTGCTGCATGTCGCGGATCTCTTCAGCGTCGAGCAGGGGGTAGGTAACGCCGGCAGGGTTGGCTGATCGCGTCCAGACGTCCTGCTGTCCGATCAGGTCGCTGACCAGGAACACCGTGAACGGCCATGCGAGCCGTTCCATCACCGGCAGCGCATGCTCGCGCACGCCGCGAAAGCCATCGTCGAAAGTCACGACGATGGCGTTGGCGGGCAGTGCTGGCCCGCCCTCGAGCCAGCTGACCAAGGCATCGGCACCGACCGCCTTAAAGCCCGCGCCGGCAAGCGCTTGCATGTGGGCTGCGAAGGTATCGGCGGCAATGGCGTAGCGTGCCTCCCAAGCGTTGCGGGCGGTACCAACGCGGTGGTACATCAGCACCGGCACGCGATCCGAAGTGTCGGCCATCGCTGCGTCAGGTCTGGGCCTCGGCGCCGGGGATCGGGACCATGTGCGGCCGGAGATGCGCGTCGAGCAGCTCCAGCGCTCGGGCATCGACGCGGGTGTCGAGCTTCAGTGCGAAGGGCGCGTCGCTTTGCAGCACCTGCGGGATCTCGTCGGCCGTGATCACGGCAACGCTGGAGGCATGCGCCTCCCGGGGCCATTTGATGAATCGCTGCACGTCATTGGCGATCTTCAGTTCCGGTGCATTCGCCAAGATGGTCGTGAAGAAGCTTTCGTCAGGTATCAGACTGGAGCGCATCCAGGACTGGTAGCGCGGGTTGTCGTCGACGAAGCGGATCAGATGCAGCAGGGCATCGCGAGTGATGTTCAGCATCTGCCGCCCCCCCTGCAACTTCAACCCTGCGGCGCCTGGCACGGGAAACCTACGGATGCCGAAGAGGGTCTTCAGCCCCCGTGGCCGAGGTGCAATGCGTACAAATGGCTGATGCGCATTCAGCCATACACGGCTGCGTTGAAGGACGGTTCGCAGTGGTGCTGGCACGCGATGCCAGTATCTGAACTTGGGCAGCTTGACGTAGCGAAACTGGAATCGGGTCGTCGCAGTGCCGGGCGGCCAGTGACCAAGATCGTCGGCGTCGAAGTGATACACAAATCCGTCCACGCCACTTGCCGCTAGCATGGCCTCGAAGTCTCGCAGCGGGCGGATGGGATAGCTCAGGCCCGTGAGCGTGACCACCCAATCGAACTGAAGATGCTGGGTGCTCCAGCGAAACGCGTGAAGGTACTGTTCGACCAGGGAGAAGTCGCCCCACTCGCCGCGGACCGGCTCAGGCACCACGTGCACGCGCCACGCTGGCGAAAACAGACCTGGGTCCAGCGGCGCGACTTGGGGGTCGTGGTGAACGGCAATCTCGGCATCCGGGCTGAGTCGGCGGATTGCCAGCGCCAAGCGCGCCAACTGTGGCTGGTGATCGTGCGAGAAGACGAGATAGAGGACCTTCATGCCGATGAGTTTCGGTTTGCGCTGTCATCGCCGCGGTCGCGCACGGCGATCAGCCGAGCGTACAAGGGGGCGGGCAGGCAGGCGCTGGCCACATGCGGGATGTCTCGCCAAGAAAAGCTGCGGGCTCGCGCAACGTGCCGGAACAGATGCTGCGCGGACGCTAGGTCGCGCTTCCATACGGCGCGGTACGCCTGACGCAACACCTGTCCCTCCGTCAGGTCTAGGAGCCGCTCCTTGGACATGTGCGCCACGAGTTCCGGGTTGCTGCTGATGAAGGAGCGCTGCGCTTCCAGCGCATCGAGCACTTGTCGCCACTTCACCGCTGAGACCTGACCTGCGCCATGCCAGCGATAGAAGGCTAGCACCGCCGGCACCCTGACCATGCGGCGCGTCAGCGCCAAGGCCCGCAGCCAGAAGTCGTAGTCCATCGACGCGAAGCGCCGCTCGGAGAAGCCGCCGAGGCGCTCGACGACCGAGCGCTGCACCAACGCCGCGTGGATCGGCCAAGGGCAGGTGCGGATGAAGTGCGCTACCGGGTCATCGGCCTCGTAGGCCGGAGGCACATAGGGTGCCGAGTGGATCCCTTCACCGACGTTCTGCCAGCCGCAGTACGCAATGTCTGCCTTGGCGACGGTCATCGCGTCGTACAGCTGCTGCAGCGCGCTAGGATCCCACCAGTCATCTGCGTCGAGGAAGGCGACCATTTCCCCCCGCACGTGCCTCAACGCGAGATTGCGTGCAGGGTAGGGCCCGACACGCTCGGCACGCAGCCTTGTGATCCGGCCGGGATGCTTGGTCGCCAGCCGAGCCGCCACGTCCGCCGAGCCATCGGTGGAGCCGTCGTCAACGAGGACGACCTCGACCTCACCGTAGGTCTGCCCCAAGGCGGACTCGAGCGCTTGCTCCAGATAGCGGGCGGCGTTGAAGCACGGCATGACCACGGAGATGAGTGGCCGTGCGGTGTGCGCTTCGCTCGACAACGGGTTCATGGGCTCAACTCGTCACGGATTACTTCCAGCCACGCGCGCCCCCATTTCTGGTCGGGTTCGACGTAGTTGCCCTCGGCCCACTCGTTCCAGGCCTTGAGGAAAACGATGCGCTCCTGCGGCGGATGCTCTGCCACGCGCACGATCGCCTCCCGCAGCAGGCCGCGGAACTTCTCGGGCGTGGCGTCGTGAAACACAAGCCCGCGCATCCCACTGCGCGGCGTGTTGTCCCAGTTGGGCAGCACTAGGGGGTAGTCGCGCCATTCCGGCCTGTTTGAACGCAGCAGGCTGGGCAGAATCTCTTCGTAGTCCCAGATCGTCAGCTCATGCTTGTTGCCCTCCAGCGCCAGCTTGAGCTTGGTTAAAAGATAGCGGCGTGGGATGCGCCCGTCCCGCTTGGGCAGCGCCTGCATCGTGGAGGCGTCGAGGCCGCGCGAGCGGGGGTCCCACTTCTCGTCGCGATGCGAGACGCCAATGAGGTGCAGACCCGGCAGCCCGGCCCGGGCCGCACGCTCGCGCCAGAAGTCTGTCACCTTAAGCACTTCGGGTATGTCGTCGGGCTTGTAGATGACGAAGATCGGCTTGCCCTCGACGGTCAGGTATCTCGGGTCGGTGAAGGCCTGCAGCAGCCAGTCGAAATGGGCGGCGTGGTCGTCGAAGCCCGGGTAGACCTGCTCGATCAGCGTGTCGGTGGTGCCCTGCCACGCAGTGTTCCAACTGTGGTTGGCCCAACACAGGCAGAACGGGAAATCGGGTTCCCGCAGCCGCAGGATCTCGTCGACGGGGCGCTCAAGCATGCGACGGCCGCCGAACCAGTAGTGGTAGTAGCAAAAGCCCTCGACGCCGTACTCCCGCGCCAGATCGGCCTGCGCCTGCCGTGCCTCGGGCAGCCGCAGGTCGTAGAAGCCCAGGTCGGCCGGGACATGCGGTTGGTAGTGCCCCGGAAAGAGCGGCTGCGCCTTTGCGACGTTGGTCCACTCGGTGAAGCCCTTGCCCCACCACGCGTCGTTCTCCGGGGTCGGATGAAATTGAGGCAGGTGAAACGCGATCAACCGCGCTCGCCGGGTCAGAGGGGTCATTTCTTTGCAAACCGGTATTTCAACGCGGAGCGCGCCGGCAATTCAATCCAGTGATAGGTCAGGAACGCCAAACCCAGCGAAAGCGATGTCAGGACCATGACCTTCAGGGCGTAGACGTTTACCGGGCTGTAAAGGCTGGCCAGCCCGCTGAACAGGTGGTCTCCGTACATCCAGTAGAGACGATAGAAAATCCAGTGGGTCATGTATAGCGAGTATGACAAAGTTCCCAGAAGCATTAGAGGCGACTTTGAAAGAAGCCGAGATAATGGTCCAGTGCCTTCAGCCGTTGCCAAAATCAAGCAAGCCAGCGCCGCGATGATGATTGACTGGCTCCAATTCAAATGGAGGGCGACTGCTGCGAGCACTGCAGCTGCTATCTGCATCGTTGAAATGACCATCGAAAGTCGGTCACGGTACCGCTGCCAAAGCTGATGCAGGAGGATGCCGGCTACAAAACCAGCAAGGCACCGAAGCAGGGGCTGTTGCTCGCCAATGTCACGATAGTTGACAAATGTGTGGGCGTAGATGGCAGCCGCCGCGAAAGAGAGCGCTGTGATTGCAATGACCTTCTGGGGTCCTTCGTCATTTCGTGTGGAACACAACACTCACAATGCTCCCCTGGTTGTTGAGCCCGGTGGGCATGTGTGCAGGCCGCTTGTCGG
>NZ_JALBGB010000028.1:0-43216 GCF_022631395.1 Calidifontimicrobium sp. SYSU G02091
GCCGACAAGCGGCCTGCACACATGCCCACCGGGCTCAACAACCAGGGGAGCATTGTGAGTGTTGTGTTCCACACGAAATGACGAAGGACCCTTTTCGCTGTGCGACAGCCGCCAGAACCGCAACGAGTGTCGCCAGCAACAAATTGCACTGAACAAGCCTGAAAGCTGCTTGAAACATGAACCACCACAGCAGGCACGCGAGCGAGAGGAGCGTGGCGGCCAAGAGTCGGCGATCCGTAGATCGCCGTGCGATCCAGCCGCCTCGGAAGCCAGCGAAAACGAAGCCTCCATAGCTCAAAAAGCCCAGAAGACCGAGGTTCATCAACAGGTAGCCCACCACGTTGTGCATGTATCCAACAGAATCCACGCCGGCGTCCATGATGACATTCCAGTCTCCCAGAAATGTGATCTCCGCAGGGATTTGATGGCCCAGGCCCTTGCCCACGAGCGGTGACTGGCTGAACTGTGCCAGCGCGTAGCGCAGCTCAGCGGCTCGCGAACTCTCGCTGTGGTCGGTGTCAGAAAACCGCTGCAGCACAAGAGGGCCGAGCTCAGAGCTCATGAGTAGCCCCACTATGCCCGCCAAAAAAACCAGGAAGATAGCGATAGATCTCGACCTCAATCGCCTCGGTTGCAGAGTCACGTAGGCCAACCACAACCCGGCGACCGCTGTTATCTGCCCTCGGCTTACGGCGAGTAGCGGCATTATCGTGAAACCAATGGCCATGGGCCAACGAATCCACGGCGCGTGCGTCAGCGGACGAAAAAGGGTGACTGCCAGCCCAATCATGGCGTAGGGCAACTGAAACGCGGCCCAGGCTTCCGTCGCATGTGTGATGCGCTGCACCTCGCCGCTCAAAACTTGAGATACTGCGCCAACGCTGCTGACGAATGTATGCAGTAACCATACACCGGCCGATGCGCCGAGCACTCGAATGATCCATTCTGGATCTTCCCGGGCTAAGTCGTAAGCAGGGAAGAAGACGGCGAGGAACCAGAACGGTATCGTGCCACGCCACCAGAGGTTGAAATCGGTGTCAAAAAGAAATGCTGTGAACGCCGACAGTCCGACCCACATGAGAAAGCACATCAAGGATGCTGCAGCGAGCGAGCGTGGGACACGGCCAGACAGCATGCGGGCTGCAAACCACATCAGAAGCAGCAGTCCCGTCGTCCCCAAAAAAATGAATGCCCTCGGGTCCGTCAACTCCGGAACAGAGGGCATCAACGCAGCGCTGACACTGGCAATCAAAAACAGTACACGCATCACTCTAAAACCGCCGTCCGATCTCCGTTCCTCATTGGCCAAGCCAAGCGATGCGTGGGCTCCATGTCGTGTCCCCGATTGCGGGACCATTCGCCAGCGCCGCCGGGCTCGCGCGTCGCCATCGCGTCGCGCCTCCGCCGCAGCTCCTGGCGCTGCACAAGAGCTGTAGCGGCATCGCCGTACCTCAGGACGCCCGCAATACCGCACATGACGGATCAAGTGAGGCGTCGACCCAGCGCAGCGCTGATCGCAGCAAAGCGCTCCGCGCCGTCGGGCGTCGCCGCGGCGCGACGCCACGCCCGACGCACGAACACCGCAATCAGCAGCAAGAAGCCGGTGGCGAGGGTCGTGACGATTGCTACAAGAGCGCGCTTCGGCCGACTCTTGCGCTCCGGTGGCACTGCTGCGTCGACGACTTGGATCAGAGCGCCCTCGCGCGCTTCGTCCAGGCGCGCGATCTCGTACTGCTTGGCCATCAGTTCGAACAGCGTTTCCTGGTATTTGAAATCACGGTAGCGGGAGATGTAGTCCTGCGTCACACCGGCGGCCGACGCTTTCGGGTCGGACTGTTCGGCGCGGACCAACTGCGCGCGCAGAGCAGCGAGTTCCTGCTGCGCCTGGCGAAAATCGGGGCTCGTTTCCGCCAAGTAACCGCGCATTGCGGAAATCTGGACTTCCTTGGCGGTGACCGCAGCCTTCAGTTGCGCGACGCCTTCGGCTGCAGCGCGCGGTTCGGCCTTGAGCACGGACTCGCTGATGCCGACTGCGGCCAGCGCCTGCTGCGCACGCTTCAGTCCGTCGCGCGCCTGCTCGAGCTGTTTTTCGAAGAATGCACGGCGCTGCTGCGCTTCGGTGAGAGTGAGCCGCTTGACCAGCTCGCCCAGTTCTTCGACGTAGGCGTTGGCAATCCCTGCGGCGCGTGTTGGGTCTTCGTCCTCGACGTCGATCGTGATCAGCCCATCCCGGCCGGCACTGATTCTGGTGTTGCCTTCGAGCTCCTTGCGGGCGTCCTGCTGATATTGCTTGTCGTATACGCGTAGCAGGTCGAAGCGTTCGATCAATCGGTCGGCAACGCTGCGGCTCTTGAGCAGCGCGACGTACTGGTCGGCCGGATTCCTCAGGCCCGTCGCGGCGCCTGCAATGCCCGCCAGCGCGCCGAGCTGCTGCGCGACCATCGCGGCGGTCGACTGCTGTTGTTGCGGCGGCAGGATGCGCGTCGTGGCCGTGAAGATCGGGGTCATGACGAACGTGATACCCAGCGCCGCGAGGCCCGCAGCCAGCGGGCCGAAGACGAGCAGCTTCCAGTGCTCGGCCAGCACGACGAGCAGGTCGAGCAGGCTGATTTCGTCATCGCTGCCCTCGGCGGCGGTCGTGGTGGGCTCGTGCGCGCTCATTGCAGCACCTTGATCGCTGCCGCACCCAGACCCAGCTGGTAGATGATTTGCGTCCAGTCTTTCAAGCCACGCATGAACGCGGTGTAGCGGGTTTCGCGGTTCACCTTTTCCGGCACGACGATGGTGTCGCCCGGCAACAGCGCGAGGTCCAGCACGCCGTTGCCTCCGCCGAAGAGCCAGCCGCGGCGCTGCCGGTCGGCTGTGATGCTGCCGTCGGCGCGCAACACGAAGACGGCGTCTTCGTCGGCGCCTTCGGTCAGGCCGGCGCTCTTGAGATAGTCGCGCACGCGTTGGCCTTCGCGCCAGATGAATGCGTTGTCGTTGTAGACGGAGCCCACGACCTGCACAAAAGAAGGGCGCGCCGGCACGACGATGCGGTCCCCGTCTTCGAGCGGAATGTCGGGCAGTGCCGGCGCCGCCGGATCGAGCGCGAGCGCCACCCGTCCGGTGGGCTGGAGGTTGCGCAGGCGTTGCAGCCGCTCGCGTGCCAGGCGCTCTTCGAGCAGCAAGCGCTGCTGCTCGGCGGCGGCATCCTGTGCGTTTGCAGTCGTGAGGTTGGCCTGACGCGTGGCCAGTGCCGCCCCGACCTCTTCTTCGAGCCGACGCACCAGCTGTTCAAGGTTCTGCTGCTGTTGACGTCGCACGCCGACGCGTGTGAACTCGGTGCCGTACAGATAGGCCTCGCGCGTGGCCCCGCCGACGCGCGTCAGCAGTGAGGGCAGGGTTTCGCCGGGCAGGGCTTCGTAGATGCCGGGGGCGGTCACCTCGCCTTCGATGCGAACCAGCCGTGTTTGACGCTGCTGCGGTACGGCCAAGTCGCGTTTGCCGAGGATGGTGACGACATCGCCGGGCATCAGCTCCAGGTTGTGCGCTGGATCACCCTGCAGCACGGCGCGGCCGAGGTTGAACGGGATCAGCCGGGTGGTCAGCTCCCTGCGGTCGAGCCGCTCGATGACCGCGTAGTCCCAGTTCACTTCGTCGAGCAGGTTGCGCACATCGTTGCGCATGCTCTCGGCAGAGACCTCGGTGTCGCGGCCGGGCGGCTGCGTGAGCGCGTTCCTGCTGCGCATGCTCTCGGCAAAGACCTCGGTGTCGCGGCCGGGCGATTGCATGAGCGCATTCCTGCTGCGCATGCTCTCGGCAAAGACCTCGGCGTCGACGACGGCCGGCTGCACGAGGATGTTTTTGCGGCGGAAGTAGTCGCGGGTAATCAGCGCCTCCGGCTCCGGGATGAGGTCGCGAATGCGCATGCCGGGTCGGTGTGGATAGCGCAGCGGCTGCGCGACGTTGCCGCGCAGGGTCACTGCGTTGGCGAACTCCGGGCTGATCGCCAGCAGCGTGATCACGTCGCCATCGCGCAGTCGCCGCTGCAGCCCGGCAGTGTCGAGCGAGAACTCCTCGACGCGGCGCGGCACGGACTGCGCGGGTTCGATGCGCTCGAGCAATGCGCGCTGCGGCGCCGTGAGCACCGGTATCCCCCCCGACCACGACAGAAGATCGGCGATCGTGCCATCGGCATCGGTCAGTTCGTAGATCGCGGGTACTTTGGTGGCGCCCAGCAGCGCGACACGCGGCCCGGCCGAGGAGTAGACGATCACATCGCCAGGCAGCAGACGTTCGTCACGGCTGCGGTCCCCCTGGAGGATGAAGCGGTACAGATCGAAGTCCGCGACGACTTTGCTGTCGCGCACGAGCTGGATGCGGCGCATGCTGCCGTTCGCGTTGGGGCCGCCGCTCAGGAAGATCGCATTGACGAGGCTGGTCAGGCTGCTGACCGTGAACTTGCCCGGAGCCCGCGCCTGGCCAACCACATAGATGTCGATCGAACGCAACTGGCCGAGCGTGGCCGACAGCGTGAAGTTGCGGAAGCTGCGGCTGACTTCGCGCGTGAGGTACGGCTCGAGCTCCGCGACGCGCACCCCGGCGAGCTGCACCGGACCGACCTTCGGCAGCACGACTTGACCGTTACGGTCGACCGTGAGGCGAAGCTCAAAGTCGAGCACGCCGGTGGAGCGCACCAGCACCTCGTCGCCAGGGCCGATCACGTAGTTGGCCGGCACGGGCACGCCAGCCATCGGTGTGAAGGCCGGCGAAGTCTCGTCGAACAGGTTGGCTCCGAAGATCGGTGCCTTGACCCCGCTGGTGTCGGCGACGAAGCGTTGGAACGCGGTCGTTTCCAAGGGGGGCAACTTGCGTGTCGGCGGCATGGGCGTGGCGGCGTCGGCCACAGGAGCCGCTTGCGGCATCGCGCTGGGCATGCCTGGTGGGCGTTGCCACATCGCTGCATCAGGAACTTTCGGCGTGACCCCGGGTTGCGGCAAGGCATCGCTCGGCACCGACGATGCGGGGGTGGGGGCGGGTTGAGTCGGCTGCACGCCTTGCGCCGCTGCCGTGGCGGCAACGGCCGCCAAAACGGCACCCATCAGCCGCAGCGATTGCCGCGCGAGATCTTGCGCGGGGGCAGCCAGGCATTGCGCCAGATGCTTCATTGCTTGAATCCAACTGTTGGAGTCTCGGGGGTCTTGTGCGGGCCTTGTGGCGCGGTGACGGTACCGGCCGGTCGTGACCGTGGCCTGTCCAGCCGCCGCGCCTGCGGCACCCTCACACCTGGGGCTCACGGCAGCCGCACCTCGAGTGACAGGCCTGCGATGGTCTCGTCGATCGGGGTCGAAGCGGCCCATGTGTAATGACTGCGGCCCAGACGCACTTCGATGTGGGTGTCGCGACCCAGTGGTGCACGCAATCGCCATTCCAGACCGCGCAGCGGCGACTTGGCCGCGTACGGCAATCCGGCGACCGCGTAGGGGTTGGCACGACCGTTCAGCGCGGCCAGTGACAGCGACCAGCCGTTCCCGCTGAACGCGTGCAACGAGGCGACCGTGGCACGGATGTCGGTGCCCAGACTGAAGCCGAGCACGCGACCATCTTGGGTGTAACCCTGTTGGAAGATGAAGTGCCGGTATGCCGTTCCCGGGTATTCGTCCTTCAGCCCCGCCACGGTGTCAACGCGCTCGAGCACAGCCCGCCAGCGCCAGCCGCCGCCCTGGAACCATGTCTCGGCGCCGAAGAGCGTGAGGTACTTGGTGGGCAGATAGCCCGCCTCGTCCTCGCCGATCCACTGCGTATACAACGCGATCGGCGCGCCAAGGCCGGCCAGTGACACCCGTGCGTCGAATCCGCCGAGCTGGTTGCCGGGCTCGTTGTTCGTGCCGGTGTTGTCGCGGCCGGCCAAGGCATCCCACAGCGAGCCCAGCGAGTTGTCGCGGCCCCGGCCGCCCCACTGGATCGCGCGCGACGCGCCGACGGTCAGCCACGGCCGCGGTGCGGTTTCCACGCGCAGGCCGAACAGTTTGGGTGCGCGGGGCTCGGTGTGTCCCTGCAGCTGCCCGAGGAACACCTCGGCATCCCACGGGCCGAGCCAGGCGAGCCAGGGGGTTTCGAATGCGCGGGTCGCGTCGGCGCGCCGAAGCGACAACGCCGGCACCGGGCGCGCGTTGTCTCCCAGGATGAGGCTGCCTGCCCAGCCCGGTCCCCAGAAGCGCTCGACCGCGCCGGCGGTGACCAGGACGCCGTTCCAGATGAATCCGGCGTGACTGCCGTCGAGCTGCGTGCGTTGCTCGTCGCCCCATTCCTCGGTGTTGATGCGCAGAACGCCGAAAGCGTTGTCGCCGGCACTGGCGCAGACGGCTGCACTGACGCGCCAGTCGACCGGGGTGCCGTCGCCGAAGCCGAGCACGACACGCTCGCCATCGTGAGCCTGCAAGTCGAACGAGATGCGTGACGGGCAGGGTGACGTGGCGATGCCTGCCGCGCGTGCCGTTGCGGCCGTCACCGGCCACATCATGAGCGGCGCCGCGAGCCGACCGGCGTCACGTGCGCGCAGCAGCTGGTCGCGCAGAGCGACGTTGGGCGTGAACAGGCCGGGTTCGGCCGACATCGCTGGTGTTGCGACCAGGCCCAGTGCGGCAGCGACGCACAACGCAACGAGGTGGCGAGACGACTGCGCAACCATTGGAGATGTGTCCTTCCAGTGAGGTCGCCGCAATGCGGCCGGCAAGGCGCCGGAATATAGCTTGCGATCTGCGACTTATTGCCGTGTTGGAAGGTATTGCCGAGCGCCTGTAACTGCCGGCCGCGGGGCGCGTTACGGGCCTTACGGCGGCAACACCCCCTGTAAAGGCCGCACTGTCTACGCTCGGTTCCATGGTCCGAGGGCGCGGCTGCCACGGCGGTCCATCACGACAGTGGGGGTGGGTATGCGAGGAAGCGTTCTGAGAGCGAGCGTCAACACGTTGGCCGGCGCGCAGGCCCGTGCGCTGAGCCGGCTGGGGGTAGGGCTGCTTGCCGTGGTGGCCGCATGCGCCGTGGCAGACGCGAAAGCGTGTACCCGCCGAGCAGCCACCGAGATTGCTGCGTTCGGTTGCGAACCGTATGCCCGCGTCGTATGGATACCGGCCGCGACCCGTGGGTCTCTCGGCGGTACCCCCTTCGCGCTCGGCTTGGCGCGCCTGAACCGCACCGGCGTGCAGATGACGGGCCACGACCCCGATGAGGCAGCGGTGGTGCCGGTGGTGTCGCTGCGCCCGTCGCGGGAGGTGGGCATCGCGGTGATGCCGACGCTGCGCAACCGCGAGGTCGGCGCCGCGGTCATCGTGAGCCTGCGCGTGGGCCGCTGAGCGCGGCCCGACGCACGGGCCGGACGGGGCTCAGGTGCCCCACACCTCGCGCGCGACCTCGACGACGAGGGCCAGCTTGCGGCGCTGGTCCTCGACCGCGATCAGATTGCCGTGCACCGTGCTCGAGAAGCCGCACTGCGGGCTCAGGCACAGCTGGTCGAGCGGCGCGTACTTGGCCGCCTCGTCGATGCGGCGCTTGAGGTCGTCCTTGTTTTCGAGCCGGCCGAACTTGGTCGTCACGAGGCCGAGGACGACGATCTTGCCGGGCTTCAGGAAGCGCAGCGGGCGGAAGTCGCCCGAGCGCTCGTCGTCGTACTCCATGAAGTACGCGTCGAGGTTCATCTCCGACAGCAGCGCCTCGGCGACCGGCTCGTAGTTGCCTTCGGCGGCGTAGGTGCTCTTGAAGTTGCCGCGGCACAGGTGCATCGCCAGCGTCATGCCCGCGGGCTTGAGCGCGACGACCTTGTTGATGAACTGCGCGTAGCGGTGCGGCAGCTCGTTGGGGTCGTCGCCGCGCTGGCGCGCGGCCTCGCGCATCTTCTCGTCGCACAGGTAGGCGAGGTTGGTGTCGTCCATCTGCACGTAGCGGCAGCCGGCGTCGTACAGCGACTGCAGCTCCTCGCCGTAGGCCTTGGCGACGTCGTCGTAGAACACCGGGTCGAGCTCGGGGTAGGCGACGCGGTCGATGCCGGCGCGGCCGCCGCGGAAGTGCAGCATCGTCGGTGACGGGATCGTCACCTTCGGCGTGCAGCCGGGCGCGTGCTGCTCGACCTGGCTCTTCAGGTACTCGAAGTCGGCGCGCTGGATGTCCTTCACGTGGCGCACCTTGCCGGTGACCTTGATCACCGGCGGCGCGAGCTTGACCGAGCCGTCGGCCTGCTGCACCGACAGCGGGATCTCGGTGGCCACGCCGCCGAGCTGCTCGAGGAAGTCGATGTGGAAGTAGGTGCGGCGGAACTCGCCGTCGGTGATCGCCTGCATGCCGACGTCGCGCTGGAACTGCACGATCTCGGTGATCGCCTTGTCCTCGACGGCGCGCAGCTGCTCGGCCGTGATCTCGCCGCGGGCCTTCTTCTCGCGCGCCTCGAGCAGGTACGGCGGGCGCAGGAAGCTGCCCACGTGGTCGGCGCGGAACGGGGGCGTGGTGCGGGCGGTCATCGCGGTCTCTCCTCGGCGGGGTGGTACGGGGTGGTGGATCGGCCGGCGATGGTACCGCCGGCCGCTGGCGCGCCAATCCGCCTCGGGTTAACCCGGAGCCGGTCGCGGCCGTCGCGCAATTAGCATACAGGATGTATACAGTACGTATTCAATGATGGGTGCATCCACCGAAGCCGACGACGCCGCCGGCGTCTCGCAGACCGTCAAGGCGCAGCTGCGGCTGCGCGAGCTGATCGTCGGTGGCGAACTCGCGCCGGGGCAGCGCATCGCCGAGCTCGCGCTCGTCGAGCGCCTCGGCGTGTCGCGCACGCCGATCCGCGCCGCGCTGTCCAAGCTCAGCGAGGAGGGTCTGCTCGACGCGCTGCCCGGTGGCGGCTACGTCGTCAAGGACTTCAGCGAGGACGAAATCCACGACGCGATCGAGCTGCGCGGCACGCTCGAGGGGCTGGCGGCGCGGCTGGCCGCCGAGCGCGGCGCCGCATCGGTGCTGCTGGCCGAGGCGCGCGAGTGCCTCGACGGCATCGACGAGGTGCTCGCGGCGCCCGCCCTCGACGAGGCCGCGTTCAGCGCCTACGCCGAGCTCAACGCGCGCTGGCACGACCTGCTCGCCGAGATGGCCGGCAGCGAGCTCGTGCGCCGGCAGCTCGAGCGCGTGAAGACGCTGCCGTTCGCGTCGCCCAACGGCTTCGTGCGCGTCGGCGGCGACCAGCCGCGCTCGCGCGACTCGCTGCTCGTCGCGCAGGCGCAGCACCGCGCCGTGATCGACGCGATCGCGCGCCGCGAGGGCGCGCGCGCCGAGGCGCTGATGCGCGAGCACGCGCGCATCGCGCAGCAGAACCTGCGCGATGCGCTGCAAAGCCACCGCACGCTGCACCGCATCCCCGGCGCCAGCCTGCTGCGCCGCCGCGCCGCGGCGCGCTGAGCGTCACCCCCGACCCTGCCCCCGAAAGGATCCACGCCATGTTCCCGAAGAACGCCTGGTACGTCGCCTGCATGCCCCACGAGATCGACGACAAGCCGCTGGGGCGCACCGTGTGCAACGAGCGCATGGTCTTCTTCCGCGGCCCCGAGGGGCAGGCTGCGGCGCTCGAGGACTGGTGCCCGCACCGCGGCGCGCCGCTGTCGCTCGGCCGCGTCGTCGAGGGCAAGCTCGTGTGCGGCTACCACGGCCTCGAGATGGGCTGCGACGGCAAGACGGTCGCGATGCCCGGCCAGCGCGTGCGCGGCTTCCCGCCGATCCGGCACTTCCCGGTGATCGAGCGGTACGGCTTCGTGTGGGTCTGGCCCGGCGATGCGAGCCGCGCCGACCCCGCGCGGCTGCCGCACCTCGCGTGGGCCGAAGACCCCGCCTGGACCTATGGCGGCGGCATGTACCACGTGCGCTGCGACTACCGGCTGATGATCGACAACCTGATGGACCTGACGCACGAGAAGTACGTGCACGCCACCAGCATCGGCCAGAAGGAGCTCGACGAGGTCGTGCCGCAGACGACGACCGAGGGCGACGTCGTCATCACCAAGCGCGAGATGCCCGGCGTCAAGGCGCCGCCGTTCTGGCAGGCCGCGATGCGCGGCAACGGTCACGATCCCGAGGCCACCGTCGACCGCTGGCAGCGCTGCCGCTTCGTGCCGCCGTCGAACGTGTTCATCGACGTCGGCGTCGCGCTCGCCGGCCACGGCGGCTTCGAGGCGCCCGCCGAGGTCAAGACCTCGGGCATCGTCGTCGACCTGATCACCCCCGAGACCGAGACCACGATGTGGTATTTCTGGGGCCTGGCGCGCAACTTCCGCCCCGCCGACAAGGCGCTGACGGCGTCGATCCGCGAGGCCCAGGGCAATGTGTTCCAAGAAGACCTCGAGATGCTCGAGTCGCAGCAGCGCAACCTGTCGGCGCAGCCGCAGCGCAAGCTGCTGTCGCTCAACACCGACCTCGGCGGCGTGCAGGCGCGACGCATCATCGAGCGGCTCGTCGCGGCCGAGCGCGATGCCGCAACGCCGGTGGCGGCATGAGTGCGTCGGTCGCGCTGCAGGTGCGCGTCGCGCGCAAGGCCGTCGAGGCGCTCGACATCTGCACCTTCGAGCTCGTCGCCGCCGACGGCGGTGCGCTGCCGCCGTTTTCGGCCGGATCGCACATCGACGTGCAGGTGCCCGGCGGGTTCACGCGCCAGTACTCGCTGTGCAACGCACCCGGCGAGAGCCACCGCTACCTGATCGGCGTGCTGAAGGACCCGGCCTCGCGCGGCGGGTCGGTCGCGATGCACGAGCGCGTCCACGAGGGCGACGTGCTGACCGTCAGCGCGCCGAAGAACCACTTCCCGCTCGCGCACGAGGCGCGCCGCAGCCTGCTGCTGGCCGGCGGCATCGGCGTCACGCCGATCCTGTGCATGGCCGAGCGGCTCGCCGCCACCGGCGCCGACTTCGAGATGCACTACTGCACGCGCTCGCGCGCGCGCACCGCGTTCCACGACCGCATCCGCGGCAGCGCGTTCGCGCAGCGCGTGCAGTTCCACTTCGACGACGGCGAGCCCAGACAGAAGCTCGACATCGCCGCGCTGCTGGCCGCCCCGCAGCCCGGCACGCACCTGTACGTCTGCGGGCCCAAGGGCTTCATGGACGCCGTGCTCGGCACCGCACGCGCGCGCGGCTGGCCCGAGGCGCAGCTGCACTACGAGTTCTTCGCCGCCGACGCCGCACCCGCCGAGGGCGACACCGCGTTCGAGGTGCAGCTCGCGAGTTCGGGGCGCGTCGTCGTCGTGCCGAAAGACCAGACGGTGGTGCAGGCGCTGGCCGCCGCCGGCATCGAGGTGCCGACCTCGTGCGAGCAGGGCGTGTGCGGCACCTGCCTGACGCGCGTGCTCGAGGGCACGCCCGACCATCGGGACCTGTACCTCACGCCCGAGGAGCAGGCCGCCAACGACCAGTTCACGCCGTGCTGCTCGCGCGCGAAGTCGGCGCGGCTGGTGCTCGACCTGTAGCGAGCCGCCGGGCGGCGGTCAGGGGCGCGCGCCCGGCGCGTAGACCGGCTCGGGCTTGGCCGCCGTCGGCACGGTGCCCGGCGGCGCCTTCGTCACGCGTGTCCTGCCGCCCGAGGTGACGAGGATCACCGCGTCGCCGGGGCGGAGCTGCTCGTCGCCCTTGGCCTGCACGATCGCGCGTCGCTCGCCGCTGGGCAGCTGCACGATCAGCTCGACGGCCTGCTCGCGCGTCGACGCGCGCTCGATCGTGTTGCCGACGACGGCGCCGGCCACCGCGCCGACGACGCCCAGCGCGATCGACTCGGCGCTGCGGCTGCTCGCCGAGCTCGCCAGCACGCCGCCGACGACGCCGCCGGCGGCCGCGCCGGTGCCGCTTTGCGAGCCGTCGACGACGACGTCGCGCACCGACAGCACCGTCGCGTCCTGCACGGTCGACAGGCGCTGCGCGTCGCCGCGCTGCACGACGTCGGGGCTGGTGGTGGAGCAGGCGGCGAGGGCGCCGGCCAGGGCCAGCGCGAGCAGGGTGCGGGTCATCGGGGTCTCCGGGGTGGTGCCATCACAACGCGGCGGCACGCCCGATTGTTGACCAGCGCAGGCCGGTCGCGGTTCCGCGGCGCCCGCTCGGGACGCGCGGCTCAGCCGTGCAGCCGGCTCGAGCGCGGCACGCCGGCGAGCAGGAATTCCATCTGGTCGGCGAGGATGCGCCGCCCGCGCAGGATCATGTCCTCGTGCAGGCTGGGCACGTACGGCAGGTACAGCAGGCTCATGCGCGCCTCCTCGGGCAGCCGGTTGCCCTTGCGGCCATTGCACGCCTTGCACGCCGTGATGCAGTTCATCCAGCTGTCGTCGCCACCGCGCGACGTCGGCACGATGTGCTCGCGCGTCAGCTCGTCGAACGCGAAGCGCCCACCGCAGTAGGCGCACACGTGCCGGTCGCGCGCGAACAGCTTCGGGTTCGACAGCGCCGGCGTCTGGCGCCACGCGCGGCTCGGGATCGCGCCGCGCACCGCGATGATCGGGTGCACCTCGATGCGCGACTGCCGCCCCGTCGTGCGCTGGATGCCGCCGCGCAGCACGTGGACGGCGTCGCCGAGCGTCCACGCGACGCCGTCGCTGGCGTAGATGACCGCGGCCTCGCGGGCCGATATCCAGGCCTGGGGCCGGCCTGACACGTCGAGCTGCAACACGTCCAAGACAACCACCTCCGACAGCGCCGCAACCGCAGGAAACATGCCGGCCACGGGCCAATCGGAGATTAAACAATCCACGCATCCTGCTCAATAGCCAGTGCGTGAACCCACTGCGGGTGCGGCGGGCTGGCGACAGCAGTGCGGACGCACACTGCGGCCGTCATCACGCTGTCATGCCGGCAGCAGGCCGCGCGTGCGCGCCATCAGCCGCGTCAGCCCGAGCAGCGTGTCGACGTGCGGCGTGGCCACGCCGACGCGCTGTCCGATCTCGCGCACCGCGCCGACGAGCGCGTCGAGCTCGAGCGGCCGACCGGCTTCGGCGTCCTGCAGCATCGAGGTCTTGAACGCGCCGAGCTGGCGCGTCAGCGCCATCCGCTCGTCGGCACCCTGCGCAATCGGGCAGCCGATGCGCGCGCCGATCGCCGCCGCCTCGTCCATCGCGCGCGCCATGAAGGCGCGCACCAGGTCGTCGTCGAGGATGCGGTCGCAGGTGGCCCCGGTCAGCGCCGAGACCGGGTTCATCGTCATGTTGCCCCACAGCTTGTACCAGACGTCGCGGCGCACGTCGGTGCTCGTCTCGACCTCGAAGCCGCCGCTGGCCAGCAGCGCCGCGACGCGCTGCACGCGCTCGCTTGCGCCGCCGCGCGGCTCGCCGACGATCAGCCGCAGCCCGTTGTGGTGCCTGACGTGCCCGGGCGCCGGGCAGCTGCAGCTGACGTGCACGACGGCGCCGAGCACGTCGTCGAGTGCGATCGCGTCGGCGATGCGCCCGCCGGGGTCGACGCTTTGCAGCGGGCGCGCGTCGGGCTGCGGCGCGGTCTTCAGGAACCACCACGGCACGCCGTTCATCATCGGCAGCACGAGCGGCCGGTGTGCCAGCAGCGGCGCCAGCGTATCGAGGCCGGCGACCAGCGCCGGGCCCTTCAGCGCGACGACGACGAGGTCGGCCGGGGCGAGGGACTCGGCGCGGTCGCTCGCGGTGATCGCGTGATGCGTCGTCGTGCCGTCGCGGTGCGCGAGCGCGAGGCCGCGCGCGCGCACCGCCGCCAGCGTCGCGCCGCGCGCGAGCGCCTGCACGTCGTGCCCGGCGGCGAGCAGCCGCGCCGCGACGAAGCCGCCGATCGCCCCGAGCCCGACCACCGTGACCTTCATGCCTCGCCCTCCCGTCGATCGCGCGATGGTAGGCCCACGAAGCGACACGGCCCGCCCCGGGCGGGGCGGGCCGTGTGCCGCGGCGACGTGCCGTCAGGCCACCGTCGCCGGGAACGGCAGCGTGCGCAGCCGCTTGCCGGTCAGCCTGGCGATGGCGTCGGCCATCGCCGGTGCGACCGGCGGCAGGCCGACCTCGCCGATGCCGCCGGGGTAGTGATCGGTCGGCATCACCTTGACCTCGACCTCGGGTGTGGCGTTGGCGCGCAGCAACGGGTAGGTGTCGAGGTTCTTCTGCTGCGGCTCGCCGCCCTTGTAGGTCAGCTTCTCGCCGAGCGCGGCCGACATCCCGAACAGCGCGCTGCCCTCGATCTGGGTCTGGATGTTGCGCGGCGTCAGCGCGTGCCCGCAGTCGACCGCGGCCCAGATCTTGTGCACCACCGGCTTGCCCTGGTCGAGCGACAGCTCGACGACCATGCCGATGAAGCTGTTCCACGTGTCGGAGAACGCCATGCCGAGCGCGCGGCCGGCCGGGCGCGGCTCGCTCCAGCGCGACATCGCCGCGACTTCGCGCAGCACCGCCTGCCCGCGCGGCGACTTGGCCAGCAGCTCCAGCCGCGCCTGCAGCGGGTCGCGGTGGTAGGCGGTGGCGATTTCGTCGATCAGCGTCTCGAGCGCGAACTTCAGGTAGCCGGGGCCGACGCCGCGCCAGAAGCTGCACGCGATGCCGCGGTCCTCGAGGCACTGCTGCACGAGATGGCTGCCGAAGTCGTAGACGCCCTCGGAGCCTTCCATCACCGGCACGTCCTTGCTGCCGCCGGCCTTGAACGGGCCGGGCAGCACGCGGCCGTAGATCTGCTCGGCGGTCACGCGGTGCTGCAGCCCGACGATGCGGCCCTGCGCGTCGACGCCGGCGATCAGGTGCTGCGCCGTCATCGGCCGCGGCTTCGAGCGGTGCATGTCGTCTTCGCGCGTCCAGATCAGCTGCACCGGCACGCCGGGCACCGCCTTGGCGATCAGCGCCGCGTCGACGGCGTACTCGGCCTCGACGCGGCGGCCGTAGCCGCCGCCGAGCAGCGTGATGTTCACCTTGACGTTTTCCGGCTTGAAGCCGCCGGCCGCGGCGACGCCGCCGACGACGAAGCCCACCGTCTGCGACGGCACCCACAGCTCGATGCGCTCGCCGTCGACCTTGGCCGTGCAGTTCATCGGCTCCATCGTGAACTGCGCGACGTGCTCGCTCGTGTAGGTGGCCTTGAACGTGCGCGCGGCGCCGGCGATGGCCTGCGGCGCGTCGCCGTGCTGGTGCCAGGTGACGCCGGCGTCGGCGAGGTTCTCGGCGCGCGCGACGAACTCCTTCATCGCGGCGTCGGAGTCGTACGCGCGGGCCTTGGCGCTGCGCGTCCACGTGACCTTCAGCAGCTCGCGCGCCTTGCGCGCAGTGTGGAACGAGTCGGCGACCACCGCGACGCCGGTGGGCAGCGTCACCACCGCCTTGACGCCGGGCACCGCCCTGGCCGCCGCGTCGTCGACGCTCTCGGCGCGTTCGCCCTGCACCGGTGCCGGCAGCAGCGACGCGTACAGCATCCCCGGCAGGCGCACGTCGATGCCGTAGACGGCGGTGCCGTTGGTCTTGGCCTCGACGTCGACGCGCGGCAGGTCCTTGCCGATGATCCTGAACTGCGCCATCGGCTTGAGCATCGTCTTGTCGACCTTCGGCAGCTCGGCCGGCGCGGTGGCCGTCTTCGCCAGCTCGCCGTAGGTCACGCGCCGGCCGCTGGGCACGTGGACGACGGTGCTGTTCTCGGCGCGCAGCTCGGCCACCGGTACGCCCCACGCGCTGGCCGCGGCGCCGAGCATCACGAGCCTGCCCTGCAAGCCCGCGAGGCGCAGCGGCTCGTAGTAGCCCTGCACGGTGCGCGACGCGCCGGTGGTCAGCCCGCCGCCGAAGCGCGGGTTGCCGAACAGGCGCGGGTTCGGCGGCGCCTGCACGACGCGCACCTTGTTCCAGTCGAGCTCCATCTCCTCGGCGAACACCATCGGGATCGCCGTCATCGTCCCCTGGCCCATCTCGGAGGCGGGCGAGTAGATCGTCGCCGTGTTGTCGGCCGCGATCGTGACCCACGCCACCGGCGAGAAGCCGGCGCCTTGCGCGTGCGCCTGCGGCAGGCGGTCGAACGCGAGACCCACCGTGACGGCGCCACTGCCGACGAGGAAGCTGCGGCGCGACAGCGCGCCGGGTCGAGCGGTTGCATGCATCGTCGCCTCCTTCACGCGAGCGTCTTCTGCGCGCGCACGACGGCGGCGGCGATCTGGTTGTAGGTGCCGCAGCGGCACACGTTGCCGGCCATCTGCGCGAGCACCTGCTCGCGCGACAGCGGCGCGCGCGCGTCCTTCAGCACCGCGGCGGCGGTCATCATCTGGCCCGACTGGCAGTAGCCGCACTGCGGCGCCTGCTCGGCGATCCACGCGGCGGCCAGCGCCTGGCCCTCGCGCGAGCGCGCCAGGCCCTCGATCGTCGTCACCTGCGCACCGGCCACCGCCGACACCGGCGTCACGCAGGAGCGCGCCGGTGCGCCGTTGATGTGCACGGTGCACGCGCCGCACTGCGCGACGCCGCAGCCGTACTTCGTGCCGGTCAGTTGCAGGTCCTCGCGCAGCACCCACAGCAGCGGCTTGTCGCCCGCGGCGTCGGTGCTCACGGGCTGGCCGTTGAGCGTGAATCGGATCATGGGGTCTCCAGCGGTTGTACACAGCCGCGTGGCCGTGCGGGGTCGCCTGTATATCGTCGGCGCGTGGGGTTTTTGTGGGCGGCGGCGCAGAAAACTTGCGCGCCGCCCGGGTTCAGTTCGGGTTCTCCCGTAGGCCGCAGGGCCGGGCGCGTGCGGCGCGACCGCCCAGTAGACACCGGCGCCTAGAAATTCCGCCCGGGGCCGTGCGCGCAGCCGGCGGGCTGCCTCAAAATAGAACGATCGTTCGTTCGATTTGCGTATCCCCGTGAGCACCAAGCCCGCCGACGACGCCGACGCCGCCATCGAGGCCGCGGCCGGCGCGCGCGCGGGCGCACGCGCGGGGCGCGGTGCCCTGCACAAGGGGCAGCTCACGCGCGCGGCGATCCTCGACGCCGCGCTCGCGCTGGCGTCGCAGATGGGGCTCGAGGGGCTGTCGATCGGCGCGCTCGCCGAGGTCATGCAGATGAGCAAGTCGGGGGTGTTCGCCCACTTCGGCTCGCGCGAGGAACTGCAGATCTCGGTGATCCGCGAGTACCACCGCCGTTTCGAGGACGAGGTGTTCTTCCCGGCGATCCGCGAGCCGCGCGGGCTGCCGCGGCTGGCGGCGCTGTTCGAGCGCTGGGTGCGGCGCGTGTCGCGTGAGATCGACTCGGGCTGCATCTACATCAGCGGCGCCGTCGAGTTCGACGACCGCCCCGGGCCCGTGCGCGACGCGCTCGCGGCGATGGTGCAGGCCTGGCACGCGGCGCTGGAACGGGCGATCCGCATCGCGATCGAAGAGGGCCACCTGAAGCCCGACACCGACGCGCAGCAGATGCTGTTCGAGATCCACGGCCTGATCCTCGCGCTGCACCACGACGCGCGCTTCCTGCGCGTGCCCGGTGCGCTCGACCGCGCGCGCGCCGGTTTCGCGCGCATCGTCGCGCAGCACGCCACCGCGAAGGGCCGCCGCGTCCAGGGCGCGCGCGCCGACACGCTCGCCACGCCGTCCTGACCCCCATTCCGCTTTCCGTCCCGTGTCCACCTTTGCAGGAGCCGTCTGACATGCCGACTTACACCCCCCCGCTGCGCGACATGCAGTTCGTGATGCACGAGCTGCTGCACGCGGTCGACGAGCTGAAGTCGATCCCGCGCCACGCCGACGTCGACGCCGACACCCTCAACGCCGTCGTCGAGGAGGCCGGCAAGTTCGCGGCCAAGGTGCTCGCGCCGCTGAACCCGGTCGGCGACCGCGAGGGCTGCACGCTCGACAAGGCCACGCACGAGGTGCGCACGCCCACCGGCTTCAAGGACGCCTACGCGCAGTACGTCGCCGGCGGCTGGCCTGCGCTGTCGTGCGAGCCCGAGTACGGCGGCCAGGGCCTGCCGCTGCTGCTCAACCAGTGCCTGTACGAGATGCTCAACAGCGCCAACCAGGCGTGGACGATGTACCCCGGCCTCGCGCACGGCGCCTACGAGTGCCTGCTCGCGCACGGCACGCCCGAGCAGAAGCGGCTGTACCTGCCGAAGATCGTCAGCGGCGAGTGGGCCGGCACGATGTGCCTGACCGAGCCGCACTGCGGCACCGACCTCGGCCTGCTGCGCACCAAGGCCGAGCCGCAGCCCGACGGCACCTACAAGCTCACCGGGCAGAAGATCTTCATCAGTGGCGGCGAGCACGACCTGGCCGAGAACATCGTGCACCTGGTGCTCGCGCGCCTGCCCGACGCGCCGCCGGGCAGCAAGGGCATCAGCCTGTTCGTCGTCTCGAAGTACCTCGTCGGCCCCGACGGCCAGCTCGGCGCGCGCAACCCGATCTACTGCACCGGGCTCGAGCACAAGATGGGCATCCACGGCAGCTCGACGTGCCAGATGACGCTCGACGGGGCGGTCGGCACGCTGGTCGGCGAGCCGCACCGCGGCCTGGCCGCGATGTTCGTGATGATGAACGCCGCGCGCCTGGGCGTGGGCAACCAGTCGCTCGGGCTGACCGAGGTCGCGTACCAGAACGCGGTGGCGTACGCGAAGGAGCGCCGCCAGATGCGCGCGCTGTCGGGCCCGAAGGAGCCCGACCAGCCGGCCGACCGCATCATCGTCCACCCCGACGTGCGCAAGATGCTGCTGACCGCACGCGCCTACGCCGAGGGCGGGCGCGCGCTCGCGATGCACACGGCGCTGCTGATCGACAAGGAGCTGCACCACCCCGACCCCGAGGTGCGCCAGGCCTGCGCCGACGAAGTCGCGCTGCTGACGCCGATCATCAAGGCCTTCTTCACCGACAACGGCTGGATCGCGACGTCGCACTGCCTGCAGGTCTTCGGCGGCCACGGCTACATCGCCGAGTGGGGCATGGAGCAGTTCGTGCGCGACTCGCGCATCAACATGATCTACGAAGGCACGAACACGGTGCAGGCGCTCGACCTGCTCGGGCGCAAGGTGCTCGCCGACAACGGCAAGAAGCTCAAGGCCTTCGGCCGTCGCATCGCCGAGTTCATCGAGGAGCACGGCGTCGACGAGAAGATGCAGGAGTTCGTCAACCCGCTGGCCGACCTCGGCGACAAGGTCACCAAGCTGACGACCGAGATCGGCTTCAAGGCGATGAAGAACCCCGACGAGGTCGGCGCCGCCGCCGTCGACTACCTGCGCGTGTGCGGTCACCTCGTGTTCGCGTACTTCTGGGCGCGCATGGCCAGGATCGCGCTCGACAAGCAGGGCAGCGGCGACCCGTTCTACACCGCCAAGCTGCACACCGCGCGCTTCTACTTCGCCAAGCTGCTGCCCGAGACCGCCGGGCTGATCCGCAGCGCGCGCGCCGGCCTCGAGCCGCTCGTGGCGATGGACGAGGCACTGTTCTGAACGCCGCCCCCGCAACGACCCCGCAAGGAGCCCACCCGATGGAACGATTCAATGTGCGCAAGGTGGCCGTGCTCGGCGCCGGCGTGATGGGCGCGCAGATCGCCGCCCACCTCGTCAACGTGCGCGTGCCCGTCGTGCTGTTCGACCTGCCCGCCAAGGACGGCCCGAAGAACGGCATCGTCACGAAGGCGATCGACGGCCTGAAGAAGCTCAAGCCCGCGCCGCTGGGCGTGGCCGACGACGCCGTCCACATCGAGGCCGCGAACTACGAGGAGCACCTCGACAAGCTGCGCGGCTGCGACCTGGTGATCGAGGCGATCGCCGAGCGGATGGACTGGAAGCTCGACCTGTACCGCAAGGTCGCGCCGTTCGTCGCGCCGCACGCGATCGTCGCGAGCAACACCTCGGGCCTGTCGATCACGAAGCTCGCCGACGCGCTGCCCGACGAGATCCGCCCGCGCTTTTGCGGCGTGCACTTCTTCAACCCGCCGCGCTACATGTCGCTCGTCGAGCTGATCCCGACGCCGGTCACGCGCGCCGACGTGCTCGCGCAGCTCGAGACCTTCTGCACGACGACGCTCGGCAAGGGCGTCGTGCACGCGAAGGACACGCCGAACTTCATCGCGAACCGCGTCGGCATCGCCGGCATGCTCGCGACGATGATCGAGGCCGGCAAGTTCGGCCTGACGGTCGACGTCGTCGACGACCTGACCGGCAAGAAGCTCGGCCGCGCGTCGAGCGGCACGTTCCGCACCGCCGACGTCGTCGGTCTGGACACGATGGCGCACGTGATCAAGACGATGCAGGACAACCTGCAGGGCGATCCGTTCTACGCCACCTACGCGACGCCGCCGGTGCTCGCGCGACTGATCGAGCAGGGCGCGCTCGGCCAGAAGAGCGGCGCCGGGTTCTACAAGAAGGTCGGCAAGGACATCCTGCGCCTCGACGCGGCCAGCGGCGAGTACGTGGCTGCCGGCGCGAAGGCCGACGCGATCGTCGAGCGCATGCTCAAGAAGCCCGCCCCCGAGCGGCTGAAGCTGCTGCGCGAGAGCAGCAACCCGCAGGCGCAGTTCGTGTGGGCGATCCTGCGCGACTCGTTCCACTACTGCGCGGTGCACCTGGCCGAGATCGCCGACACCGCGCGCCACGTCGACTTCGCGATGCGCCGCGGCTTCGGCATGCAGCAGGGGCCGTTCGAGCTGTGGCAGGCCGCCGGCTGGACGCAGGTCGCGCAGTGGGTCAAGGAGGACATCGATGCGGGCAAGGCACTCAGCAACGCGCCGCTGCCCGACTGGGTGTTCGACGGCCCGGTGGCCGAGCGCGGCGGCGTGCACACGCCCGAGGGCTCGTGGAGCGCCGCCGAGCGCCGCTTCGTGCCGCTGGCGACGCTGCCGGTCTACGGCCGCCAGCTGTTCCCCGAGACGCTCGTCGGCTGGGCGCCGAACGACCCGCTGAAGGCCGGCGTCGAGGAGTTCCGCAACGACGAGATCCGCGTCTGGACGCTCGACGGGCAGGTGCTGATCGCGTCGATCACGGCCAAGCTGCACCTGATCAGCCCGGCCGTCACCGAGGGGCTGCTCAAGGCGGTCGAGATCGCCGAGGCCAGGTACCAGGGCCTCGTGATCTGGTCGCCCGACGACGTGTTCTCGGCCGGCGCGAACCTCGAGTCGCTGATGCCGGTGTTCATGAAGCTCGGTGCCAAGGGCATCGCGCCCGAGGAGAAGAAGCTGCAGGACATGATGCTGCGCATCCGCTACGCGCAGGTGCCGGTCGTCGCGGCGATGCGCGGGCTGGCGCTGGGTGGCGGCTGCGAGCTGGCGGTGCACTGCGCGCGGCGCGTCGCGCACCTGGAGACCTACGTCGGGCTGGTCGAGGTCGGCGTCGGGCTGATCCCCGGCGGCGGCGGGCTGGCCTACATCGCGCGGCGCGCCGCCGAGCAGGCCGCCGCCGCGCCGGGCACCGACCTGCTCGCGTTCCTGCGCGAGGGCTATCTGGCCGCGGCGATGGCCAAGGTCGGCACCAGCGCGCTCGAGAGCCGCAAGCTCGGCTACCTGCTCGACGGCGACATCGTCGTGCCGCACAAGGACGAGCTGCTGCACGTCGCGATCGGGCAGGTCAAGGCGATGGCCGACGCCGGCTGGCGGCCGCCGATGAAGACGCTGTTCCCGGTCGCGGGCCGCTCGGCGAAGGCGACGATCCAGGCGCAGCTCGTCGCGATGCGCGACGGCGGGCAGATCAGCGCACACGACTACCACCTCGGCACGCTGATCGCCGACGTCGTGTGCGGTGGCGACGTCGACGCCGGGACGCTGGTCAGCGAGGAGTACCTGATGACGCTCGAGCGCAAGCACTTCTGCGCGCTGCTCGACCACCCGAAGACGCAGGAACGCATCATGGGCATGCTGCAGACCGGCAAACCCGTTCGGAACTGAAGGAGCGACGAAGATGAGCAAGCAGATCCAGGACGCCTACATCGTCGCCGCCACGCGCACGCCGATCGGCAAGGCGGGCCGCGGCTACTTTCGCGCGACGCGCCCCGACGACCTGCTCGTCGCGGCGATCCAGGGCGCGCTGAAGCAGGTGCCCGGCCTCGACCCGAAGGCGATCGAGGACGCCGTCGTCGGCTGCGCGATGCCCGAAGGCGAGCAGGGCCTCAACGTCGCGCGCGTCGCGGCGCTGCTGGCCGGGCTGCCGAACTCGGTGGGCGGCGTCACCGTCAACCGCTTCTGCGCCTCGGGGCTGACGGCGGTGCAGATGGCCGCCGACCGCATCCGCGTCGGCGAGGCCGACGTGATGATCGCCGGCGGCGTCGAGAGCATGAGCATGGTGCCGATGAGCGGCAACAAGCCGTCGTTCAACCCGGCCGTGTTCGCGAAGGACGAGAACGTCGGCATCGCCTACGGCATGGGGCTCACGGCCGAGAAGGTCGCGCTGCAGTGGAAGGTCAGCCGCGAGCGGCAGGACGCGTTCGCGCTCGAGTCGCACCGGCGCGCGATCGCGGCGCAGCAGGCCGGCGAGTTCGCCGACGAGATCACGCCGGTCGACGTCGTCACGCGCCGTCCGAACCTCGACACCGGCGAGGTCGATGTCTCGACGCGTACCGTCACGCTCGACGAAGGCCCGCGCGCCGACACGACGCTCGAGGCGCTGGCCAAGCTCAAGCCCGTGTTCGCGTCGCCGAAGGACCCCACCGGCAAGCCCACCGGCATGGGCAGCGTGACGGCGGGCAACAGCTCGCAGACCAGTGACGGCGCCGGCTGCCTGATCCTCGCGAGCGAGGCGGCCATCAAGCGCTTCGACCTCAAGCCGCTGGCGCGCTTCGTCAGCTTCGCCGCGCGCGGGGTGCCGCCCGAGATCATGGGCATCGGCCCGATCGAGGCGATCCCGGCGGCGCTGAAAGCCGCCGGGCTCAAGCTCGACGACCTCGGGTGGATCGAGCTCAACGAGGCGTTCGCGGCGCAGTCGCTCGCGGTGATCGACAGCGTCGGGCTGAACCCGGCGGTGGTCAACCCGATGGGCGGCGCGATCGCGCTGGGCCACCCGCTCGGCGCCACCGGTGCGATCCGCGCCGCCACCGTCGTGCACGCGCTGCGCCGGAAGAACCTGAAGTACGGCATGGTGACGATGTGCGTCGGCACCGGGCAGGGCGCGGCCGGCATCTTCGAGCGCGTGTAGACCGTCGCATGAGCACGACCGTGACGCCCCACATCAAGACGGCGACGCTCAACGGCGTCGCGACGATCGAGATCGCGCGCCCCGAGAAGAAGAACGCGCTGACGCAGGCGATGTACACCGCGATGGCCGACGCGATCGCGGCGGCGGTCACGGCGCGCGAGGTGCGCGCGCTGCTGATCACCGGCCAGCCGGGTGTCTTCACGTCGGGCAACGACATCGAGGACTTCGTGCAGCGCCCGCCACAGGGCGAGGACAGCCCGGTGCTGCGCTTCATGCGCGCGCTGCTCGAGTGCGACAAGCCGGTCGTCGCCGCGGTCACCGGCGCCGCGGTGGGCATCGGCACGACGATGCTGCTGCACTGCGACTTCGTCTACGTCGCCGACGACGCGCGGCTGGCGATGCCTTTCGTGGGTCTGGGGCTCGTGCCCGAGTACGCGTCGAGCCTGCTCGTGCCGCAGCTGATGGGCCCGCGCCGCGCGGCCGAGAAGCTGCTGCTCGGCGACCCGTTCGGCGCCGAGGAGGCGGTGGCCTGCGGTATCGCCAACGCGGTGCTGCCGCCGGCCGAGGTGCTGCCGCACGCGCGGCGCGTGGCCGAGCGCTTCAACGCGCTGCCGCCGGGGGCCGTGCGCGACGCGAAGGCGCTGATGCGCGCGCCGCAGCGCGAGCAGGTGATGCAGGCCATCGCCGCCGAGGCCGAGATCTTCACCCGCCGGCTGCGCAGCCCGGAGGCGATGGAAGCCTTCCAGGCCTTCTTCCAGAAGCGCGCGCCGGACTTCAGCAAGTTCTGACCGCCGCGGGCGGCGTGCGATGGGCCTGGCCGCCAAGCTGGTGCTCGGCCCGCTGCTCGTCGCGCAGGCGCTGGCCACGCGCCGGCGCCTGCCGCGGCTGCCCGAGGCCGAGGGCGCGCGCGAAGGCGTGGCGGGCGACGGCCCCGTCGCGCTGCGGCTGCTGATCGGCGGCGACTCGTCGGCCGCCGGCGTCGGCGTCGCGACGCAGGACCAGGCGCTGGCCGGCCACACCGTGCGCGCACTCGCCGAGCGCGTGGGCGGTGCCGTCGCGTGGCGGCTCGTCGCGCGCTCGGGGCTGACGACGGCGCAGTGCGCGGACCTGCTGATCGAGGCGGCGCCGCCGTGGCGCGCCGACGTCGCCGTGTTCGCGCTCGGCGTCAACGACGTGATCGACCTCGTGCCGCCGCGGCGCGCGCTCGCGGCGCGCGAGCGGCTCGTTGCGCACCTGCGCGAGCGCTGCGGCGTGTGCCACGTCGTCTTCATGCCGCTGCCGCCCGTGCACCGCTTCCCTGGCCTGCCGCAGCCGCTGCGCTGGGCGATGGGGGCCGACGCGCGTCGTCACGACGCCGCACTCGCACGCTGGGCCGCGCGCCGCGACGACGTCAGCCACATCCCGATCGATCTGCCGCTGGACCCGAAGGTGATGGCCAGCGACGGCTTCCACCCCGGCGAGCCGGTGTACCGGCTGTGCGGGCTGGCGCTGGCCGATCACATTGCGGCGCACGTGTGGCCGCGGCTGGCGCCAACGGCTCGCACGCGCTGAACGACCCGAGGTCGGCTGCCGGTCAGCTGCGCGGCACGGGCCGCGGCCGTCCCTGGGCGTCGGTTGCGACGTAGGTCAGCGTCGCCTCGGTGACCTTGACGACTTGGTGCTGCGCGTCGAGCCGCTGCGCGTAGACCTCGACGTTGACCGTGATCGACGTGGTGCCGATGCGCACCACCTCGGCGTAGAAGCTCAGCAGGTCGCCGACGCGCACCGGCTGCTTGAACACGAACTGGTTGACCGCCACCGTCGCGATGCGGCCCTGCGCGATGCGCAGCGGCAGCACGGATCCGGCCAGGTCGACCTGCGCCATCACCCAGCCGCCGAAGATGTCGCCGCTGGCGTTGACGTCGGCCGGCAGCGGGATCACGCGCAGCACGAGTTCCTTGTCGGTGGGCAGCTGTGCGCCGGTCGATGGGCGCGGATCGGTGGACATCGGCATCATTGCAGGTTGACAGCCGAAGGATTCTCACACGATGCGTGCGCTTGCCCACGGTTCGTCCTCCGCTTCCCTGCCCACCGCCGACCCGGCGCAGCGGCGCTCGGACTGGCGCACGCTGGCCAAGCTGCTGCCGTACTTCTGGCACTACCGCTGGCGCGTCGCGATCGCGCTCGGGTTCATGCTCGCGGCCAAGCTCGCCAACGTCGGCGTGCCGGTGCTGCTGAAGAACCTCGTCGACAGCCTGTCGGTCCAGCCCGCCGATGCCGCCGCGCTGCTCGTCGTGCCGGTCGGGCTGATCGTCGCCTACGGCGCGCTGCGGCTGTCGACGACGCTGTTCACCGAGCTGCGCGAGCTGATCTTCGCGAAGGCCACCGAGGGCGCGGCGCGCAGCATCAGCCTGAAGGTGTTCCGCCACCTGCACGACCTGAGCCTGCGCTTCCACCTCGAGCGCCAGACCGGCGGCATGACGCGCGACATCGAGCGCGGCACGCGCGCGGTGCACTCGCTGATCTCGTACTCGCTCTACAGCATCCTGCCCACCCTCATCGAGGTCGGTCTCGTGCTCGCGATCCTGGCGTGGAAGTTCGACGCCGCGTTCGCGTGGATCACGCTCGGCGCGCTCGTCGTCTACGTCGCGTTCACCGTCAGCGTCACCGAGTGGCGCACGCAGTTCCGCCGCCAGATGAACGAGCTCGACACGCGCGCGCACTCGCGCGCGATCGACTCGCTGCTGAACTACGAGACCGTCAAGTACTTCAACAACGAGGACTTCGAGGCCCGGCGCTACGACGAGAGCCTCGAGCGCCTGCGCCGCGCCGCGCTCAAGAGCCAGAGCACGCTGAGCCTGCTCAACACGGGGCAGCAGCTGATCATTGCCACCGCCCTCGTCGCGATGCTGTGGCGCGCGACGCAGGGCGTCGTCTCGGGCCAGATGACGCTCGGCGACCTCGTGATGATCAACGCGTTCATGATCCAGCTGTACATCCCGCTGAACTTCCTCGGTGTGCTGTACCGCGAGATCAAGCAGAGCCTGACCGACCTCGACAAGATGTTCGGCCTGCTCGAGCGCGAGCGCGAGGTGGCCGACGCGCCGGGGGCGCGCGACCTCGTCGTCACGCAAGGCGTCGTGCGCTTCGAGGACGTGTCGTTCGCATACGAGCGGCCCGACGGCGGCGCGACGCCGGCGCGCACGATCCTGCACCGCGTGAACTTCGAGATCCCGGCCGGCAAGACGGTCGCCGTCGTCGGCCCCTCGGGCGCGGGCAAGAGCACGCTCGCGCGGCTGCTGTACCGTTTCTACGACGTCACCGGCGGGCGCATCACGATCGACGGGCAGGACATCCGCACCGTGACGCAGGCCAGCCTGCGCCGCGCGATCGGCATCGTGCCGCAGGACACGGTGCTGTTCAACGACACGATCGAATACAACATCGCCTACGGCCGCCCGGGCGCGAGCCACGACGAGGTCGTCGCGGCGGCGAAGGCGGCGCACATCCACGACTTCATCGCCAGCACGCCGATGGGCTACCAGACGATGGTCGGCGAGCGCGGGCTCAAGCTCTCGGGCGGCGAGAAGCAGCGCGTCGCGATCGCGCGCACGCTGCTGAAGAACCCGCCGATCCTGATGTTCGACGAGGCGACGTCGGCGCTCGACTCGGCCAACGAGCGCGCGATCCAGGCCGAGCTCAAGAGCGCCGCGCAGGGCAAGACGGCACTCGTGATCGCGCACCGGCTGAGCACCGTCGTCGACGCGCACGCGATCGTCGTCCTCGACGGCGGGCGCATCGTCGAGCAGGGCACGCACGCTGAACTGCTCGCGCGCGACGGCGCGTACGCGCGCATGTGGCGGCTGCAGCAAAGCGGCCGCGACGGCGACCGTGCGGACGGCTCGGCGGGCGACGCGCAGGTTCGATCGCCATCGACGCCGGGTGTGCCGGGCGGGTAGCGATGGCCGGCACTCGGCCCGTTGCGGCCGTTCGCGACCGTCCGCATGCGACGGTTTGCAGGGGACGCAGGCACCGCCGTCGCCCTGTCGCCACGACCTTTGCGCGCTTACCCGACGCTCAAGGAACACGACGGGCCGTCAGCGTGCAGCGAAGAGAGCCGCCGCCGGCCGCACGCCGCGTCCCGCCTCACACCGCCGAGAAGCGCACCGACCGGTAGGTCTCGCGCCGCTCGCGCCCGGCGAGCACGACCTGCCACAGCTGTCCCTGCCGCGAGCGGAAGAAGCCGGCGCAGCACAGCAGGTAGTAGCGGAACATGCGCTGGAAGCGCTGCGGATAGCGGTCCTTCAGCTGCGGCCACGCGCGCTCGAAGTTGGCGTGCCACGCCATCAGCGTGCGGTCGTAGTCGGGGCCGAAGTTGTGCCAGTCCTCGACGAGGAAGCGGCCCTCGACGGCGCGCGCGATCTCGACCGCCGACGGCAGCTTGCCGTTGGGGAAGATGTAGCGGTCGATCCACGGGTCGGTGCGCGGCGACGTGACGTCGATGCCGATCGTGTGCAGCAGGAACAGACCGCCGGGCTTGAGCAGCCGGCGCACGGTGTCGAAGTACACCTCGTAGTTCTTCGGCCCGACGTGCTCGAACATCCCCACCGAGACGATCTTGTCGAACTGCCCCTGCAAGTCACGGTAGTCGAGCAGCTTCAGTTCGACCGGCAGGCCGGCGCAGCGCTGCTGCCCGAGCGCGAGCTGCTCCTTCGACACCGTGACGCCGACCACCCGCACCCCGAAGCGCTCGGCGGCGAAGCGCGCCAGCCCCCCCCAGCCGCAGCCGATGTCGAGCAGCGTCTCGCCGGGCTGCAGCTGCAGCTTGCGGCAGATCATCTCGAGCTTGTCGAGCTGCGCCTGCTCGAGGTCGGCGGCACGCTCCCAGTACGCGCACGAATAGATCATGCGCGAGTCGAGCATGCGCTCGAAGACGTCGTTGCCGGCGTCATAGTGCTTCTCGCCGACCTCGAACGCGCGGCCCTGCGACTGCAGGTTCAGCAGACTGTGGCGCAGCGTCTCGAGCGCCAGCCGCAGCTTGGCGGTGCCCACCGCGCGCGACTCGATGTCGGTGCGCGTCAGGCGGTGGAACAGCTCGTCGAGCTGCTCGCAGTCCCAGTCGCCGTCCATGTAGGCCTCGCCGAGGCCCAGCGACCACTGCGTCAGCACGCGGCGGTACAGGCGTGCGTCGCGCACTTGGATGTCCCAGGGCCGGCTGCCGTTGATGCGCACGTCGGCGTGCGCCAGCAGCTCCTCGATGATCTTCGGCGGCTGCGCATCGCTGCGCGGCGACGGCTGCCGCGATGGCAGCGTGGCTTCGTTGGAGCCCATCGTGGTCCTCGTCGGGGTGGCGAGCGGTGGGAACCGCACCGGCGCGAACGCACCGGCACGACGAAACTTCGCGACCGATTCTGCCGCCAACCCACGAGGCTGACATAGGCATCTTCGATCGCCGGGATAGAGCCACACCATCGCACCAGCGGCGCGCTCGGGCGAGGTGGGACAATCCCGCACATGACCGCGACGCTGACGCTGACCCGCCCCGACGACTGGCACCTGCACCTGCGCGACGGCGCCGCGATGGCCGCCGTCGTGCCGCACACCGCGCGCCAGTTCGCGCGCGCGATCGTGATGCCCAACCTGCGCCCGCCGGTGACGACGGCCGCGGCCGCGCAGGCCTACCGCGAGCGCATCGTCGCGGCGGTGCCTGCGGGGCTGGACTTCACCCCGCTGATGACGCTGTACCTGACCGACAACCTGCCGCCCGACGAGATCCGCCGTGCGAAGGCCGCGGGCGTCGTCGCCGTCAAGCTCTATCCGGCCGGTGCGACGACGAACAGCGACGCCGGCGTCACCGACGTGCGCCGCACGTACCCGACGCTCGAGGCGATGCAGCGCGCGGGCCTGCTGCTGCTCGTGCACGGCGAGGTGACCGACCCCGACGTCGACGTCTTCGACCGCGAGGCCGTGTTCATCGAGCGCGTGCTGCAGCCGCTGCGCCGCGACTTCCCGGGCCTGAAGATCGTCTTCGAGCACATCACGACGAAGGAGGCGGCGCAGTACGTGCGCGACGCCGATGCGAACACCGCGGCGACGATCACGGCGCACCACCTGCTGTACAACCGCAACGCGATCTTCGCCGGCGGCCTGCGCCCGCACTACTACTGCCTGCCGGTGCTCAAGCGCGAGGAGCACCGCCGCGCGCTGGTGGCCGCGGCGACCTCGGGCAGCCCGAAGTTCTTCCTCGGCACCGACAGCGCACCGCACCCGGCGCACCTGAAGGAGCACGCGAGCGGCTGCGCCGGCTGCTACACGGCGCTCGCCGCGCTCGAGCTGTACGCCGAGGCGTTCGACGCCGCCGGTGCGCTCGACCGCCTCGAGGGCTTCGCGAGCTTCCACGGCGCCGACTTCTACGGGCTGCCGCGCAACCGCGGCACCGTCACGCTGCGGCGTGAGCCGTGGACGCTGCCCGAGACGGTGCCGTTCGGCGACGCGACGCTCAAGCCGCTGCGCGGCGGCGAGACGCTGGCCTGGAGGCTCGCATGAGCGCCATCCGCCCCGAGCGCCACATCGCGCTGCTGATCGACGCGGACAACTCGCCGGCGTCGAAGATCGAGGTCATCCTCGCCGAGCTGGCCAAGCTCGGTGTCACCAACATCCGCCGTGCCTACGGCAACTGGAAGAAGAACGAGCTCAAGGGCTGGGAGAAGGTGCTGCACGAGTTCGCGATCCGCCCGATCCAGCAGTTCGACGTCAGCAAGGGCAAGAACGCGACCGACATGCTGATCGCGATCGACGCGCTCGACCTGCTGTACACCGACCGCCCCGACGCGTTCGGCATCGTCTCGTCGGACGCCGACTTCACGCCGCTGGTGATGCACCTGCGCGCCAAGGGCGCGACCGTCTACGGCTTCGGCGCGAAGAAGACGCCCGAGCCGTTCGTCAACGCCTGCTCGCGCTTCCTGTACCTCGAAAGCCTCGGCGAGGGTCGCGACGAGGCCGCCGCCGAGCCCGGCACCGCGAAGGCCGGCAAAGCGAAAGCTGCCGCGCCGCGCAAGCCGACGGCTGCCGAGCTGCGGCGCGATACGCGGCTCGTGAGCCTGCTGCGCAACGCGGTCGAGAACGCCGCCGGCGAGGACGGCTGGTCGCAGCTCGGTGCGGTGGGCTCGCAGATCGCCAACCAGGCCAGCTTCGACCCGCGCAACCACGGCTTCAAGAAGCTCGGCGACCTGATCGAGGCGATCGGGTTGTTCGACGTCGAGAAGCGCGGCTCGCACCTGTACGTGCGCGACCGTCGTGCCACGCGCAGCGAGTCGCGCGCCGACTGAGCCGCCGCACCGTCCGCCGGCCGAGCCGGACTGGTCGCGGCCCTGGTTCGCGCCGTGGGCGCGGCTCGGGCCGGCGCTGTGGGCGGCGTGGCGCGGCGGTGCCGCGCTCGCCGACGCGCTGAACGTCACCGCGCGGGTGCACGGCGTCGGTGCGGCGCCCGTCTTCGTCGCGGCAGCGGGGCGCCGGGCAGCCGAGCCGTACGAGGCGCTCGTCGCGCGCACGCGCGCCGTGCCGGTGCGCGACACGCTGCACGACGCGTTGAACGGGCTGGTCTGGCTGCATCGGCCATCACTGAAGTGGGCGCTCAATCACGCTCATGCGCAGCAGATCGCGCGGCGCGGCGTCGGCGGGCGGCGCGGCGCGGTGCGCGACGCGCTGACGCTGCTCGACGAGAACGGCGTGCTGCTCGCGGCGCCGCCCGGGCTCGTCGAGGCCTTGCGCCGGCGCGACTGGGCAGCGCTGTTCGTCGGGCACCGTGCGGCGTGGGCGCAGGCGCGGCTCGAGGTCGTCGGCCACGGCTTGCTGGAGCAACTCGCGCGCGCGCCGCGCAAGGCGCTGACGGCGCACGCGTGGTGCGTGCCCGCCGCGCACTTCGACGCCCCCGCCCTGCCGACCGGCCTGACGCCGGCGCTGTGGACGCCGCTGCCGGTGCTGGGCGTGCCCGGCTGGTGGCCCGACAATGACGACCCGCGGTTCTACGCCGATGCGGCCGTGTTCCGGCCAGGCTCTGGAACTCGTCGCGACCGCCCCCAACTAAGCGCGCTGTCGGGTCAGCCCGTCGGCCTGCCGCGGGCGCCTACGCAACCTTCAACAACGACCACACCATGAAGCGCATCGTTTTGTTCCTGGCCACCAACCTCGCGGTGGTCGTCGTGCTGGGCATCGTCGCCAACGTCCTCGGCCTGACCCGCTTCCTGTCGGCGCAGGGGCTCGATCTGGGCGCGCTGCTCGGCTTCGCGTTCGTGATGGGCTTCGGCGGCGCGTTCATCTCGCTGCTGATCAGCAAGCCGATGGCCAAGTTCAGCACCCGGGCGCAGGTCATCAACGACTCGCGCGACCCGGTGCACCAGTGGATCGTCGCGACGGTGCAGAAGTTTGCGAACCAGGCCGGCATCCGCATGCCCGAGGTCGCGATCTACGAGGGCGCGCCCAATGCGTTCGCGACCGGCGCGTTCAAGAACTCGGCGCTGGTCGCGGTCTCGACCGGGCTGCTGCAGAGCATGAACCGCGAGGAGGTCGAGGCGGTGATCGGCCACGAGGTTGCGCACGTGGCCAACGGCGACATGGTCACGATGACGCTGATCCAGGGCGTGATGAACACCTTCGTCGTGTTCCTGTCGCGCGTGATCGGCTACATCGTCGACCGCGTCGTGCTGCGCAACCAGAACGAGGGCCCGGGCATCGGCTACTACGTGTCGACGATCGTGCTCGACCTCGTGCTCGGCGTGCTCGCGGCGATCATCGTCGCGTGGTTCAGCCGCCAGCGCGAATTCCGCGCCGACCGCGACGCGGCGCGCCTGATGGGCCGCCCGCAGCCGATGATCAACGCGCTCGCGCGCCTGGGCGGGCTGCAGCCAGGCGAGCTGCCGCAGGCCGTCGAGGCGATGGGCATCAGCGGCAAGAGCGGCATCATGGCGCTGCTGTCGACGCACCCGCCGATCGAGCAGCGCATCGCCGCGCTGCAGCAGATGGGGCGCTGAAAAGGGATAATTTGCATTGTGAAGCGAGCCAGACCGCCGCTGGCGCGAGGCCCGAAAGGGCGCGCTGGAGGAAGGTCCGGACTGCACAGGGCAGCGTAGCGGGTAACACCCGTCCACCGCGAGGTGCGGATCAGAGCCACAGAGACGAGTCACGGCGGGGCGTGCCCCCGCCGTGGGTGAAACGCGGCAATCTCTACGCGCAGCAACACCGAATAGGCACGCGGCGACCTGGCCCGGGTAGCGTGCGGGTGGGTGGCACCGAGCCGGGTGGGCAACCCCCGGCCCAGACGAATGGCGGTCACGCCGGCGCCCCGGCCACGGGGCGGCGGCGCACAGAATCCGGCCTATCGGCTCGCTTCACACATTCTTCGCCGCCGCGGCCTGCACCGCGCGGCGCGCCAACACGCTGCCGATGAACCCCGACGCCGACACGCTCTGGCGCCACCCGCGCTGGGCGCTGGCGGTGATGCTCGCGTGCCTGGGCATGCTCGGCCCGTTCGCGATCGACACCTACCTCCCGGCGTTCACCGGCATCGCGCGCGCGCTCGGCGCGACGCCGGTGCAGATGCAGCAGACGCTGTCGGCGTACCTGTTCGGCTTCGCGGTGATGAACCTGTTCCACGGCGCGCTGGCCGACAGCTTCGGGCGGCGCCCCGTCGTGCTCGGCGGCGTCGGGCTGTTCACGCTGGCGTCGCTGGGCTGCGCGCTGAGCCCGTCGATCGGCTGGCTGGTGTTCTTCCGCGCGCTGCAGGGCATGTCGGCCGGTGCCGGCATCGTCGTGTCGCGCGCGATCATCCGCGACATGTACCCGCCGGCCGATGCGCAGCGGGTGATGAGCCAGGTGACGATCTACTTCGGCGTCGCACCGGCGATCGCGCCGGTGGTCGGCGGCTGGGTCTACGTGCACACCGACTGGCACGTGATCTTCTGGCTGCTGACGGCGTTCGGTGCCGCGCTGTGGTGGGCCAACTGGCGCTGGCTGCCCGAGACGCTGCACGCGCGTGAGCGCCAGCCGTTCGCGGTCGGTGCGCTGCTGCGCGGCTACGCGCAGCTGGTCTCCAGCGCGCGCTTCGTCGCGCTGGCCTTCGCCAGCGGCGTGCCGTTCAACGGCATGTTCCTGTACGTGCTGTCGGCGCCGGTGTTCCTCGGCGAGCACCTGCGGCTGGGGCCGACGCAGTTCTTCTGGTTCTTCGGCCTGACGATCGCCGGCATCGTCGGCGGCGCGTGGCTGTCGGGGCGGCTGGCCGGTCGCATCCGCCCGGCGCGGCAGATCCGGCGCGGCTTCGCGATCATGCTCGCCGTCTCGCTCGTCAACGTCGCGCTCAACGCGCTGTTCGAGCCGCACGCGGCGTGGGCGTTGCTGCCGATCGCCGGCTTCGCGTTTGGCTGGGCGCTGATGGTGCCGGTGGTCACGCTGCTCGTGCTCGACCAGGCGCCGCAGCGCCGGGGCATGGCGTCGTCGCTGCAGGCGTGCCTCGGCAGCCTGGCCAACGCGCTGGTGGCCGGCGCGATCGCGCCGCTGGTGATGCACTCGACGCTCGCGCTGGCGCTGACCTCGCTGGCCTTTCTCGGCATCGGCATCGCCGCCTGGGCGTGGGTGCGCCGGCGCGTGGCGGTGCCCGCCGCGCGCGGCGACGACGCCGCAAGCGCCCGTTGACGTGCGGCCGCGAGCCCGCCCGTCATGCTCACTGATCGGTTTCAGTTCATCGCGCAAGTTCTTATTTTTGAACGCGAAACCGCTCACCGTCTCGCGACGAAATCCGTCTTAAGTACTTGATTCCATTAATTTTTTCGGCTCTGGCGATTGACCCGCCACGCCGCCGACGCTACAGTGTCACAGCGTGGGAGTTGGTGGGAATTCGTGGCGGACGCAGTGTTTCAGGGGACGTCGGTGCTGGCGCTCGACGCCAAGCACCGCATCACGGTGCCGGTGCGGCACCGTGAGCTGCTGCTCGCGCTGTCCGGCGGCCAGCTGACGCTCACGAAGCACCCCGACGGATTCCTCATCGTGTTTCCGCGCCCTGCGTGGCACGCGTTCCGCGAGAAGCTGCTCGCGATGCCGATGTCGACCGAGCGCTGGCGCCGCGTCTTCCTCGGCAGTGCCGACGACGTCGAGATGGACAGTGCGTCGCGCGTGCTCGTCGCGCCGGCGCTGCGCGAGGCCGCGGGGCTGGGCAAGGACGTGCTGCTGATCGGCAACGGTCATCGCCTCGAGCTGTGGGACAAGCAGCGCCACGCCGAACACGAGGCGCAGACGATCGCCCAGGGCATGCCGCCCGAGATCGCCGCGCTGGTCTTCTGAGTCCGTGTCGACATGGCCCCACGTCCCGGTGCTCCTCACCGAAGCCGTCGAGCTTCTGGTGACGCAGCCGCACGGCACTTACGTCGATGGCACCTTCGGCCGCGGCGGCCATGCGCGGGCGATCCTGCAGCGGCTCGACGCGCGCGGGCGGCTGATCGCGTTCGACAAGGACCCGCAGGCGGTGGCGGCCGCCACGCAGGGTCCGCAGGCGATCGCCGATGCGCGCTTCGCGATCGTGCACGCGAGCTTCGCGACGATGCGCGAGGCGCTGGCCGCGCGCGGCATCGCGCAGGTGCAAGGCGTGCTGCTCGACTTGGGCGTGAGCTCGCCGCAGCTCGACGACCCGCAGCGCGGCTTCAGCTTCCGGCACGACGCGCCGCTGGACATGCGCATGGACACGACCCGCGGCGAGACCGCCGCGGACTACCTGGCCCGCGCCGATGAGCGCGACATCGCGAGGGTGATCCGCGACTATGGGGAAGAACGGTTTGCTGTTCCGATTGCAAAGGCGCTTGTGGCTCGCCGCGCAGGCGGGCGCCCCGTTCGCACCACCGGCGAGCTGGCCGACGTCGTGGCTCGCGCGGTCAAGACCCGCGAGCCGGGCCAGGACCCTGCGACGCGCACGTTTCAGGCTCTTCGGATTCGCGTCAACGCTGAGCTCGAGGAGCTCGAGCAGGGGCTGAGCGCCGCGCTCGACCTGCTGGCTCCCGCCGCCCGCCTGGCCGTGATCAGCTTCCACTCGCTCGAGGACCGCATCGTCAAGACCTTCATCGCGCGCGAGAGCCGCGCCGAGGTCGACCGCCGCGCGCCGTTCGCGCCGCCGCGGCCGACGCGGCTGCGGGCGTTGGCGCGCGTGCGCCCGTCGGCCGACGAGATCGCCGCCAACCCGCGCGCGCGCTCGGCGATCCTGCGCGTGGCCGAGCGCACGGCCGATGCAGCGCCGGGGAGGGCGCCGTGAGCCGGCTCAACGTCGTGCTCGTGCTGGCCATCGTCGCCAGCAGCCTGGTGCTGGTGCGCACGGCGTACGAGTCGCGGCGGCTGTTCGCCGAGCTCGACCGCGCGCGCAACCAGCAGCGCCAGCTCGAGCTCGAACACAAGCGCCTCGAGGCCGAACGCCAGGCGCAGGCGACGAACCTGCGCGTCGAGCGCATGGCGCGCGAGCGCCTGGCGATGCGCACCGCGACGCCGGCGGTGACGCACTACGTGGCCGACCCGATCGCCGCGGCCGCGTCTGCGACCGGAGGTGCGCGATGAGCCGCCCCGCGGGTCGCAGCACCGACCGCCGCGGCGTCGCCGCCGCGGTGCGCAGCGTCAACTACGGCAGCAGCCCGCTGCTGGCGTCGAAGACGCCGCCGTGGCGCTCGAAGTTCGTCGTCGCGCTGATCGGGCTGGGCTCGTGCCTGCTCGTCGGGCGTGCCGTCTACATCCAGATCATCGGCACCGACTTCTACCAGCAGGAAGGCGAGAAGCGCTACGCGCACACGCTGACGCTGCACGGCAGCCGCGGCAAGGTGCTCGACCGCAACGGCCAGCTGCTGGCCACCAGCGTCGAGGCGCCGTCGATCTGGGCCATCCCGCGCGACGTCGACGCGTCGCCTGCGCAGCGCCGCCAGCTCGCGAAGGCGCTGGGCATGACGCCGGCCGACCTCGAGCGGCGCCTGGCCGAAAACCCGAAGTTCGTCTGGCTGCGCCGCCAGGTCGACGACGCGCTGGCCGAGCAGGTCAAGGCGTTGGGCGTCAGGGGCGTGCACCAGACGCGCGAGTACAAGCGCCGCTACCCCGAGGGCGAAGCCGCCGCGCACGTCGTCGGCTTCACCGACGTCGAGCACCGCGGGCAGGAGGGCATCGAGCTCGCGCTCGAGTCGCGGCTGCGCGGGCGCAACGGCTCGCGCGACGTCGTCAAGGACCGGCTCGGTCGCGTCGTCGAGGACGTGCGCGACCAGATCGACCCCGTGCACGGCGAGGACGTCACGCTGGCGATCGATGCCAAGGTGCAGGCCTTCGCGTACCAGAAGCTGCGCGACGCGGTCGCCGAGCACAAGGCGCGCGCGGCCAGCGCCGTCGTGCTCGACGCGAAGACCGGCGAAGTGCTCGCGCTGGCCAACTACCCGAGCTACAACCCCGCCGACCGGCGCCGCCTGTCGGGCGAGCAGCTGCGCAACCGCGCGCTGACCGACACCTTCGAGCCCGGCTCGACGATGAAACCGTTCATCGCCGCGTGGGCGATCGAGACCGGACGCGCGAAGCCGACGACGCTGATCGACACCGCCCCCGGCTGGATGACGATCACCGGCAGCACGATCCGCGACCACGACCCGCTGGGCACGCTGACGCTGGCCGGCGTCGTGCAGAAGTCGAGCAACGTCGGCACCGTCAAGCTCGCGATGCAGATGCCCGCGCGCGAGATGTGGCAGCTGTACGCCGACATCGGCCTCGGCCAGAAGCCGCAGATCGACTTCCCCGGCGCCGTCACCGGCCGGCTGCGTCCGTACAAGACGTGGCGTCCGATCGAGCAGGCGACGATGAGCTACGGCTACGGGCTGTCGGCCAGCCTGCTGCAGCTCGCGCGCGCCTATACCGTGTTCGCGCACGACGGCGAGCTGCTGCCGGTGACGATCCTCAAGCGCGACGCGCCGGCGCAGGGCACGCGCGTGATCTCGCCCGAGACGGCGCGCCAGGTGCGCCAGATGCTCGAGCTCGCCGCCGGCCCGGGCGGCACCGCGCCGCTGGCGCAGACGGTGGGCTGGTCGGTCGGCGGCAAGACCGGCACCGCGCGCAAGCAGGAAGGCCAGTCGTACGCGACCAACAAGTACCGCGCGTGGTTCGTCGGGCTGGCGCCGATCGGCGATCCGCGCATCGTCGTCGCCGTGATGGTCGACGAGCCGAGCAACGGCAAGTTCTACGGCGGGCAGGTCGCCGCGCCGGTGTTCAGCCAGATCGTGCAGCAGACGCTGCGCACGCTGGGCGTGCCGCCCGACCGCGACGTCGTGCCGCAGATCCTGGCGCGCGACCTGCCCGCGGTGCGCGAGAGCTTCTGATGGCGACGCTGCGCCTGTCCAGCCCCGACGCCGCCGCGCAGTGGCTGCGCGCGCGCGTGCGCGGCGCGCTCGTCACCGACCACCGTCGCGTGCGCCCCGGCGACGGCTTCGTCGCGTGGCCGGGGCGGCGCGTCGACGCGCGCCAGTTCGCGCGCAGTGCGCTGGCCGCCGGCGCCGCGGCCTGCCTCGTCGAGCACGACGGCGCCGACGCGTTCGCGTTCGACGACGAGCGCATCGCGACGCTGCCCGGGCTCAAGGCCGCGGCCGGCGTCGTTGCCGACGCATTCCACGGCCACCCGAGTGCCGTGCTCGACGTCGTCGCGGCGACGGGCACCAACGGCAAGACGTCGACCGCGTGGTGGACGGCGCAGGCGCTGACCGCGCTCGGGCGGCGCTGCGCGCTGGTGGGCACGCTCGGGATCGGCGAGCCGCCGCGCATCGGCGCGGCGGATGGAGAACCACCGCGCATCGGCGCGGCGGGTGGCGAGCCGCCGCACCCGGACACCGGCGCACCGGCGGCGCTCGAGACCACCGGCCTGACGACGCCCGACGCGGTGCAGCTGCACGCCGCGCTGCGCCGCTTCGTCGACGCCGGCTTCGCGGCGTGCGCGATGGAGGCCTCGTCGATCGGCCTCGACGAGCACCGGCTGGCCGGCGTGCGCATCGCGGTGGCGCTGTTCTCGAACCTGACGCGCGACCACCTCGACCACCACGGCACGATGCAGGCCTACGGCGAGGCCAAGCGCCGCCTGTTCGCGTGGCCGGGGCTGCGCGCGGCGGTGGTCAACGTCGACGACCCGTTCGGCGCGCGCCTGGCCGACGAACTGCGGCGCGAGGGCCGGCTCGACCTGTGGACCTGCTCGACGCAGGGCGCGGCGCGGCTGGCCGCGCGCGACCTGCGCTACGCCGGCGACGGCCTGGCGTTCGACGTCGTCGAAGACGGCGTCGCGCACCCGGTGGCCAGCACGCTGATCGGCAGCTTCAACGTCGCCAACGTGCTGCTCGTGGTCGGCGCGCTGCGCGCGCTGGGCGTGCCGCTGGCCGATGCCGCAGCCGTCGTGCCGGAACTGACGCCGGTGCCGGGGCGCATGGAGCGTGTGCTGCCGCCCGATGTCGACGCCGCGGCCATGCCTGAGGTCGTCGTCGACTACGCGCACACGCCCGACGCGCTCGAGAAGGTGCTCGTCGCGCTGCGCCCGCTGGCTGCGGCGCGCGGCGGGCGGCTGTGGTGCGTGTTCGGCTGCGGCGGCAACCGCGACGCGACCAAGCGCGCGCCGATGGGGGCGGTCGCCGAGCGGCTGGCCGACGTCGTCGTGCTGACCAGCGACAACCCGCGCGGCGAGCGCCCCGGCGCGATCCTCGAGCAGATCGCTGCCGGGCTGCGCGAGCCGCAGCGCGCGCGTGTGATCGAGGACCGTGCCGCCGCGATCGCCGCCGCCGTCGGTGAGGCGCGCGCGTGCGATGTCGTGCTGCTGGCCGGCAAGGGCCACGAGGACTATCAGGAGGTCGACGGCACGCGGCGCCCGTTCAGCGACCTCGCCGAGGCCGAGCGCGCGCTGCGTGCACGCGCCACAGGAGCCGCGCGATGAGCACGACGCCGATGATGACGCTCGCGCAGGCGCACGCGCTGCTGCCGGGATCGACGCTGGTCGGCGACGGCGCCATCGCGTTCGACCGCGTCGCCAGCGACAGCCGCACGCTGCGCGCGGGCGACCTGTTCGTCGCGCTCAAGGGCGAGCGCTTCGACGGGCACGACTTCCTCGCCAGCGCGCGCGCGGCCGGCGCGGTCGCGGCGGTCGCCGAGCGCGGCCTCGACGCGCAGGCGATGCCCGGCCTGTGCGTGGCCGACTCGCTCGCGGCGCTGCAGCAGCTCGCCGCCGCGTGGCGGCGCCACCTGCACCTGCCGCTGATCGCGGTGACCGGCAGCAACGGCAAGACGACGGTCACGCAAATGATCGGCGCGATCCTGCGCGCGTGGCACGGCGACGGCGGCTTCGCGACCGAGGGCAACCTGAACAACCACATCGGCGTGCCGCTGACGCTGCTGCGCCTGCGCCAGGACGACCGCACGTGGCACCGCGCCGGCGTCGTCGAGCTCGGAATGAACCACCCCGGCGAGATCGCGCTGCTGGCCCGGCTGGTGCAGCCGCAGGTCGTGCTCGTCAACAACGCGCAGCGCGAGCACCAGGAGTTCATGGCCAGCGTCGAGGCCGTCGCGCGCGAGAACGGCAGCGCGATCGACGCGCTCGCGCCCGACGGCGTGGCCGTCTACCCCGGCGACGACGCGTTCGCGCCGCTGTGGCACGCGATGGCCGGCGGCCGGCCGCAGCTCACGTTCTCGCTCGACGGCGCGGCCGACGTGACGGCCGACGTGCGCTGGGTCGCCGACGGCGACGAGCCGCACTGGGCGATGACGCTGCACACGCCGGCCGGCAGCGCGACGACGACGCTGCGCCTGGCCGGCCGCCACCACGCGAAGAACGCGCTGGCCGCCACCGCGTGCGCGCTGGCCGTCGGCGCGCCGCTGGAGGCGGTCGCGTGCGGGCTGGCGTCGTTCGCACCGGTGGCGGGGCGCTCGCAGCTGCACGTGCTGCAGCGCGGCGGGCGGCGCGTGACGCTGGTCGACGACACCTACAACGCCAACCCGGACTCGGTGCGCGCAGCCATCGACGTGCTCGCCGGCCTGGCCGCGCCGCGCGCGCTGGTGCTCGGCGACATGGGCGAGGTCGGCGCGCAGGGGCCGCAGTTCCACGCCGAGGTCGGCGCCTACGCGCGCCAGCGCGGCATCGAGACGCTGTGGACCGCGGGCACGCTGGCCGTGCACGCGGCACGCGCGTACGGCGGCGCGGCGCGCCACTTCGACGACGTGCCGGCGCTGCTGGCCGCGCTCGGCGAGCTGCCGGTGGCGTCGTCGCTGCTGGTCAAGGGCTCGCGCTTCATGCGCATGGAGCGTGTCGTGCAGGCGCTGCTGCACGCCGGTAAAGGAGGCGCCTGATGCTGCTCGCGCTGAGCCAATGGCTGCTCGCCCTCGAGCCCGACGCGCTGAGCTTCCTGCGCGTGTTCCAGTACCTGACGTTCCGCGCCGTGATGGCGGCGATGACGGCGCTCGTGATCGGCATCGCGCTCGGGCCGTGGGTCATCCGCAAGCTCGCCGAGCTGAAGATCGGCCAGCCGATCCGCGAGTACGGCGTCGCCGAGCACCTGGCCAAGAGCGGCACGCCGACGATGGGCGGCGTGCTGATCCTGATCGGCATCGGGGTGGCGACGCTGCTGTGGTTCGACTGGAGCAACCGCTTCGTGTGGGTCGTGATGCTGGTGACGTTCGGCTTCGGCGCGATCGGCTGGGTCGACGACTGGCGCAAGGTCGTCGACAAGAACCCCGAGGGCATGCGCTCGCGCGAGAAGTACTTCTGGCAGTCGCTGATCGGGCTGCTGGCGGCGTTCTTCCTCGCGTTCGCGGTGTCGGAGAGCTCGAACCAGCGCGTGCTCGACCTGTTCGTGCGCTGGATCCAGAGCGGCTTCACCGAGCCGCTGCCGCCCAACGCCGACCTGCTGGTGCCGTTCTTCAAGACGGTGAGCTACCCGCTCGGGGTGTGGGGCTTCATCATCCTGACCTACCTCGTGATCGTCGGCAGCAGCAACGCTGTCAACCTGACCGACGGTCTCGACGGCCTGGCGATCATGCCGGTCGTGATGGTCGGCTCGGCGCTGGGCATCTTCGCCTACGTGCAGGGCAACGCCGTGTTCTCGCGCTACCTGCTGCTGCCGTTCATCCCCGGCGCCGGCGAGCTGCTGATCTTCTGCGCCGCGATGGCCGGCGCGGGGCTGGCGTTCCTGTGGTTCAACGCGCACCCGGCGCAGGTCTTCATGGGCGACGTCGGCGCGCTCGCGCTCGGCGGCGCGCTCGGCACGATCGCCGTCATCACGCGGCAGGAGATCGTGCTCGCGATCATGGGCGGCATCTTCGTCGTCGAGGCGCTGTCGGTGATGGCGCAGGTCGCCTACTTCAAGTACACGAAGCGGCGCTACGGCGAGGGCCGGCGCATCCTGAAGATGGCGCCGCTGCACCACCACTTCGAGAAGAGCGGCTGGAAGGAGACGCAGGTCGTGATCCGCTTCTGGATCATCACGATGCTGCTGTGCCTGATCGGCCTGGCGAGCCTGAAACTGCGATGAACGTCTTCGGCGGAACCACTGCGCTCGTGCTCGGCCTCGGCCACTCGGGGCTCGCGATGGCGCGCTGGTGCGCGCGCCACGGCGCCGCGGTGCGGGTGTGGGACTCGCGCGAGGCGCCGCCGCAGCTCGACGCGCTGCGCGCCGCGGTGCCCGGCGCCGCGTTCGCCACCGGCGCGCTCGACGACGCGGCGCTCGACCGCGTGCAGCTCGTGCTCAAGAGCCCGGGGCTCGCGCCCACCGACGCGCGCATCGCGCCGCTGCTGGCGGCCGCGCGCGCGCGCGGCGTGCCGGTGTGGGGCGAGCTCGACCTCTTCACCCGCGCGCTGGCCGACCTGCGCGAGTCGCGCGGCTACGCGCCGCAGCTGCTCGCGGTGACCGGCACGAACGGCAAGACGACGGTCACGTCGCTCGCGGCGCTGCTCGTCGAGCGCGCGGGCCGGCGCGTCGTCGCCGCCGGCAACATCGGCCCGACGATGCTCGACACGCTGGCCGCGGCGCTGGACGTCGAGGGCGGCGAACACCCGCTGCCCGAAGTCTGGGTGCTCGAGCTGTCGAGCTTCCAGCTCGAGGACGCCGCGCTCGGTTTCGAGCCGAGTGCCGCCGTCGTGCTCAACGTCACGCAGGACCACCTCGACTGGCATGGCAGCTTCGAGGCCTACGCGGCGGCGAAGGCGCGCGTCTACGGCCAGCACGCGGTGCGCGTCGTCAACCGCGACGACCCGCTCGTCGAGGCGATGGTCGCGCCGCCGCCGGCCAAGCCGGGCAAGGGCAAGCCGCCCGAGCTGCCGCCGGTCGTGCGCTTCGGCCTCGACGCACCGGCCCACCCCGGCGACTACGGCCTCGTCGTCGAGCACGGCATGGCCTGGCTCGTGCGTGCGCTGGGCAGCGACGACGGCACGCGGCGCCGCCGCGCCGGCGCGGCCGCCGACGACGAGCTGCACCTGCAGCGCCTGATGCCGGCCGACGCGCTGCGCATCCGCGGCCGCCACAACGCGGCCAACGCGCTCGCGGCGCTCGCGCTGGCCACCGCGATCGGCTGCCCGCTCGCGCCGATGCTGCACGGGCTGCGCGAGTACCGCGGCGAGCCGCACCGCGTGCAGCACGTCGGCCGCGTCGGCGAGGTCGACGCCGTCGACGACAGCAAGGGCACCAACGTCGGCGCGACGGTCGCGGCGCTGCGCGGGCTCGGTGCCGACCAGGCGCCCGGGCGGCTCGTCGTGATCCTCGGCGGCGACGGCAAGGGGCAGGACTTCGCGCCGCTGGCCGAGCCGCTCGTGCGCCACGCGCGCGCGGTCACGCTGATCGGCCGCGACGCGCCGGCGATCGACGCGCAGGTCGGCGCCGCGCTGCGCGACGCCGGCATCGCGGTGCAGCGCCACGACACGCTCGAGGCCGCCACCGCGTGGGGCTTCGAGGTCGCGCAGCCGGGCGACGCGGTGCTGCTGAGCCCCGCGTGCGCGAGCCTGGACATGTTCCGCAACTATGCACACCGTGCCGACGTCTTCGTCGCTGCGGTGCGCGCGTGCGCCGAACGGCGCGGCGAGGTGCTGGCATGAGACACCCTGTGTCAACCCCCCGCTGTTTTGAGCAACATTTGAAGTCCGCCGTGTGCGCTGGGGTCGTAGGGTTTGCGGTCGATCC
>NZ_JALBGB010000029.1:0-42757 GCF_022631395.1 Calidifontimicrobium sp. SYSU G02091
CTGCCTGCGCAGGGCTTCGCGCCTGGCGAACGCCCGGGCGCATGCAAGCGCCCGGGCCGGGGCCAGCCAGGACCAGAAGCTCTGCCTGCGCAGGGCTTCGCGCCTGGCGAACGCCCGGGCGCATGCAAGCGCCCGGGCCGGGGCCAGCCAGGACCAGAAGCTCTGCCTGCGCAGGGCTTCGCGCCTGGCGAACGCCCGGGCGCATGCAAGCGCCCGGGCCGGGGCCTGGCAGGACCGCAAGCCCTGCCTGCGCAGGGCTTTGCGCTTGACGATGGCGGCGCGACGGGGAGGCCGAGCATGACGCAGCGCCTCGCGCTCGGCATCTCGTACCGCGGCAGCGCCTACCACGGCTGGCAGAGCCAGCCCGACGGCTGCACCGTGCAGGACCATTTGGAACAGGCGCTGTCGGCGTTCGCCGACGCGCCCGTCACCACCGTGTGCGCCGGGCGCACCGATGCCGGTGTGCATGCGCTGAACCAGGTCGTCCACGTCGACGCGCCGGTCGAGCGCGAGCCGTTCTCGTGGGTGCGTGGCACCAACCGCTTCCTGCCGCCCGACATCGCGGTGCAGTGGTGCCAGCCGGTCGGCGCCGACTTCCACGCGCGCAACAGCGCGCGTGGCCGCCGTTACGCCTACCTCGTGCTCGAGTCGCCGGTGCGCCCGGCGCTCGAGGCGGGGCTCGCCGGCTGGGTGTTCCGCCCGCTCGACGGCGACGCGATGCGCGCTGCCGCGGCGCTGCTCGTCGGCACGCACGACTTCAGCGCGTTCCGTGCCGCAGCGTGCCAGGCGGCGAGCCCGGTCAAGGAGTTGCGCGCGATCACGATCACCCGCCGCGGCGCCTACTGGCGCTTCGACTTCGACGCCAGCGCGTTCCTGCACCACATGGTGCGCAACATCATGGGCTGCCTCATCGCGGTCGGGCAGGGGCGGCACCCGCCGGCGTGGATCGGCGACGTGCTCGCATCGCGCCGGCGCGAGGTCGCCGCGCCGACCTTCGCGCCCGACGGGCTGTACTTCGTCGGCCCGTACTACGATGCGCGGCATGGACTGCCCGCCGCCGTGCCCGCGTTCGACTGGATCCCCTGAAGCGGCGGCAGCGCCGCGCCGCACCCGCATCAAGATCTGCGGCCTGACGCGCGAGGCCGACGTCGATGCCGCCGTCGACGCCGGTGCCGACGCCGTCGGCTTCGTGTTCTACCCGAAGAGCCCGCGCGCGGTCGACGCCGCGCGCGCCGGGGCCTTGGCGCGCCGGCTGCCCCCGTTCGTGACGCCGGTGCTGCTGTTCGTCAACGCGAGTGCGGGCGAGATCGCCGCGGCGCTGGCCGCCGTGCCGCACGCGCTGCTGCAGTTCCACGGCGACGAGACGCGCACCGACTGCGAGGCGCCCGCGCGGCCGTACCTGCGCGCGGCACGCATGGCGCCGGGGTTCGATTTGCTAGACTTCGCGGCCCGTTTCCCGAGCGCCAGCGGCCTGCTGCTCGACGCCCACGTCGACGGCTACGGCGGCGGCGGAAAGGTGTTCGATTGGTCCTCGATTCCCCCCGGCGTGCCCTGTCCGGTCGTTTTGTCTGGTGGGTTGAATCCTGCCAACGTGACCGATGGCGTGCTGCGCGTGCGGCCCTGGGCCGTTGACGTGAGCTCCGGCGTCGAGAGCGGCAAGGGCATCAAGGATGCCGCGCTGATGCGCCGGTTCTGCCAGGCGGTGCGCGAGGCCGACGAACGCCTCGCCGCCGCGACCCGAGCACACCCGACATGTTGAGTTACGACCAGCCCGACGCGCGCGGGCACTTCGGCCCCTACGGCGGCACCTTCGTCGCCGAGACGCTGATCCACGCGCTCGCCGAGCTGAAGGCCGCCTACGCGAAGTACCGCGCCGACCCCGAGTTCGTCGCCGAGTTCAAGAGCGAGCTGAAGCACTTCGTCGGCCGCCCGAGCCCCGTCTACCATGCCGCGCGCCTGAGCCGCGAGCTCGGCGGCGCGCAGATCTACCTCAAGCGCGAGGACCTCAACCACACCGGCGCGCACAAGGTCAACAACACGATCGGCCAGGCGCTGCTCGCCCGGCGCATGGGCAAGCCGCGCGTGATCGCCGAGACCGGCGCCGGCCAGCACGGCGTCGCCACCGCCACCGTCTGCGCGCGCTACGGCATGGAGTGCGTCGTCTACATGGGCGCCGAGGACGTCAAGCGCCAGAGCCCCAACGTCTACCGCATGCACCTGCTCGGCGCGAAGGTCGTGCCGGTGGAATCGGGCTCGAAGACGCTGAAGGACGCGCTCAACGAGGCGCTGCGCGACTGGGTCACGAACGTCGAGAACACCTTCTACATCATCGGCACCGTCGCCGGCCCGCACCCGTACCCGATGATGGTGCGCGACTTCCAGCGCGTCATCGGCGACGAGTGCCTCGAGCAGATGCCCGAACTGATCGGCCGCCAGCCGGATGCCGTGATCGCCTGCGTCGGCGGCGGCAGCAATGCGATGGGCATCTTCTATCCGTACATCCCGCACGAAGGCGTGCGGCTGATCGGCGTCGAGGCGGCGGGGCAGGGGCTGGCCACCGGCAAGCACGCGGCGAGCCTGTCGGCCGGCACGCCGGGCGTGCTGCACGGCAACCGCACCTACCTGCTGCAGGACGCCAATGGCCAGATCACCGAGACGCACAGCATCAGCGCCGGCCTCGACTACCCCGGCGTCGGCCCCGAGCACGCGTACCTGAAGGACATCGGCCGCGCCGAGTACGTCGGCGTCACCGACGCCGAGGCGCTCGCCGCCTTTCACCGGCTGTGCCGCACCGAGGGCATCATCCCGGCGCTCGAGTCGAGCCACGCCGTCGCCTACGCGATGCAGCTCGCGCCGCAGATGCGCACCGACCAGGCGCTGCTCGTGAACCTGTCGGGGCGCGGCGACAAGGACATCGGCACCGTCGCCGACCTGTCCGGCGCCGAGTTCTACTGCCGGCCGTCGTGCCGCGGCCAGGCGGTCAAGCAATGAAGCCCCCAAGCTCACTTCGTTCGCTGCCCCCCGAGGGGGCGCGCGGCCTCCTTGGGGCGGCCCGGCGGAGGCCGCGATGAGTCATCGCATCGCCGCCACGTTCGAGCGCCTCAAGGCGCAGCGCCGCAAGGCGCTGATCCCGTTCGTCACCGCCGGCGACCCGTACCCCGATGCGACCGTCGACGTGCTGCACGCGCTCGCCGACGCCGGTGCCGACGTGATCGAGCTCGGCGTGCCGTTTTCCGACCCGATGGCCGACGGCCCGGTGATCCAGAAGGCGGCCGAGCGCGCGCTCGCGCACGGCATCGGCATGAGCCAGGTCCTCGGCTACGTGCGCGCGTTCCGCGAGCGCGACCAGGTCACGCCCCTCGTGCTGATGGGCTACGCCAACCCGATCGAGCGCTACGGCATCGACCGCTTCGTCGCCGACGCGAAGGCAGCCGGCGTCGACGGCGTGCTCGTCGTCGACTACCCGCCCGAGGAGGCGCAGGCCTTCGCCGCGACGCTCAAGGCGCACGGGCTCGACCCGATCTTCCTGCTCGCGCCGACGTCGACCGACGAGCGCATCGCCGAGGTCGGCCGCATCGCCAGCGGCTACGTGTACTACGTGTCGCTCAAGGGCGTGACCGGCGCCGGCCACCTCGACACCGAATCGGTGGCGGCGATGCTGCCGCGTATCCGCGCGCACGTGAGCGTGCCGGTGGGGGTGGGCTTCGGCATCCGCGATGCACAATCGGCGCGCGCCGTCGGCGCCGTCGCCGACGCGGTCGTCATCGGCTCGCGTCTGGTGCAGATCCTCGAAGCCGCGCCGCGCGAGCGGGTCGCCGACGCTGCGCGCGGCTTCGTCGCCGAGATCCGCGCGGCGCTCGACTCACTGTGAAAGGACGTCCCGCATGAGCTGGCTCGAGAAACTGTTGCCGCCGAAGATCCAGCCCACCGACCCGGCCGAGCGCCGCTCGGTGCCCGAGGGGCTGTGGATCAAGTGCCCGTCGTGCGAGTCGGTGCTCTACAAGACGGACCTCGAGCGCAACCTCAACGTCTGTCCGAAGTGCAACCACCACCACCGCATCGGCGCGCGCGCGCGGCTCGACGCTTTCCTCGACGCCGAGGGGCGTTACGAGATCGGCCAGGAGGTGCTGCCGGTCGACGCGCTGAAGTTCAAGGACAGCAAGAAGTACCCGGACCGGCTGAAGGACGCGCTCGAGGCCACCGGCGAGACCGACGCCCTCGTCGTGATGGGCGGCGCGGTGATGAGCGTGCCGCTGGTGGCGGCGTGCTTCGAGTTCGACTTCATGGGCGGCTCGATGGGCTCGGTCGTCGGCGAGCGCTTCGTGCGCGGCGTCAACACCGCGATCGAACAGAAGGTGCCGTTCGTCTGCTTCACCGCCACCGGCGGCGCGCGCATGCAGGAGGGCCTGCTGAGTCTCATGCAGATGGCCAAGACCAACGCCGCGCTGACGCGGCTCGCGAAGGCGAAGCTGCCGTACATCGCGGTGCTGACCGACCCGACGATGGGCGGCGTGTCGGCGAGCTTCGCGTTCGTCGGCGATGTCGTGATCGCGGAGCCGAAGGCGCTGATCGGCTTCGCCGGCCCGCGCGTCATCGAGAACACGGTGCGCGAGAAGCTGCCCGAGGGCTTCCAGCGCAGCGAGTTCCTGCTCGAGAAGGGCGCGCTCGACATGATCGTCGACCGCCGCCAGCTGCGCCCGACGGTCGCACGGCTGCTCGCGCTGCTGCAGCGGCAAAGCGCCGACGCGGTCGCCTAACCGAAGGCTTCGCGGGGATCCCGGCGGGCCGGCGTTGCCGGCCCTTTCCTTGGGCCGCCGGCTGACGCCGGCGGATGCGCGACGTGACGACACCGACCACGCTGGACCAGTGGCTGGCGCACTGCGAGCGCCTGCACCCGAAGACGATCGACATGACGCTCGACCGCGTGCTCGCGGTGCGCGAGCGGCTGGGCCTGCGTTTCCGCGCCCCGGTGGTCACGGTGGCGGGCACCAATGGCAAGGGCTCGTCGTGCGCGATGCTCGAGTCGATCGCGCTGGCCGCTGGCTACCGCGTGGGCCTGTACGTCAAGCCGCACCTGGTGCACTTCGAGGAGCGCTGCCGCGTGGGCGGTGCGCCGGTGGCCGCCGACGCGCTCGTGCCGCACTTCGAAGCCGTCGAGGCCGCGCGCGACGGCGTGCCGCTGACGTACTTCGAGTTCACGACGCTGGCGATCCTGCGCCTGCTCGCCGCGCAGCCGCTGGACCTCGTGATCCTCGAGGTCGGCCTCGGCGGCCGGCTCGACGCCGTGAACGCGATCGACGCCGACTGCGCGCTGATCACCAGCATCGACCTCGACCACATGGAATACCTCGGCCCCGATCGCGAGAGCATCGGCCGCGAGAAGGCGCACGTGATGCGCACCGGACGGCCGGCCATCGTCAGCGATCCGCTGCCGCCGCAAAGCGTCGTCGACCATGCGCGCGAGATCGATGCCGACCTGTGGCTCGTCGGACGCGACTTCGCGCACGCGGCCGACCGCCAGCAGTGGTCGTGGCGCGGGCGCTCGATGCGCTACAACGCGCTCGCCTACCCGGCGCTGCGCGGCGCGAACCAGCTGATCAACGCCGCTGGCGTGCTCGCCGTGCTGGAGGCGCTGCGGCCGGCGCTGCCGGTCACGGCGCAGGCAGTGCGGCAGGGGCTGGCCACCGTCGAGCTGTCCGGGCGCTTCCAGATCGTGCCGGGGCAGCCGGTGCTGGTGCTCGACGTCGCACACAACCCGCAGTCGGTCGCGGCGCTGGTGGTCAACCTCGACCAGATGGGCTTCTACCCGCGCACGCACGCCGTGTTCGGCGCGATGCGCGACAAGGACCTGCCGGGGCTGCTCGCCCGCGTCGCACCCCTGATCGATGCCTGGCACGTCACCGACCTGCCGACGCCGCGTGCCGCGACGGCCACCGAACTCGGCGCGGCCGTGCGCGCCGCCAGCGCCGGCCGCGACGTGCCCGTCGCGATGCATGCGAGCCCGGCGCAGGCGCTTGGCGCCGCGGTCGCCGCGGCAGACCCCGCTGATAGAATTTTGGTGTTCGGATCGTTCTACACCGTGGGCGGCGTGCTGCAGCAAGGCTTGCCGCGTCTGGGCGCCAAGCACCTTGGCTGACGCCGCGGGGCACCCCGGCCAGGGCGGCCGTCCGAGCGCGTCGTCGCCCGTCCGTCGTCTACCGGCCGCCTGCATGGCTCTGTTCCCGTTTCGCAAGCGCCACGACGCCGCCGAGGCGTCCGCCAACCCTGCCGAGCTGGTGCAGCGCGCGCGGGCGCGTGCGCGCCAGCGCCTGATCGGCGCCGTCGTGCTGCTGGGCATCGGCATCATCGGCTTTCCGCTGCTGTTCGAGACGCAGCCGCGTCCGATTCCGGTCGACGTCAAGATCGACATTCCCCGCAAGGACGCGGTGCCGCCGCTGGCGATGCCGCCGGCCGCCACGGGCGGCACGCGGGCGTCGGGGCAGGTGGCGCCCGCAGCGCCCGAGGCGGCCCCGACCGCGGCGGCGCCCGCTGCGCCGCCGGCCGAGCGCCCGGCCGCATCGGCGGCCGTCGCCGAGTCCGCTGCGTCGGTGCCGACGCCCGTCGCCTCGACGCCGTCGAGCGCCGATGCGCAGCGCGCTCGCTCGCCGTCCGAGCCGCGGCCGGTGGCCGCCGCACCGGCCGCGGCGGCGAACCCCGCGGCACCGCCCGCACCCGCGCCTGCGGCCACCGCTGCCGCCGCGGCGAAGCCGGCGGCCGAGGCGCGCTACGTCGTGCAGGTCGGTGCCTTCGCCGACCGGGCCACCGCGCAGAAGACGCGCGAGCGCGTCGAGCAGCTCGGACTGAAGACCTACACGCAGGTCGTCGAGACCGCCGGTGGCCCGCGCACGCGGGTGCGCGTCGGCCCGCTCGCCACACGCGACGAGGCCGACAAGGCGGCGGCGAAGCTCAAGGCGGCGGGCCTGCCCGCCGCCGTGCTGACGCTGTGATGGCCGCCACGCTCGCTTCGATCGGCTGGGTCGACTGGGCGCTGCTCGCCGTCGTGCTGCTGTCCGTCGCGGTCGGACTCTGGCGGGGTCTCGTGTTCGAGGTGCTGTCGCTGCTCGGCTGGGTCGCGGCCTACGTCGCCGCGCAGGCGTTCACGCCGCAGGTCGCACCCCACGTGCCGGTCGGTGTCGCGGGATCGGGCGTCAACCACGCGGCGGCGTTCGTCGTCGTCTTCGTCGCCGCGCTCGTCGTGTGGGCGCTGGCGGCGCAGCTCGTGCGGCTGCTGATCCATGCGACGCCGCTGAGTGTGGCCGACCGCACGCTCGGTGGCGGCTTCGGGCTGCTGCGCGGCCTGCTGGTGCTGCTCGCGCTGGCCACCGTCGTGACGCTGACGCCGGCGCGCGAGGCCCCCGACTGGCGCGACTCGGTCGGCGCGCAGTGGCTCACGGCCGTGCTGCGCGGTCTCAAGCCGGTGCTGCCCGGCGAAGTCGCAGGACACCTGCGCGTTTGAGGCGCGCCGATCATCGCAACGAGGAATCGACCATGTGCGGCATCGTCGGCGTCATCTCGCGCTCGCCCGTCAACCAGCTGATCTACGACGCGCTGCTGCTGCTGCAGCACCGCGGCCAGGACGCCGCCGGCATCGTCACGATGCAGGGCACGAAGTGCTTCATGCACAAGGCGCGCGGCATGGTGCGTGACGTGTTCCGCACGCGCAACATGCGCGCGCTGCCGGGCACCGTGGGTCTCGGCCAGGTGCGCTACCCGACCGCCGGCAACGCCTACAGCGAGGAAGAGGCGCAGCCGTTCTACGTCAACGCGCCGTTCGGCATCGTGCTCGTGCACAACGGCAACCTGACCAACGCCGCGGCGCTCAAGCGCGAGCTGTTCGCCGTCGACCGCCGCCACATCAACACCGAGAGCGACACCGAGGTGCTGATCAACGTCGTCGCGCACGAGCTCGGGCGCGCGGCGGGCGACCGGCCGCTGACGCCCGACATCGTGTTCGATGCGGTGGCGGCGGTGCACCGCCGCGTCAAGGGCTCGTATGCGGTCGTCGCACTGATCGCCGGCCACGGGCTGCTCGCGTTCCGCGACCCGTTCGGCATCCGCCCGCTCGCGTTCGGCGAGGGCGAGACGCCCGACGGGCGCGAGGTGATGGTGGCCAGCGAGTCGGTCGCGATCGAGGGCACCGGCCACCGCTTCGTGCGCGACGTCGCGCCCGGCGAGGCGATCTTCGTCGACCTCGAGGGCCGCGTGCACGCGCGCCAGTGCGCCGAGCGTCCGCAGCTGTACCCGTGCCTGTTCGAGTTCGTCTACCTCGCGCGGCCCGACTCGGTGCTCGACGGCATCTCGGTCTACCACGCGCGGCTGAACATGGGCGAGACGCTCGCGCAGCGCGTGATCTCGACGATGCCGCCGAGCGCGATCGACGTCGTGATCCCGATCCCCGAGAGCAGCCGCCCGAGCGCGATGCAGCTGGCGCAGAAGATCGGCAAGCCGTACCGCGAAGGCTTCGTGAAGAACCGCTACGTCGGGCGCACCTTCATCATGCCGGGGCAGGCGGTGCGCAAGAAGAGCGTGCGCCAGAAGCTCAACGCGATCGGCATGGAGTTCCGCGGCCGCAACGTGCTGCTCGTCGACGACTCGATCGTGCGCGGCACGACGAGCCGCGAAATCGTGCAGATGGCGCGCGAGGCCGGCGCGAAGAAGGTCTACCTCGCCTCGGCCGCGCCGCCGGTGCGCTACCCGAACGTCTACGGCATCGACATGCCCACCGCCGAGGAGCTGATTGCGCACGGACGCAGCGTCGAGGAGATCCGCCAGTTCATCGGCGCCGATGCGCTGATCTACCAGGACCTCGAGCCGATGCAGCGCGTCGTGCGTGCGCTCAACCCCAGGCTCGACGGCTTCGAGGCCTCGTGCTTCGACGGCCACTACATCACCGGCGACGTCTCGGCCGACGACTTCGCCGCGATGCGCGAGCAGCGCCTCGCGCAGGGCGACGACGACGACCCGCCCGGGCGAACGCGGCTCGCGCTGCAGAACAACGGCGTGGAGTCGGGCGCATGACGAAGCCGGGTATTCCGCGCGTCGACCTGCCGCCCGACGTCCACCGCGACACGCTCGCGGTGCGCGAGGGCCTGCCGCGCACGCCGTGGGGCGAGAACAGCGAGGCGCTGTTCCTCACCAGCTCGTTCGTGCACCCCGATGCCGCCACCGCGGCGGCGCGCTTCGCGAACGAGGAGGAGGCCTTCGTCTACAGCCGCTTCGGCAACCCGACGGTGGCGATGATGGAGCGGCGCCTCGCGGCGCTCGAAGGCACCGAGGCGTGCATCGGTACCGCCAGCGGCATGGCGGCGATCCTGCTGCTCGTGATGGGGCTGCTGAAGGCCGGCGACCACGTCGTCTGCTCGCAAAGCGTGTTCGGCTCGACGATCCGGCTGCTGCAGGACTTCGGCAAGTTCGGCGTCGAGACGACGTTCGTCTCGCAGACCGACGTGGCCGCCTGGCGTGCGGCGATGCGGCCGAACACGAAGCTGCTGTTCGCCGAGACGCCGAGCAACCCGCTGACCGAGGTGTGCGACATCGCCGCGCTGGCCGAGATCGCGCACGCGCACGGCGCGCTGCTCGCGGTCGACAACTGCTTCTGCTCGCCGGCGCTGCAGCGCCCGCACGAGTTCGGCGCCGACCTGATCGTGCACAGCGGCACCAAGTACCTCGACGGGCAGGGCCGCGTCGTCGCCGGCGCGGTGTGCGCGAGCGAGGCGGTCGTGCGCGACAGGTTCGTGCCGGTGATGCGCAGCGCCGGCATGAGCCTCAGCCCGTTCAACGCGTGGGTCGTGCTCAAGGGCCTCGAGACGCTTGCGATCCGCATGCACGCGCAAAGCGCGCGCGCGCTCGAGCTCGCTAAGTGGCTGCAGCAGCAGCCGCAGGTCGAGCGCGTCTACCACCCGGGGCTGCCGTCGCACCCGCAGCACGCGCTCGCGATGGTGCAGCAAGGCGGCGTCGGCGGGCCGGTGCTGTCGTTCGTCGTGCGCGGCGACGACGCAGCCAGCGCGCGCCGCCACGCGTTCGCCGTCATCGACGCGACGCGCATCTGCTCGATCACCGCCAACCTCGGCGACACGAAGACGACGATCACGCACCCGGCGAGCACCTCGCACGGACGGCTGACCGAGGCGCAGCGACAGGCTGCCGGCATCGGGCAGGGCATGATCCGCGTGGCCGTCGGGCTCGAAGACGTCGACGACCTGAAGGCCGACCTCGCCCGCGGCCTGGCCACGATTCCGACATGACGACCACCCGCAACCCGTCGGTGCGCACCCGCTTCGCACCGAGCCCGACCGGCTTCATCCACCTCGGCAACATCCGCTCGGCGCTGTACCCGTGGGCGTTCGCGCGCGCCAACGGCGGCACCTTCATCCTGCGCATCGAGGACACCGACGTCGAGCGCTCGACACAGCAGGCCGTCGACGTCATCCTCGAAGGCATGCGCTGGCTCGGCCTCGACCCCGACGAGGGGCCCTACTACCAGATGCAGCGCATGGACCGCTACCGCGAGGTCGTCGCGCAGCTGCTCGCCAGCGGCCACGCGTACCGCTGCTACATGACGCCCGAGGAGCTCGACGCGCTGCGCGAGCGCCAGATGGCGGCCAAGCTCAAGCCGCGCTACGACGGCACGTGGCGCCCCGAGCCCGGCAAGACGCTGCCGCCGGTGCCGCCGGGCGTGCGTCCGGTGATCCGCTTCAAGACGCCGCAGGGCGGCGTCGTCTCATGGGACGACAAGGTCAAGGGCCGCGTGACGTTCCACAACGACGAGCTCGACGACCTCGTGATCGCCCGCCCCGCGCCCGAGGGCAGCGCGCCCGACGCGATCGGAGCGCCGACCTACAACTTCTGCGTCGTCGTCGACGACATCGACATGCGCATCACGCACGTGATCCGCGGCGACGACCACGTCAACAACACGCCGCGGCAGATCCACATCTTCCGCGCGCTCGGCCACGAGCCGCCGGTGTATGCGCATCTGCCCACCGTGCTCAACGAGCAGGGCGAGAAGATGAGCAAGCGCCACGGCGCCAAGCCGGTGACGCACTACCGCGACGAGGGCTACCTCGCCGACGCCGTCGTCAACTACCTCGCGCGGCTGGGCTGGAGCCACGGCGACGACGAGATCTTCACGCGCGAGCAGCTCGTCGCTTGGTTCGACCTCGACCACCTCGGCAAGAGCGCCGGCCAGTTCGACGAGGCCAAGCTGCGCTGGGTCAACGCGCAGCACATCAAGATGATGGCCGACGACGCGCTCGCGCCGCTGGTGGCGCAGCAGCTCGCGCGGCTGGGCTTCAGCAATCTGGCGCCACTCGACCTGCCGCGCGCGATCGGACTGTTCAAGGACCGCTGCGCGACGACGGTCGAGATCGCCGAGTGGCTCGGCATGTACTTCGCGCACCCGACGCCACCGGCCGACGAACTGGCGAAGCACCTGACCGACGCCGTGCGTCCGGCGCTGCGGGCGCTGCGCGACCGGCTGGCCGACGCCGAGTGGACGGCGCCGGGCATCGGCGACGCGATCAAGGCCACGCTCAGCGAGTTCAAGCTCAAGATGCCGCAAGTCGCGATCCCGCTGCGCCTGCTGGTGTGCGGCCGCGCGCAGACACCGTCGATCGATGCGGTGCTCGCGTTGTTCCGGCGCGAAGAGGTGCTCGCACGTTTGCAGCACGTCTGAAGTTCTGCCTATAATGCGCGTCTTGCTTGAACAGCGCCGGGGGTATAGCTCAGCTGGGAGAGCGCTTGCATGGCATGCAAGAGGTCAGCGGTTCGATCCCGCTTACCTCCACCAAAGCTAGGCTCGGGGTGGCGCGCAGTTCAGGCAGTGAAGGACAAGTCCCCTTCGTCTAGAGGCCTAGGACACGACCCTTTCACGGTTGTAACAGGGGTTCGAATCCCCTAGGGGACGCCAAGTTCGCCGGCACTTGCAGGGCAACCTGGAACGCCGGCACCGCGCGGAGCGGTAGTTCAGTTGGTTAGAATACCGGCCTGTCACGCCGGGGGTCGCGGGTTCGAGCCCCGTCCGCTCCGCCAAAGTCAAGGTAAGCCGTTGCAAGTCTCTGATTTGCAACGGCTTTTTCGTTTCTCTGCTACCCATACCGTGATGCGTCGGTGCTACCCCGAAGGCCCTTCGGTGTAGCAATTCGGGTAGCAGGGGGCCGCGCTCCACCGCACCACCCCCGCACGCCGAAGGCGCTGCGCCGCAGGGTCGTTGTCGACCCCTTTGGCAGCGCACACCTTCATGGCACACGACCTTCGACACTCCCGCCCCGGCGAGCAACCGCCGCTCGCTCCATCACCACAGGACGAGCCGCTCACAGCGCCCACACCCGGCACGCCCCGCAGCCCGGGCGCCGCACCCGAGGCCAAGCGCCACCTTTCCAGTGCGAGCGGCCCGTTGCCGCGATACATGTTCCGGCGCGGGCGCATGCTCTACTTCAAGCGCAAGGTGCCGGCGGACGTGCTCGACGGCTTTCCCGAGCAGCAAGGCGGCCAGGTCTGGCTGTCGCTGGGCACCGACCGCGTGGAGCAGGCGAAGGTCTTGCTGGCCGTCGAGGTCACCGAGTTCGAGCTGCGCGTGGCCGAGCTGCGCCGGCGCAAGGCGCTGCAAGCGGCCACGCGGGCGTCAGCATCTGGCCAGCCATCGGTGCAGCCCCATGCCGCTCGGTGCGACACGAGCGTGCGTGCAGGAGGCCGGCACACCTCCAGTCATGGGCAGGGCAACTCACTGGTCCTGTGCAGAACGCGGTGCCTTCTGCTGCGTAACCGTTGCGTGTCGGTGACGTGAACGTGTCAGTGCTGACCACAGTCTTCAGGTCATCCCTTTGCCCTGTTGACGACGCAGACCCAATGTTGTGCACTTGCCTTCTGCCAGGGGGGAGTCGATGGGTCAGCTCAAGGTCGCCACGTACAACATCGAGTGGATGCTGGCGCTGTTCGGGGCGCTGCCCGACGCACAGTGGCGCGCTGCACCGCAGATTCCGAAGTGCTTCGGCGGTTCGGCGCGGGGCAGTATCCGCCTGGCGCCGATAGGGGATGTGCACGCGCTGTGTCGGCGCATCGCCGAGGGGATTCGGGCCGTCGACGCCGATGTGCTCTTCGTGCAGGAAGGCCCGCCGCTTGCGGAGCAGATGCAACTGTTCGTGGACTCGTTCCTCGACGGCGCCTACGTCGTTCACCGCTCGAATCGCAGCAACCAGGCCGTCTACGCACTCGTCAGGCGCTCCGTCGCTGACCGATTTCGGGTGTGGCTACCGCCCGGGACGAGCGCTGCGCAGCTGTGGCGCGACATCCCGTACTACCCGTGGGGCTCAGTCGCCGAATGCGAACGCCGCCCCCACAACATGGACCGCCACCCGCTGATGCTGCGCGGTGAGCTGGCCGCCGGTCAGGCGCTCGTTCTCGTGGGTGTGCACACGAAGTCCAAGTTCTCGACGCTCAAGACTCGCCGGCAGTGGAACAACCGCGCAAGCAACCCCGCGCCCGTGCTGGACGCGCTGGGCTCGCGGCAGAAGCTTTCAGCCGAAGTGGCGCGTCTGCGCAAGGTGCTCGCGAGCATCGTCGCGGCAGGCCCCGAGCTCGGCAACGTCGTGGTGGCGGGCGACTTCAACGATGGACCATTCCACGACCTGATGGAGCGCGAGTTCCTCGTGCGCAACATCCTCGACGAGCTGGTGGGCTCGTTCCTCGAGCCCAATACCTATTTCAAGCACGCGATGGACCCGCCGGTGCTGGCCCAGGCGGCGACGACGGTGTTCGCCGACCCGCTGGAAGGCGGTGCCATCGTCGAGGAACTCATCGACCACATCGTCGTCTCGCCCGGCATCTGGAGCGGCGTTGGCGCCTACGCGGTGCGCTCCGGCAGCTGCCGAGTCGAGCATGAGGCCTGGCAGCTTGGCGTCGTGGGCAACCCTCAGTCACGCCGCGAGAGCCGGCCGAGCGACCACAAGCCGGTGTCGGTGGTCATCGAGTGGTGAACGCCGCCATGGCCAGCCGCTGCTCACCGTCTATGGCGTGTGCCAGAAGGAAGGCGAGGTGACACACTTGGTGGCCAAGAAGCTCGTCGACCACACGGCGCTGCTGCACTGGCTCGCGGCAAGGGGCCGCGACTTCCGCTGAGCTGCCGTCCGGGATCGTGGGCCCAAAAGGGCTCGGCGACAATCTGGCGCTCTGCCATGACCGACGACATCGAGTTCCTGCCCGCCGGCCGCCCCGAGCAGCTGATGGTGCTGCTGCACGGCCGTGGCCAGGACGCGGCGGCGATGCTGCCGCTGGCGCGCGCGCTGCGCCGCGAGTTCGCGTACGCGGCGCTGCTGCTGCCGCAGGACCTGCTGCCCGCCGACGGGCCGGCCGAGGACCTCGTCGCGCGCGTGGCCGCTGCGCTGCCGCGCCTGGTGCGCTGGGTGCGCGACGCGCAGCAGCGCTTGGGCGCGACGCCGCAGTCCACCGCGCTGGTGGGCTTCGGCGAGGGCGCGACGATGGCGCTCGAGGCCGCGAGCGCCGACGACGGCATCGCCGGGCGCGTGATCGCGTTCGGAGGCGGCTACGCCGCGCTGCCGGCGCAGGCACCGGCGCTGACGACGCTGCACTTCCTGCACGGCGACGCCGACGCGCGGCACCCGGTGGCCGAGGCGCGCCGCACGCTCGAGCACCTGGGCGTGCTGCACGGCGACGCGACGCTCGACATCGCGCGCGGCGTCGGCCACGAGGTGCACCCGGCGCTCGTCGACTGCGCGATCCACCGCCTGACCCACCACATCCCGCACCGCACGTGGCGCGAGGCGCTCGGCGCACTGCCGGCGGCGGGCAGCCGCCAAGACGACTCAGTGACCGACTGACGATGCTGTACCTGCTGTCCCCCGCGAAGACGCTCGACTACGACACGCCCACCCCGCCCGAGGTGCTCGCGCGCGCGACGAAGCCGCAGTTCGTCGCGCGCTCGGCGGCGCTGATCGACGTGCTGAAGACGAAGACGCCGGCCGAGATCGCGTCGCTGATGTCGCTGTCGGACGCGCTCGCGCAGCTCAACGTCGCGCGCTACGCCGCGTGGCGCAAGACCTTCACGCCGAAGAACAGCAAGCCGGCGGTGCTCGCGTTCGCTGGCGACGTCTACGACGGGCTCGACGCGAAGACGCTGACGCTCGCCGACCTCGAATGGGCGCAGGACCACCTCGTGATCCTGTCGGGGCTGTACGGCGCACTGCGCCCGCTCGACCTGATGCAGCCGTACCGCCTCGAGATGGGCACCAGGCTGCACACCGACGCCGCCGAGGACCTGTACGGCTTCTGGGGCGACACGCTGGCCGCGCATCTGAACGCGCGCCTGAAGGGCGAGAAGTCGCCGGTGGTCGTCAACCTGGCGTCGCAGGAGTACGCGAAGGCCGCGCTGCGCCCGGCGCTGAAGGCGCGCGTCGTCGACTGCGTGTTCGAGGACTGGAAGGGCGGGCATTACAAGGTGATCAGCTTCTTCGCCAAGCGTGCGCGCGGGGCGATGGCGCGCTACGCGATCACGCACCGCATCGACACGCCGGCCGCGCTCGCGGGTTTCGACGGCGACGGCTACGCGTTCGACGCCGCGGCCTCGACGCCCGAGCGCCTCGTGTTCCGCCGCCGCGTCGCCGATTGAGCATCGCCGCGCACGTGCATCGCGGCCCGCGCAGCGTTGAGGGGGTCGCCCCAAGGGCGCTGCATAGAATGCCCGCAACGTGAGTCCCAACGACGCCTCGCCCGAGCCGGCCGCGCCCGTGCCGCCCGCCGACCCGCCCGGTGCGTCGCCCGCGGCGGCGCCAGCGTCCGCACGGCCGGCTCCCGGCGTGCCGCGCGCGCTATGGATCGCCGCGGTCGCCGTGCTGCTGCTCGGTGCCAGTGGGGCCTACCTCGGCTGGAGTGCGCAGCAGCGTGTCGGGCTGCTCGAGCAGGAGCTCGTGCGCCGCCAGCAGGCCACCGAGACCGCGGTGACCGAAGCGCGGGTGCTCGCCAACGAGGCGCGGGACGCCGCCCGCGATGCCGCCGCGCGCGTCGCGCTGCTCGACGCGCGCGTGTCGGAGGCGGCGCTGCAGCGCTCGCAGGTCGAGCAGCTGCTGCAGTCGCTGGCGCGCTCTCGCGACGACAAGGTCGTCGCCGACGTCGACTCGGCGCTGCGGCTGGCGATGCGCCACGCGACGCTGCTCGGCAGCCCCGAGCCGGTGGTGGTGGCACTGCGCCAGGCCGACGAGCGGCTCGCACAGATCGACTCGGCGCGCGTGCAACGCGTGCGCACGGCGCTGGCGCGCGACCTGCAGCGCTTGGGCGCCGTGCGCACGCCCGACATCGCGACGCTGGCCGCACGCGTCGACGAGGTGCTGCGCCAGGTCGACGAGCTGCCGCTGGTCGCGCTCGTCGAGCCACGCCGCGCGCCGGCGGCGACGCCGCCGCGTGCCGAGCCGGCCGCGCCCGCCGCAGCGGCCGCGTCGGCGCCCGACGCACCGGCTTCCGCAGCCGGCTGGCTCGAGCGGGTGCCGGCCGTCACGCGCGACGTCGCGCTGCGCGTGTGGGCCGAGGCCAAGTCGGTGCTGCGCATCACGCGCATCGAAGACCCCGCTGCGATGCTGCTGACACCCGAGCAGGCCTACTTCGTGCGCGAGACGCTCAAGCTGCGCCTGCTCAGCGCACGGCTGGCGCTGCTGGCGCGCCAGTTCGACCTCGCGCAGACCGACCTGCACGCGGCCGCGGCGATGATCGAGCGGAAGTTCGACCCGCAGTCGCGGCGCGTGCAGGTCGCGCGCGACACGCTGCGCCAGGCCGAGCAGCAGGCGCGCGAGGTCGAGCTGCCGCGCCCCGACGAGACGCTGGCCGCACTCGCGGCCCTGCTGCGCTGATGCGCGCCGTCGTCTGGCTGGTGCTGCTGTTCACCGCGGCCGTGGTGGCCGCGCTGCTGCTCGGGCGCAACGACGGCCTGGTGAGCCTGTACTGGGACGGCTGGCGGCTCGAGATGTCGCTGAACCTGTTCGTGTTCTCGCTGCTGGCCTTCGTCGTGCTGCTGGTGACGGTGCTGCAGGCGGTGAGCTCGCTCGTGAGCCTGCCCGCGCGCGCGCGCGAGTGGCGCGCGCTGCGCCACGAGCGCGCCGCGCAGGCCGCGCTGCGCGAGGCGCTGGCCGAGCTGTTCGCCGCGCGCTACACGCGCGCGCACAAGGCCGCGCAGAAGGCGCTGGCGATCGACCTCGCGCGTCCGCGCGGCGAGCCCGACCACGAGCTGCAGGTGCTCGCACACCTGCTGTCGGCGATCAGCCTGCACCGCCTGCAGGACCGGCGCCAGCGCGACGAACAGATGCAGCGCGCGCGCGCGCTGCGCCGCGCCGGCGCCGCGCGCGCGGCCGACGACGGCGCGCAGCTGCTGGCTGCCGAGTGGGCCGTCGAGGACCTCGACGCGCCGCGCGCGCTCGAGCTGCTCGGCGAGTTGCCCGCCGGCGTCGCGCGGCGCACGCAGGCGCTGCGGCTGCGGCTGCAGGCGCAGCGCCTGGCCGGGCAGTCGCTTGAGGCGCTGCGCACTGCGCGGCTGCTGGCCAAGCACCAGGGCTTCTCGACGCTGGCCGCGCGCGGGCTGCTGCGCTCGCTGGCGCTGATGGCGCTCGACGACACGCACGACGTCGACCAGGTGCAGCGTGTGTGGCAGCAGCTCGACAGCGCCGACCAGCAAGACGCCTACGTCGCCGCGCGCGCCGCACGCCGCGCGGCGGCATTCGGCGACGCGGCGCTCGCGCGCAGCTGGCTGCGCCCGCTGTGGGAGCGGCTCGGCGAGCTCGGCGCCGACGAGCGCGAGCAGGTCGCGCTGGCGCTGCTGCACGCCGTCGACGGCATCGGCACCGACTGGCTGCCGCGGCTGGAGGCGGCGCTGGGCGCGCACGCGCAGGAGCCGGCTGTCGTCGCGGCCGTGGGCGTCGCGTTCGCCGAGCGGCAGCTGTGGGGCAAGGCGCGCGCGCCGCTCGAGCAGGCCGCGCGCGCGCTGGGGCTCGACGCCGTCGCGCGGCGGCGGGCTTGGCGCGCGCTCGCGCGCGTGGCCCGCGCGCAGGGGGACGAGGACCGCGCGGCCGCGTGCGACGCCGCCGCGGCGGCCATCGACTGAACGCGCTGCTGCGGCGTGCTATACTGTGAGGCTTCAGCGGCTGTAGCTCAGTTGGATAGAGTACTTGGCTACGAACCAAGGGGTCGTGGGTTCGAATCCTGCCAGCCGCGCCAGACGATGAACGGGCCGCACCGGTGAAGGTGCGGCCCGTTTGCTTTGGGGCGGCGCGTCGTCGCCCGGCCGATCAGGCCGCCTTGCGCGGCGCGCGCGCCGCGAGCGCCTGCATCAGCGCTGTTTCGAGGTAGCCCACCGTGCGGTCGACGTGCATCAGCTTGTCGAGACCGAACAGGCCGATGCGGAAGGTGCGGAAGTCCGGCCCCTCGTCGCACTGCAACGGCACGCCGGCGGCGGTCTGCAGGCCGAGCGCGATGAAGGCCTTCGCGCTGGCGAAGTCGGGGTCGTCGGTATAGCTGACGACGACGCCCGGTGCCTGGAAGCCGGCGGCGGCGACGCTGCGCAAACCGTGCCCCTCGAGCAGCGCGCGCACACGCTGGCCGAGCTCGAGCTGCCGCGCGCGCAGCAGCTCGAAGCCCAGCGCCTTCGTCTCGGCCATCGCGTCGCGCGTGCGCGCGAGCGCGTCGGTGGGCATCGTCGTGTGATAGCCGAAGCTGCCGGCCTTGTAGGTGTCCATCATCGCGAGCCACTTCTTCAGGTCGCAGGCGAAGCTGGTGCTGGTCGTGTCCTCGATGGCCGCGCGCGCGCGCTGCGACAGCATCACGAACGCGCAGCCCGGCGAGCCGGTCCAGCCCTTCTGCGGCGCGCTGACGAGCAGGTCGACGCCGGTGGCGCGCATGTCGACCCACATCGCACCCGAGGCGATGCAGTCGAGCACGAACAGGCCGCCCACCTCGTGCACGGCGTCGGCCACCGCGCGCAGGTAGGCGTCGGGCAGGATCATCCCGGCGGCGGTCTCGACGTGCGGCGCGAACACCATCGCCGGACGCTCGCGGCGGATCGTGGCGACCACCTCGTCGAGCGGCGCCGGCGCCCACGGCGCCTGCGCGCCGGGCTCGGTGCGGTGCGCCTTGAGGACGATCTCGCGCGACGGGATGCGCCCCATCTCGAAGATCTGCGTCCAGCGGTAGCTGAACCAGCCGTTGCGGATCACGAGGCAGGTCTTGCCGGTGGCGAACTGGCGTGCCACCGCCTCCATGCCGAAGGTGCCGCTGCCGGGGATCACCGCGGTGGCGTGCGCGCCGTAGACCCCCTCGAGGATCGCGGCGATGTCGCGCATCACGCCGCCGAACTTGCGCGACATGTGGTTCAGCGCGCGGTCGGTGTAGACGACCGAGTATTCGAGCAGGCCGTCGGGGTCGACGTCGGGCAGCAGGCCGGGCATGGCGGTCTCCGTGGCGGGCAGGTCGGCAACAGCCCGGCAGGTTAACACCCGGCGCGCCGGCGCGGGGCCGGCCACGGCCACAGGCCCCGCGACGCAGGGGCCTCGCCGGCGGGGTGCCTCAGGAGCGCTTCATCAGCTTGAGCATCTTGTGCGCCAGTGGCCGGTACGGCGGCAGGAACAGCGACATCGCGTTGACCTTGGCCTGCCACACGACGGGCTTGAGCTTGCTGAAGGTCTCGAAGCCCCAGCGGCCGTGGTAGTGACCCATGCCCGAGTGGCCGACGCCGCCGAAAGGCAGCCCGTACTGCGCGACGTGCAGCAGCGTGTCGTTGACGGTGACGCCGCCGGCGTGCGTGCGCTCGAGCGCGCGCTGCGTGCGCTGGCGGTCGTCGTCGAACCAGTACAGCGCGAGCGGGCGCGGGCCGGCGTTGACGTGCGCGATCGCGTCGTCGACGCCGTCGTACGGCAGCACCGGCAGCAGCGGGCCGAAGATCTCGTCGGTGGCCAGCGCGTTGTCGGGCGGCACGTCGAACACGAGCTGCGGCGCGAGGCGGTGGCCGGCGTCGTCGCGCTGCACGCCGGCAAACAGCGGCTCGGCGCGCGCGCCGCGCGCCAGTGCGTCGTCGAGCGCCGCCGTCAGCCGCCGGTACTGGCGCGCGTCGACGACGCTGCAGTAGTGCACATCGGCCAGGCCCTGCGGGTACAGCCTGCGCGCGCACGCGCGCGCCGCGTCGACGAAGGCGTCGACCTCGTCGCGCGGCAGCAGCACGTAGTCGGGCGCGATGCAGGTCTGGCCGGCGTTGATCAGCTTGCCCACCAGGATGCGCTCGACGGCCTTCGCGAGCGGGTAGCCGGGCGCGACGACGGTGGGCGACTTGCCGCCGAGTTCGAGCGTGACCGGCGTCAGGTTGGCCGCGGCGGCGGCCATCACCTTGCGCCCGACCGACGTCGAGCCGGTGAACAGCAGGTGGTCGAACGGCAGCGCGGCGAACTGCGCGGCCACCTGCGCGTCGCCGGTGACGACGTCGACCTCGTCGGGTTTGAACGCCTTGGCGCACAGCGTGGCGAACAGCGCGCTGAAGCGCGGCGTGTATTCGCTCATCTTGACCAGCACGCGGTTGCCGGCGGCGATCGCGGCGGCCATCGGCGCGACGGCGAGGAACAGCGGGTAGTTCCACGGCACGATGATGCCGACGACCCCCAGCGGCTGCGGCAGCACCTGCGCGCCGGCCGGCAGGAACCACTTGGCCACCGGCGCGCGCTGCGGCTTCATCCAGCCGCGGCCCTCGCGCAGCGCGACCTTGACTTCCTCGAGGCTGGGCCAGACCTCGGCGAGGTCGGTCTCGAAGCGCGGGCGGCCGCCGAAGTCGGCGTCGATGGCCTGCGCGATCTCGGGCTCGTGCGCCGTCAGCAGTTTCTGCAGCCGGCGCAGGCGGTCGGCACGCACCTCCCACGCGGGATAGGGCTCGGCAGCGAACGCGGTGCGCTGGGCCTCGAGGCGTTGCGCGAGGGCGGTGGGGGCGTCGGGCATCTTCATGCGGGCATCGTAGTCGGCGGCACCAGCCTCGGGTGGAGGCGCGGCTCCAGACCGCGGCGGCGACGCGGTGGTGGACGGCTCAGGGTTTTCACGGGTATGCGTGACTTGAGTCAAGGGGCGGCGATCGTTAAGATTGACCGACCGGTTGGTCGAAAATAGCAGAGCTGATCGCGGATCGCCGCGGCAGTCCCAGCTTGGCCGATCGCTCCTTCATTGCCCGAGGTTTCGATGTCGCACCGCACCCCGCAGCAAATCGCCGACCACGTGCGCGAAGGCATGTTCGCCAACGACCGCGCGTCCAAGGCGCTCGGGATGCAGGTGCTCGAGGTGACGCCCGGGCGCGCGGTGCTGACGATGACGGTGCGCGAAGACATGGTCAACGGGCACGACATCTGCCACGGCGGGCTGATCGCGACGCTGGCCGACTCGGCGTTCGCGTTCGCGTGCAACTCGTACAACGAGCTGACGGTGGCGTCGGGGTTCTCGATCGACCTGATCGCACCGGCGCGCCTGGGCGACGTGCTGACCGCCACCTGCGTCGAGATCTCGAAGGCCGGCCGCACCGGCGTCTACGACACCGAGGTGCGCAACCAGCGCGGCGAGCGCATCGCGGTGTTCCGCGGCCGCTCGTACACCGCGAAGGGCCGCCCCGCGGTGCCCGACGCCCACGGCTGATCCACCGTCGACCGACCGCCGTCGACACCGAACACGAAGAAGGCAGGAGACACCCCCGATGCCCGTCAAGCATCCCGCCCCCGGCGATCTCGAACCGATCGAGACCGCCAGCCGCGACGAACTGGCCGCCGTGCAACTGCGCCGCCTGCAGCAGACGCTGGCGCACGCCTACGAAAACGTGCCGCACTACCGCGCCGCGTTCGACGCGAAGGGCGTGCACCCGTCGGACTGCAAGTCGCTCGCCGACCTGGCCAAGTTCCCGTTCACGACGAAGAAGGACCTGCGCGACAACTACCCGTTCGGCATGTTCGCGGTGCCGCGCGAGCGCGTCGTGCGCATCCACGCCAGCAGCGGCACGACCGGCAAGCCGACCGTGGTGGGCTACACGCAGGCCGACATCGACACCTGGGCGAATCTGGTCGCGCGCAGCATCCGCGCCTCGGGCGGGCGGCCGGGCGACATCGTCCACGTCGCGTACGGCTACGGTCTGTTCACCGGCGGGCTCGGCGCGCACTACGGCGCCGAGCGGCTGGGCTGCACCGTGATCCCGATGTCGGGCGGTCAGACCGAGAAGCAGGTGCAGCTGATCACCGACTTCCGGCCCGACATCATCATGGTCACGCCGAGCTACATGCAGGTGATCATCGAGGAGATGGAGCGCCAGGGTCTGGACCCGCGCGCCAGTTCGCTCAAGGTCGGCATCTTCGGCGCCGAGCCGTGGACCGAGGCAATGCGCCACGACATCGAGGTGCGCGCCGGCATCGACGCGGTGGACATCTACGGCCTGTCGGAAGTGATGGGCCCGGGCGTGGCCAACGAGTGCATCGAAGCCAAGGACGGGCCGGTGATCTGGGAAGACCACTTCTACCCCGAGATCATCGACCCCGACACCGGCGAGGTGCTGCCCGACGGGCAGGAGGGCGAACTCGTCTTCACGACGCTGACGAAAGAGGCGCTGCCGGTGATCCGCTACCGCACGCGCGACCTCACGCGCCTGTTGCCGCCTACCGCGCGCAGCATGCGCCGCATGGGCAAGATCGTCGGCCGCAGCGACGACATGCTGATCATCCGCGGCGTCAACGTGTTCCCGACGCAGATCGAGGAGATCGTGCTGCAGCACGGCGCGCTGTCGGGGCAGTACCAGCTCGTCGTCACGCGCAGCGGCCACCTCGACGAGCTGCAGGTGCTCGTCGAGCTGCTGCCGCAGTACGCCAACGCCGAGCGCGACGCGATCGCGCACGAATTGCAGCACCGCATCAAGAACCTGATCGGCGTCAGCACGACGGTCAGCGTCGGCGCCCCCGAGTCGATCGAGCGCACGCTCGTCGGCAAGGCGCGCCGCGTGATTGACAAGCGACCCCGGTAGGGTCGCCAGCGACGACAGACCACGGTAAGGAGCCGTCATGTACACGCAGGCGATGGACGTCGAGGGTGCCGAGAAGGCCAAGCCGGTCACGACGCTCGAAGAGGCCGAACTGATGAAGCGCTTCGACGCGCGTATCGACGACGGCGGCTTCATCGAGGCCAAGGACTGGATGCCCGAGCACTACCGCAAGACGCTGGTGCGCCAGATCAGCCAGCACGCGCACAGCGAGATCGTCGGCATGCTGCCCGAGGGCAACTGGGTCACGCGCGCGCCGACGCTCAAGCGCAAGGCGATCCTGCTCGCCAAGATCCAGGACGAGGGCGGCCACGGCCTGTATCTCTACGCCGCCGCCGAGACGCTGGGCACGAGCCGCGACCAGATGCTCGACGCGCTGCACAGCGGCCGCGCGAAGTACAGCAGCATCTTCAACTACCCGACGCTGACCTGGGCGGATGTGGGCGTCATCGGCTGGCTCGTCGACGGCGCGGCGATCATGAACCAGGTGCCGCTGTGCCGCTGCAGCTACGCGCCGTATGCGCGCGCGATGATCCGCATCTGCCGCGAGGAGAGCTTCCACCAGCGCCAGGGCTACGACGCGCTGCTCGTGATGATGCGCGACGGCACCGAGGCGCAGCGCGCGATGGTGCAGGACGCCGTCAACCGCTGGTGGTGGCCGAGCCTGATGATGTTCGGCCCGCCGGATGCCGAGAGCGTGCACAGCGCGCAGAGCATGCGCTGGGGCATCAAGCGCATCAGCAACGACGACCTGCGGCAGAAGTTCGTCGACGCGACCGTGCCGCAGGCGCAGGTGCTCGGCGTCACGCTGCCCGACCCCGACCTGCGCTGGAACGAGGAACGCGGCCACTGGGACTTCGGGCCCATCGACTGGGCCGAGTTCTGGCGCGTCGTCGGCGGCGACGGCCCGTGCAACAAGGAGCGCCTGGCCGCGCGCGTCAAGGCCTGGGACGAGGGCGCGTGGGTGCGCGAGGCGGCACTCGCCCACGCCGCGAAGAAGGCCGCGCGCGAGCGCAAGGCGGCATGACATGGACCACCCCCGAAGCGCCTGCGGCGCTCCCCCTCGAGGGGGCGCCGCCTGCGGACCGGCCGAGCCGGATCCGCGGCGGCCGCTCGATTCTTCGCTTTCGGACGTTTGGCGGCAAAGCTGCTGTGATCGCTGCGTCGTCGTGAAGGAGTCACTGCAATGAGCACCGATACCGAATGGCCGCTGTGGGAAGTCTTCGTGCGCACGCGCGCCGGGCTGGACCACAAGCACTGCGGCAGCCTGCACGCGGCCGACGCGGCGATGGCGATCCAGATGGCGCGCGACGTCTACACGCGCCGCCAGGAAGGCTCGAGCATCTGGGTCGTGCGCAGCGACCAGATCGTCGCCAGCGACCCGGGCGACAAGGACATGTTCTTCGACCCGATGGAAGACAAGGTCTACCGCCACCCGACCTTCTACAAGCTGCCCGACGAAGTCAACCACATGTGAGGCGGCGATGAGCGCGTCGATCACGATCCACTGGACCCCGGCCGTGCGCTACCTGCTGCGGCTCGCGGACACCTGCCTGATTTCGGGCCAGCGCCTGGGCGAGTGGTGCGGCCACGCGCCGATCCTCGAGGAGGACATCGCGCTGACCAACATGGCGCTCGACCTGATCGGCCAGTCGCGCGCGCTGCTGACGCTCGCCGGCCAGGTCGAGGGGCGCGGCCACGCGCGCACCTACGACGAAGACCAGCTCGCGTTCCTGCGCGACGAGCGCGACTACCTGAACCCGACGCTGGTCGAGCTGCCCAACGGTGCCGGCAAGCCGGGCGACTTCGCGCTCACCGTCGTGCGCAACGTCATGGTCTCGACGTACCTGAAACTGTGGTGGGAGCGCCTGGCGGACTCGAGCGAGCCCGAACTCGCCGCGATCGCCGGCAAGGCCGTCAAGGAGGCGCGCTACCACCAGCAGCACGCCGGCGACTGGCTCGTGCGGCTGGGCGACGGCACCGACGAGTCGCGTCGGCGCGTCGAGGCCGCGCTCGGCAAGCTGTGGCCCTACCACGCCGAGCTGTTCGACGCCGACGAGGTCGACGCCGCGGCGCAGGCCAGCGGCCTGGGCCCGAGCGTGGCGGCGCTGAAGGAGCCGTGGCTCGCCGAGATGCGCGCGCTGCTCGACGACGCGACGCTCGCGATGCCGCCCGAGGGCCGGTTCGTCAGCACCGGCCGCCGCGGCGTGCACAGCGAGCACCTGGGCTACATCCTCGCCGAGATGCAGTACCTGCAGCGCGCCTACCCCGGCGGGGCCTGGTGATGTGCGGCGCCGAGGTCGTCTCGCGCGTCGACGCCGCGTGGCGCGCGCTCGACGCCGTGCTCGACCCCGAGGTGCCGGCGCTGTCGGTGCGCGACCTGGGCATCGTGCGCGACGTGATCGACCACGGCGATGCGCTCGAGGTCGTGCTGACGCCGACCTACAGCGGCTGCCCGGCCACCGAGCTGATCGAAAAGAACGTCGTCGACGCGCTGGTCGCCGCCGGTCTCGGGCCGGTGCGCGCGACGACGCGGCGCGCGCCGGCGTGGACCACCGACTGGATCAGCGACGAAGGGCGGCGCAAGCTGCGCGAGTACGGCATCGCGCCGCCTGCGGGTGGCGCCGTGGCGAGCGCCGGCGAAGCGCCGATCCGCATCGTGCGGCACACCGCCGACGAGGTGGTGGCCTGCCCGCGCTGCGGCAGCACGCACACCGAGCGGCTGTCGGCCTTCGGCTCCACCGCGTGCAAGGCGCTGTGGCGCTGCCTGGCCTGCCGCGAACCCTTCGAACACTTCAAACCGATATGAGCACGCCGCTGTTCCACCCGCTGCGCGTCAAGCGCATCGAGGCCGACACGCCCGAGTCGGTCATCGTCACGTTCGACGTGCCGCCCGAGCTGCGCGAGGTGTTCGGCTTCACGCAGGGCCAGTACCTGACGCTGCGCACGACGATCGGCGGGCAGGACGTGCGGCGGTCGTACTCGATCTGCGCCGGCGTCGACGACGCCGAGCTGCGCGTGGGCGTGCGCCGCGTCAGGGGCGGTGTGTTCTCGAACTGGATCCACGAGCACCTGAAGCCTGGCGACACGCTGCAGGTGATGGCGCCGCAGGGGCGCTTCTTCGTGCCGATCGAGCCCGAGTCGAAGCGCCACCACCTGGGCATTGCCGGCGGCAGCGGCATCACGCCGATCCTGTCGATCATGAAGACGGTGCTCGCGCGCGAGCCGAAGTCGCGCTTCACGCTGATCTACGGCAACCGCACGCTCGCCTCGACGATGTTCAAGGAAGAGCTCGAGGACCTGAAGAACGCCTACATGACGCGCCTGGTGCTGCAGCACGTGTTCTCCGACGAGCCGACCGACGCGCCGATCAACCACGGGCTGCTCGACCGCGCGAAGATCGCCGAGTTCCTGCGCACGCTGGTGCCCGCCGCCGAGATCGACCACGCCTACGTCTGCGGCCCGTTCCAGATGAACGACGAGGCGCAGGCCGCGCTCGTCGAGGCCGGTGTGCCCGAGTCGCGCGTCCACATCGAGCGCTTCGGCGTCGCGCCGACCGAGGCCGGCAAGGTCGACGCCGTCGTCCACGAGGCCAAGCCCGGCGACGCCGAGCGCTCGCGCGTCGTGATCATCCGCGACGGGATGACGCGCGAGATCGAGTTCCGGCGCGAGCAGCCGAGCATCCTCGACGCGGCCGCTGCGGCCGGGCTCGAGGTGCCGTTCTCGTGCACGTCGGGTGTGTGCGGCACGTGCCGCGCGAAGCTGCTCGAAGGCCGGGTGCGGATGGACCGCAACTTCGCGCTCGAGAAGAACGAAGTCGCTGCCGGCTTCGTGCTGACCTGCCAGTCGCACCCGCTGACCGAGCGCGTCGTGCTCAGCTTCGACGAACGCTGAACCGCCGACGATGGCCCGCGGCCGCGCCGCCACCTACGACGACCAGCGCGAGGCCATCCTCGCGCGCGCGGCCGAGCTGTTCGCGCACCGCGGCTATGCCGCGACGACGATGAACGACATCGCCGACGCGTGCGGCCTGTCGAAGGCGACGCTGTACCACTACTACGACGACAAGACAGCGCTGCTGGCGTCGATCTGCGAAGGCCACGTGACGACGCTGCGCGCGCTCGTCGACGACGTCGACGCGCTGCACCTGCCGCCCGAGGCGCGGCTGCGCGAACTGATCCGCCGCTTCGTGCAGGCCTACGCCGGCGCGCAGCACGCGCACCGCGTGCTCACCGAGGACGTGCGCTTCCTCGACGCGGCCGACCGCGAGCGCGTGCTCGGCACCGAGCGCGCGCTGGTGGCCGGCATCGCCCGCACCGTGGCCGCCGTGCGCCCCGAGCTTGCGCAGGCGCACCTGGCCAAGCCGCTGACGATGCTGCTGTTCGGCATGATCAACTGGATGTTCACGTGGGTGCGCCCCGACGGCCCACTCGACCACGACGCGCTGGCGCCGATCGTCGCCGACCTGTTCCTCGGCGGACTGCCGGCGGTGCGGGTGCCACAGGCGGTCGCGGTCTGAGTGTTCCGGGCCGAGCTCCGGAACTCCTACTGGCCGCATTTCAGCGGCGAGCGTGCGGGCGCGTCCATGTCGACGGCCTCGTACCGATGCTCGATGCGCCGGCGGTGCGTCGCGGCCGGTGACATCGCACTCAAGCCGCCGGCGGATCGGCCTCGGCCCCCGTTGCCGGAAGACCTGCTTGCCGTGCTCGGATGGGATCTCGGATGGAGCCGGGCGCGGCGACCGCGTTCACGTTGCAGCGCGACGGCCCGCAGCAGGATCGCCTCGGTGTGCAGCGTCGGCGCGAAGCCGAGTCCGAGCGCCGAGTGGCCGTCGAACGGGTCGAGCCCGACGCAGCCGACGACGCCCGCTGTGGCCGCCGCGAGCAGGCTCGACAGTGCGCCGGCCGAAAAGCCGATCCGCACGACGCGCTCGACCGGCGTGCCGAACGACCCGCCGGCGCGTAGACGTCCACCGCCATCGCGCGGCCGGCCAGCCTCAGCTCGACCGTCGTGCGGGCTTCGGCGGCGCCAGCCGGCAGCGCGGTGCACGCCAGCGCCCACAGGCATCGCGCGGTCCGTGTGACGGCCGGGGCCCTGCGGGCGGACATCGGCGCGCTCAGAAGGCTGCGTTGGCGTGCATTGCGACCGCACCGTCGCCGCGCGTGGCCCACACCGCGAGGCCGTCGGCCACGGGTGCGGCGCACAGCGTGAGCGGCGCGCCGAGCAGCGCGGGGTTGAGCGCGCGGTAGCGAAAGCGCCGCAGTGGACGCGCCCCGAGCCGCTGCGCGAGGCCGGCGAGCACGGTGGCCAGCAGCGGGCCGTGGACGACGAGGTTCGGGTAGCCCTCGACGGTGCGGCAGTAGTCGACGTCGTAGTGGATGCGGTGACCGTTGAACGTCAGCGCCGAGTAGCGGAACAGCATCGTCGTGTCGGGCGCGAACGGCTCGCGGTGCACGGGCGCGGGCAGGGCGGCTGCCGGCGCGCGCAGTGCGGCCGGCGGCGCGGGCGACCGGTAGACGATGTCGTGCAGCTCGCGCACCGCGAGCACCTCGCCGGCGACCACCTCGTGCCGCACCGTGACGAAGACGAGGTCGCCGCTGCGCCCGCGCTTGTGCTCGATGGCGTGCACCGTCGAGCGCTTGCGCGCCGTCGTGCCCAGCGGCAGCGGCGCGACGAACTCGACGTCGCCGCCGGCCCACATCCGCAGCGGCAGCGGCACCGGCGGCAGGAAGTCGCCGCGCCGCGGGTGGCCGTCGCGGCCGAGCTCGGACGGCGGCCGCCCCTCGAGGAAGTACAGCCAGTGCCACAGCGGCGGCAACGGCGCGCCGACGACGATCGCGTCGGGCGGCTCGCCGAGCGTGGCCGCCATCAGGCGCGCGTGGCGCACGGCGAGCAGGTCCTCGTCGTCGCGCGAGCGGCCGAGCCACCGGCGCAGTGTCGGCAGGTCGACGGCAGTCGACGGGGATGGCGAAGGCGGATCGTCCATGCGTGGCCGTGACGGCAGCGCCGCGTTTACGGGTGCGACGAGTATCGCGCCGCTCGCAGTGCGACATCCGTCGCGCGGCGTGTACAGCGCGAACGGGCCGCCCTCATGGTCTTCGGTCGCCCGGCTGCGGCGGGCCCGCTCAGGTAAGCATGTTGTTGCGCAGCAGACCCACCGCGATGCCTTCGATCGCGAACGGCACGTCGCCATCGCGCGCCGGCACGACGAGGGTCTCGAACTCGGGGTTCTCGGGGATCAGCTCGACGCCGGCCTTGGTGCGGCGGAAGCGCTTGACGGTGACCTCGTCACCGAGCCGCGCAACGACGATCTGGCCGTTCTTGGCCTCGCTGGCCTTCTGCACGGCGAGCAGGTCGCCGTCGAGGATGCCGGCGTCGCGCATGCTCATGCCGCGCACGCGCAGCAGGTAGTCGGGCCGGCGCGGGAACAGCCCGGCCTCGAAGACGTAGGTGCGGTCGATGTGCTCGGCCGCGAGGATCGGGCTGCCCGCGGCGACGCGGCCCACCAGCGGCAGCGTCAGCTGCGCGATGCCCGGCAGCGGCAGCGCGAACTGCCGACCGCGCGACTGGGCCAGCGTGCGCAATGTGTCAGACTTCAAGCGGATGCCCCGCGAGGTGCCACCCACCAGTTCGATGACGCCCTTGCGGGCCAGCGCCTGCAGGTGTTCCTCGGCCGCGTTGGCCGAGCGGAAGCCCAGCTCGGCGGCGATCTCGGCGCGCGTCGGCGGCGCGCCAGTGCGCTCGATCGCGCTTTGCACCAGTTCGAGGATCTGCTGCTGGCGCGCAGTGAGTTTGGGTCCGTCGATCATCGTGGTGGCGCCGGCCAGGGCCGACCGGGTCTGTGGATCCATCCAGTGACTGTATTTTTATCCATGTATCGCTCCGATGCCAAGTGATGCCGCAAAAGTCGTGATCCTGGGCACCGGCGGCACGATCGCCGGCACCGCCGCGAGCGCCGACGAGGCGGTGGGCTACCAGGCCGCGCAGCTGGGCGTCGAGCGGCTCGTCGCCGCGGTGCCGCCGCTGGCCGGGCTCGCGCTCGAGTGCGAGCAGGTCGCGCAGCTCAACAGCAAGGACATGACGCACGCCGTGTGGCAGTGCCTCGCGCAGCGCTGCGCGCACCACCTCGCGCGCGACGACGTGGCCGGCGTCGTCGTCACGCACGGCACCGACACGCTCGAGGAAACGGCGTACTTCCTGCACCGCGTGCTCGCGCCGTCCAAGCCGCTGGTGCTGACGGCAGCGATGCGCCCGGCCACGTCGATGCAGGCCGACGGGCCGCAGAACCTGCTCGACGCGGTGACGGTGGCACGCGGCGGCGCCGCGCTCGGCTGGTGCGGCGTCGTGGCCGTGCTGGCCGGCACGGTGCACGCGGCGGTCGACGTGCGCAAGGTGCACGGCTGGCGCCTCGCTGCGTTCGACAGCGGCGATGCCGGCCCCGTCGGCGCCGTCGTCGCCGGCGCGCTGCAGCGCTGGCGCGACGTGCCGACCTGCGCGCCGGTGGGGCTGGGCGCGATCGCGCGCGACGTCGCCGCGTGGCCGCGCGTGGAAGTCGTCGCGAGCCACGCCGGGGCGTCGGGGCGCGTCGTCGACGCCTTGGTGACCGACGGCGTCGACGGCCTCGTCGTCGCCGCGACCGGCTTCGGCGACGTACACGCCGAGGTCGAGGCCGCGCTCGAGCGCGCACGCGCGCGCGGCGTCGCGGTGGCGATCGCGACGCGCTGCGCCTACGGGCCGGTGATCGACGCGGCGACGCGCGCGGTCGATGCGCGCACGCCGTGGCAGATGCGCATCGACCTGCTGCTCGAGCGGTTGCGCGCCGCGTGAATGCCGCGCCGTGCGCGCGCCGGGGCGCGCGACTCAGCCGCCGGCCGTGATCTGCTCGAGCTCGGCGCCGACCTCGAGCCAGCGCTCCTCGAGCATCGCGACCTCGGCGGCGACGTGGTTCAGCCGGCGGCCGAGCTCGGCGATGTCGGCCGCGGCCACGCCGGGCTGCGACAGCGCCGCCTCGACCTCGGCACGCTCGCGCGCGAGCACTGCGAGGCGCTGGTCGATGCGCTCGAGCTCGATGCGCAGCGGCCGCGTGCGCTGCGCCAGCGCCGCGCGCGCCTGCGCCTGTGCCTTGCGGTCGTCGCGGCGGCTCGCAGGCGCGGGCGCGGGGGCACGGGCCGCTGCGGCGGGGGCGGGTGCCGGCGGCGATGCCGGTGCCGGCACCGCCGGCGCGGCGCCGCCGCGCAGCAGCGCACGCGAGCGCTCGAGCAGCCAGCGCTGGTAGTCGTCGAGATCGCCGTCGAACGGCTGCACCGCGCCGTCGGCGACGAGCCAGAACTCGTCGCACACCTCGCGCAGCAGCGCGCGGTCGTGGCTGACCAGCATCACGGTGCCGTCGAACTCGTTGAGCGCGATGCTCAGCGCCTCGCGGGTCTGCAGGTCGAGGTGGTTCGTCGGCTCGTCGAGCAGCAGCAGGTTGGGGCGCTGCCAGACGATGGTGGCCAGCACCAGGCGTGCCTTCTCGCCGCCCGACAGCGTGCCCACCGGCTGGTGGACCATCTCGCCGCCGAACTGGAACTGGCCGAGGAAGTTGCGCAGGTCCTGCTCGCGCGCCTGCGGACTGACCTCGCGCGCCAGCCGCACCATCTGCTGCAGCGGCGTGTCGTCGGCGTGCAGCAGGTCCATCTCCTGCTGGGCGAAGTAGCCGATCGCCAGCCCCTTGCCCTCGGTGATCGTGCCTGCCAGCGGCGGCAGCACGCGCGCGATCGTCTTCACGAGCGTCGACTTGCCCTGGCCGTTGGCACCGAGGATGCCGATACGCTGACCGGCGAGCACGGTGCGCTCGACGTCCTTGACGATCACGGTGCTGCCGTAGCCGCAACTGACGGACTTCAGCGCCAGCATCGGGTTCGGCAGGTTCGCCGGCTCGCGGAACTCGAACGCGAAGTCGCTGGCGGTCAGCACCGGCGCGAGCCGCTCCATGCGCGCGAGCGCCTTCACGCGGCTTTGCGCCTGGCGCGCCTTCGTCGCCTTGGCCTTGAAGCGGTCGATGAAGCGCTGCAGGTGCGCGATGCGCTCCTGCTGCTTCGCATAGGCCGCCTGCTGCTGCGCGAGGCGCTCGGCGCGCATCTCCTCGAACGCGGTGTAGTTGCCGCCGTAGCGGGTCAGTTCGGCGTGGTCCAAGTGCACGGTGACGGTGGTCACGGCGTCGAGGAACTCGCGGTCGTGGCTGATCACGACGAGCGTGCCGGCGAAGCGCTGCAACCAGCTTTCGAGCCACACGAGCGCGTCGAGGTCGAGGTGGTTCGTCGGCTCGTCGAGCAGCAGCAGGTCGGCCGGGCACATCAGCGCGCGCGCGAGCTGCAGCCGCATGCGCCAGCCGCCCGAAAAACTGTCGACCGGCGCGTCGAGCTCGGCCGGCTTGAAGCCCAGCCCGAGCAGCAGCGCCTGCGCGCGGGCACGCGCGTCGAATGCACCGGCTTCCTCGAGCGCGAGGTGCGCCTGTGCGATCGCGTGGCCGTCGTCGGCGGCCTCGGCGGCGGCGAGCTGCTGCTGCGCCCGCACGAGCGGCAGGTCGCCGGCGAGCACGAAGTCGGTCGCGCCGTCGTCGGTGTCGGGCATCTGCTGCGCGACTTCGCCGAGGCGCCACTTCGGCGGGATCTCGCACTCGCCGGCGTCGGCGTGCAGCCGGCCGGCCAGCAGCGCGAACAGGCTCGACTTCCCCGCGCCGTTGCGGCCGACGAGCGCGACCTTCTCGCCCGGGTTGATCACGAGGTTCGCGCGCTCGAGCACGACCTTGGTGCCGCGGCGCAGGGTGAGGTTGCGCAGGGTGATCACGGGGCGCGATTGTCGCCGCCTGCACCGCACCCAGCGTCCTCAAGCGGCCTTCGGGGGTGCCGATATCGATATCCGAAGTGGGTGTGTAAAGAGGGTGGCGATGGACCCCAATACCTGGTCCGCGGCGACGAAGGATGTGCGCAGCGTTCGCGAGCTGGTCGAACGCCGCGCTCTGCTGATGCACTACCAGCCGATCGTGCTCAGCCGCGATGGCAGCGTCTATGGTCACGAGGCGCTCGTGCGCACGCCACCCGGATGCCGGTGGCCAGGCCCCGAGGCGCTCTTCCAGGCGGCCCGCGCCGAAGGGGTCACCGAAGCGCTCGAGCTCGCCTGTGTGCGGGCGGCGCTTTCCGGTTGGATCGCGCAGGGCGCGCGCGGGCGTCTGCTGGTCAACCTCAGCGCGGCGGCGCTGCTGGCGGCGCTGGCTGACGGTCAGCTGCGCCGCATGCTCGACCTGCTGCGTACGCAGGGCGTGGCCAGCGAGGCGCTGGTCGTGGAGCTGACCGAGCACGAGCACGTGCGCGACGTCGACGCGCTGGTCGAGGCGACCGAGCAACTGTGCCGGGCACGCATCGGCGTGGCGCTCGACGACTTCGGCGACGGCCGATCCAGCCTGAGGCTGTGGTCGCAGATCAAGCCGGAGATCGTCAAGATCGACCGCTATTTCACACGCGACGTCGGCAGCAACGGCGACAAGGTGCAGACGTTTCGCGCGCTGCAGCAGCTGGCCGAGACTTTCGGTGCGCAGCTCGTGGCCGAAGGCGTCGAGACCGCTGCCGAGCTGCGCGCCGTGCGCGACCTGGGCGTGCCGCTGGTACAGGGGTACTTCCTCGGACGGCCGGCAGCGCAGCTGCGCGAGGCGATCGAATGCGAGGCGGCGCAGGTGCTCGCCGACCACGCCATCGCCGTGCTGCCGCAGCGTCAGCGCGTGGGCAACCGCGGCTGGTCGGCGTCACGGCTGCTGATCGACGCCCCGGCGCTGCCCGTGACGGCGACGCACGACGAGGTGTTCGCGGCCTTCGAACGCCGCGCGGACCTGCCCGCACTGGCGATCGTCGACGCCGACCGGCCCTGCGGACTGCTGGTGCGCAGCGAATTCATCGCGCAGTATGCGCGCCCCTTCTTCAAGGAACTGTATGGTCGCCGCCCGGCGATGCTGCACGCGAACACGCACCCGCTGTGCCTGGACGTGCACGCGCAGGTCGACGACCTGATTGCGGTGCTGACCTCGTCCGACCAGCGCTACCTGTCGCAGGGCTTCATCCTGACCGAGGGCGGGCGCTACCGCGGTCTGGGCACCGGCGAGCAACTCGTGCGTGCGGTGACCGAGGCGCGCATCGAGGCGGCGCGCCACGCCAACCCGCTGACCTTCCTGCCCGGCAACATCCCGATCACGCAGCATGTCGAACGCCTGCTCGAGCGTGGCGCACCGTTCGCCGTCGCCTACGCCGACCTGAACCACTTCAAGCCCTACAACGACCACTACGGCTACTGGCGCGGCGACGAGATGATCCGCCTGCTCGCCCAGGTGCTGCTGACCCACGTCGAGGCCGACCGCGACTTCGTCGGTCACGTGGGCGGTGACGACTTCGTCGTCGTGTTCCAGAGCGGCGACTGGCAGGCCCGTTGCCGCACGATCGTCGATCAGTTCAACGCCCGCGCGCGCGATTTGTTCGATCCCGACGACCTCGCGGCAGGGGGCATCCGGGCCGAAGACCGCGATGGCGTCGTGCGCTTCCACCCCTGCACGACGCTGGCGCTCGGGGTGCTTCGGATCGCGCCGGGGCGGTTCCGCGCGGCTGCGGAAGTCGCCAACGCCGCGGCCAAGGCCAAACGCCACGCGAAGACCAGCGGGGTCGGCGTTTACGTGTGGGACGCCGATGCGTCGACGAGCGAGCCGCGTTCGAGCAGCAGCACCTGATCGTCGCCGGCGCTGGTCGGCAGCCACACCGGTTCGAGATGCGGGAACGCGTGCTCGAAGTGCGCGCGCTCGTGCCCGATCTCGAGCACGAGCACGCCGTCGTCGTTCAGGTGCGCCGGCGCGTCGCGCAGCAGCGTGCGCACGAAGTCCATCCCGTCGGCGCCGCCGGCCAGCGCCAGTGCCGGCTCGGCGCGGTACTCGGGCGGCAGCGTCGCCATCGATTGCGCGTTGACGTACGGCGGGTTGCACAGGATCAGGTCGTAGCGCCGGCCGCCGACCGCGGCCAGCCCGTCGCCATGGAACAGCGCGATGCGGTCGGCCAGGCCGTGGCGCTCGACGTTGATCCTGGCCACTGCGAGTGCGTCGGCGCTGAGGTCGGCCGCGTCGACGGTGACCTCGGGCCACGCCATCGCGGCCAGCACCGCGAGGCTGCCGTTGCCGGTGCACAGGTCGAGCACGCGGCGCGTGTGCGCGCTCAGCCACGGGTCGATCGTGCCGTCGGCGATCGCTTCGGCGATCAGCGAGCGCGGCACGATGACGCGCTCGTCGACCGTGAACGGCACGCCCTGCAGCCAGGCCTCGCCGGTGAGGTAGGCCGCGGGCTTGCGGGTGGCGATGCGCTCGTCGATCAGCGCGTCGACGGCGCGCTGCTCGGCGGGCGTCAGCTCGCGCTGCGCGACGCCGTCGAGGTCGTCGAGCGGCAGCCCCAGGCGCCACAACACGAGCCACACGGCCTCGTCCCACGCGTTGGTCGTGCCGTGGCCAAAGCAAACGCCCGCCTTCTCGAGGCGGGCGCTGGCGGCGCGCACGGCGTCGATCAGCGTCATGCCAGCAGGCGCTCCAGCGTGCCGCGGTAGATCGCGGCCAGCGTGTCGACGCTCGCGGCGTCGACGTGTTCGTCGATCTTGTGGATGCTCGCGTTGACGGGGCCGAACTCGACGACCTGCGGGCAGATCCGCGCGATGAAGCGGCCGTCGGACGTGCCGCCGGTGGTCGACAGCTCGGGCGACACGCCGGTGGCGGCGCGGATCGCCGCGGTGAGCGCGTCGCTGAGCGGGCCCGGCGGCGTCAGGAACGGCTCGCCGCCGAGCGTCCAGTCGAGCGCGTACTGCAGGCCGTGGCGGTCGAGCACGCCGTGCACGCGCTCGCGCAGCTGCTGCGGCGTCGACTCGGTGCTGAAGCGGAAGTTGAAGTCGACGACGACGTCGCCGGGAATGACGTTCGTCGCGCCGGTGCCGCCGTGCACGTTGCTGACCTGGAACGTCGTCGGCGGGAAGTGGTCGTTGCCGCGGTCCCATTCGATCGCCACCAGCTCGGCCAGCGCCGGCGCGAGCTGGTGGATCGGGTTGCGCGCGAGCTGCGGGTACGCGACGTGGCCCTGCACGCCGATCACGCGCAGCCGGCCGCTGAGCGAGCCGCGGCGGCCGTTCTTGATCGTGTCGCCGAGCCGCTCGACCGAGGTCGGCTCGCCGACGATGCACGCGTCGAGCCGCTCGCCGCGCTGCTGCAGCCACTCGACGAGTCGCACCGTGCCGTCGACCGACGGGCCCTCCTCGTCGCTGGTGATCAGGAACGCGATGCGCCCGGCGTGGTCGGGGTGCGCGGCGACGAAGTCCTCGACGGCGACGACCATCGCCGCGAGCGAGCTCTTCATGTCGGCGGCGCCGCGCCCGTACAGCCTGCCGCCGCGGTGCGACGGCGTGAACGGGTCGCTCGTCCACTGCGCCAGCGGCCCCGGCGGCACGACGTCGGTGTGCCCCGCGAAGGCGAGCGTCGGGCCGGGCCGGGCACCGCGTCGGATCGCCCACAGGTTCGTGACGCGGAAGTCGTCGGGGCCGCGCAGCAGCGTCTCGCACACGAAGCCAATCGCGCGCAGGCGCTCGCCGATCAGCGTCTGGCAGCCGGCGTCGTCGGGCGTGACCGACGGGCGCGCGATCAACGCCTCGGCCAGCCGCAGCGCGGCGTGCGGGTCGCGGGCGGGGTGCGTCATCGCCGCTCGGGCGGCAGCGGCGGCAGCTTCATGCCGGCGATCGAGCGCGGCTCCTCGGGGCGCACGTCGAGCGTGATCTCGGTGAACGACGGCCCGTCGGGCTCGGGGGCGGCGGCCTTCGGTGCCACGCGCGAGATCGCGCTGGTGTCGTTCTGCAGCCGCCACATCAGGTTGCTCGGCGAGTCGGAGAACGCCAGCCCGTCGTCGCGTGTGATCTTGCCCTTCTCGATCAGCTTCGCGAGGTCTTCCTCGAAGGTCTGCGAGCCTTCGGCGAGCGACTTCTCCATCGCTTCCTTGACGCCGGCGAGGTCGCCCTGCGCGATCAGCTCGGAGACGAGCTGCGTGTTGAGCAGCACCTCGACGGCCGGGATGCGGCCGCCCGCCACCGCACGGATCAGCCGCTGCGAGACGATGGCCTTCAGCCCCGACGCGAGGTCCGCCAGCAGCGACGGGCGCGCCTCGGGCGGGTAGAACGACAGGATGCGCCCGAGTGCGTGGTAGCTGTTGTTCGCATGCAGCGTCGCGAGCACGAGGTGGCCCGACAGCGAGTACGAGATCGCCGACGTCATCGTCTCGCGGTCGCGGATCTCGCCGATCAGGATCACGTCGGGCGCCTGGCGCAGCGCGTTCTTCAGCGCCACCTGCAGGCTCTGCGTGTCGCGGCCGACCTCGCGCTGGTTGACGACGCTCTTCTTGTTCGTGAACAGGAACTCGATCGGGTCCTCGATCGTCAGGATGTGGCCCGTCATCTCCTGGTTGCGCTTCTCGAGCATCGCGGCCAGCGTCGTGCTCTTGCCGGTGCCGGTGGCGCCGACCATCAGGATCAGGCCGCGCTTCTCGAGCACGAGCTGCGACAGGATCTCGGGCACGCCGAGCGAGTCGAGCGACGGGATCTGGAACGGGATGCAGCGGAACACGGCGGCGATCGAGCCGCGCTGGCGGAACGCCGACAGCCGGAAGCTGCCGACCTTGGGCAGGCCGATTGCGCAATTGAGCTCGCCGGTGTCGTCGAGCTCCTCGAGCTGGTGCGGCGTCAGCAGCTCGGCGAGCAGCTGGCGCGGCTGCGACGGCGTCAGCACCTGGTCCGACACCGGCAGGATCTGGCCGGCGATCTTGATCAGGATCGGCGTGTTGGCCGACAGGTACACGTCCGACGCGTTCTTCTCCGCCATCAGGCGGAGCACGCGTTCCATGTTGCCGGCGCTGCTCATGGCGATCCTTTCGCGGCCGTCGCGCGTCTCAGGCGCGCAGCAGCTCGTTGATGCTGGTCTTCGCGCGCGTCTGCGCGTCGACCTTCTTGACGATGACGGCGCAGTACAGGCTGTACTTGCCGTCGGCCGACGGCAGCGAGCCGCTGACGACGACGGAGCCCGCCGGCACGCGGCCGTAGATCACCTCGCCGGTGGCGCGATCGTAGATCTTGGTGCTCTGGCCGATGTAGACGCCCATCGAGATCACCGAGTTCTCCTCGACGATCACGCCTTCGACGATCTCGCTGCGCGCGCCGATGAAGCAGTTGTCCTCGATGATCGTCGGGTTGGCCTGCAGCGGCTCGAGCACGCCGCCGATGCCCACGCCGCCCGACAGGTGCACGTTCTTGCCGATCTGCGCGCACGAGCCGACGGTGGCCCAGGTGTCGACCATCGTGCCCTCGTCGACGTAGGCGCCGATGTTGACGTAGCTGGGCATCAGCACGACGTTCTTGGCCAGGTAGCTGCCGCGGCGCGCGACCGCCGGCGGCACGACGCGCACGCCGGCGGCGCGCATCTGCGCCTCGTCGAGGTGCGAGAACTTCGTCGGCACCTTGTCGAAGAAGGCCAGGTCGCCCGCGTGCATCGCGACGTTGTCGTTGAGGCGAAAGCTCAGCAGCACCGCCTTCTTCAGCCACTGGTTGACGGTCCACCGGCCGACGCCCTGGCGCTCGGCGACGCGGCGCCGCCCGGCGTTGAGGTCGGCGATGGCCTGCTCGACGGCCTCGCGCAGCTCGGGCGTCGCGGCGGCGGGCAGGTGGGCGCGCTCGTCCCAGGCGCGGTCGATGACGGACTGGAGGTCTTGGCTCATGTCAGATGGGCTCGGGTGTAGGCGACGATGCGCTCGGCGGCTTCGACGCACTCGTCGAGCGGCGCCACCAGCGCCATGCGGATGCGCCCGGCGCCGGGGTTGACGCCACGCGCGCTGCGCGCGAGCAGGCTGCCGGGAAGGACGGCGACATTGTATTGAGCGAGCAGTCCACGGGCGAACGCGACGTCGTCGGCCCCCGGCACGCCGGCCCACAGGTAGAAGCCGGCGTCGGGCAGTTTCACGTCGAGCACGTCGGCGAGCATCGGCGTGACGCGCTCGAACTTGAGGCGGTATTGCACACGGTTGTCGCGCACGTGCGCCTCGTCGTTCCACGCGGCGATGCTGGCCGCCTGCACCGGCAGGCTCATCGCGCTGCCGTGGTAGGTGCGGTACAGCAGGAAGTCCTTCAGCAGCGCGGCGTCGCCGGCGACGAAGCCCGAGCGCATCCCGGGCACGTTGCTGCGCTTGGACAGGCTCGTGAACACGACCAGCCGCTCGAAGCGGTCGCGCCCGAGCGCGTTCGCGGCCTGCAGCGCCCCCAGCGGCGGCTCGTCGCCGAAGTAGATCTCCGAGTAGCACTCGTCGCTGGCGATCACGAAGCCGTGGCGGTCGCTCAGCTCGAACAGCCGCTGCCATTCCACCAGCGGCATCACGGCGCCGGTCGGGTTGCCCGGCGAGCAGACGTACAGCAGTTGCGTGCGCGCCCAGGTCGCCTCGTCGATGCCGCTCCAGTCGACGGCGAAGTTGCGCGCCGGGTCGCTGTTCGCGTAGGCCACCTGTGCGCCGGCGAGCAGCGCCGCGCCCTCGTAGATCTGGTAGAACGGGTTCGGCACGACGACGGTGGCCCCCGGCCGCGACGCGTCGACGACGGCCTGCGCGAACGCGAACAGCGCCTCGCGCGAGCCGTTGACCGGCAGCACCTGCGTCGCCGGGTCGAGCGCGACGCCGTAGCGGCGCTGCACCCAGCCGGCGATCGCTTCGCGCAGCGCCGGCGTGCCGGCGGTGGCCGGGTAGCTCGACAGCCCCTGCAGCGCGCCGACCAGCGCGCACTCGACGAGTGGCGGCGTCGGGTGCTTGGGCTCGCCGATGCCCAGGCTGATCGGCCGGTGCGCCGGCGACGGCACGATGTCGCGCGTGAGCTCGCGCAGGCGCTCGAACGGGTAGGGGTGCAGGCGCTGCAGCAGCGGATTCATCGGCCGATTATCGAAGACGCTATCGAAGACGCTGCGGCGGCCGCGCCCCGTGCGCGGCGAGCCCGCATTGACGCGTGGCGCGCGCGGCGCGCATCATCGTACGGTGACGACCACGGCCTCGACTCCCGCGTCGCCCGCGCGCTTCATGCTCGCGTGGCTGATGCCGCTGGCGGTCGGCGTGGCGGCGTGGCGCACGCCTTGGGCCGCGTGGGCCGCCGCGCTCGGCTTCCAGGTCGTGCTCGCGCTGGTCGAGCGCGCCGCGCCGCGCTGGACGTCGCCGCCGCCGGCGGCGTCGGCCACGCCCGGATTCGTCGCCGTGCTGCGCGCGCACGTGCTGTGGCAGGCGCTGCTGCTCGCGCTCGGCGTCGCGCTGGCGGTGCGCCACGTCGACGGCGGCGGTTCGTGGTGGGCCGTCGTCGCGCTCGGGCTCGGCGTGGGCGGGGTCACCGGCAGCCAGGGCATCACGTTCGCGCACGAGCTCGGCCACTCGAAGTCCAGGCTCGACCGCGCGCTCGGCTGGCTGCTGATGGGCAGCGTGCTGTATGCGCACTTCATGGTCGAGCACTACCGCGGTCACCACCCGCGCGCGGCCACGCGCGACGACCCGGCCACTGCGCGCTACGGCGAGAGCCTTTGGCGCTTCCTGCCGCGCACGCTGGTGGGCAGCTTTGCGAGCGCGTGGCGGCTCGAGGCGCAGCAGCTCGCGCGCCTGCGGCGCGGCTGGCACCGCAGCGCGCTCGCGTGGGCCACGCTGGCGCAGCTGGCGCTGCTCGCGGCGCTGGCCGCGTTCGGCGGCGGCGCAGCGCTGCTGTTCTGGCTCGTGCAGGCGGCCTACGCGGTGTTCCTGCTCGAGGCAATCAACTACGTCGAGCACTACGGGCTCGAGCGGCGCATCGGCGAAGGCGGCCGGCGCGAGCCGTTCGGCGTGCAGCACGCGTGGAACGCCGACCACGCGCTCACCAACTGCTTCATCGCCAACCTGCAGCGCCACAGCGACCACCACCTGCACGCGTGGAAGCCATACCCCACGCTGGCCGCGCTGCCGGGCCCGCAACTGCCCACCGGCTACGCCGGCTGCCTGTTCCTCGCGTCGGTGCCGCCGCTGTGGTTCCGCGTGATGCACCCGCGGCTGCAGGCGGCGCGCGCCGCGGCTTGAAGCCGCGGCCGCCGGCGATGTGGATCGGGTTCGCGGCGGTCGCCGCCGGCGCTTATGCCGCGGTGCTTGCGCTGCTGTGGGCGGCGCAGGAGCGGCTGATCTTCATGCCGCAGCCGCTGCCGGCCGCGCACCGCTTCGCGTTCGGCACCGACGTGCACGAGGCCTGGGTCGACGTGCCCGGCGCGCGGCTGCACGCGCTGCACCTGCAGCTGCCGGCGCCGGCGGGCCTCGTGTTCTTCCTGCACGGCAACGCCGGCAACCTCGACGGCTGGTTTGCCGACGTCGGCTTCTACCGCCGCGCCGGTCACGACCTGTTCATGCCCGATTACCGCGGCTACGGCAAGAGCAGCGGCCGCATCGACAGCGAGGCGCAGCTGCACGCCGACGTGCGCGCCGCGTGGGCCGCGGTCGCGCCGCGCTACGAGGGCCGCCCGCGCGTGATCGTCGGCCAGTCGCTCGGGGCGGCGCTGGCCGCCTCGCTCGCCGCCGAGGTGCAGCCCGACGCGCTGGTGCTGATCGCACCGTACGAGAGCGGCCGTGCGCTCGCCGCCGAGTACTACCCGTGGGTACCGCAGGCGCTGTTGCGCTACCCACTGCGCACCGACGAAGCGCTCGCACGCGTCACGGCACCGGTGTGGCTGATCCACGGCGACGCCGACGACGTGATCGCGTTCGCGCACAGCGAGCGGCTGCAGCGCGTCGCGCCGCACGCGACGCTGGCGCGCGTGCACGGCGGCGGACACAACGACCTGCCGGCCTTCGCGGCGTACCGCGACGCGCTGCGCGCCGCGCTCGCGCGCTGACGCCGGCACTCAGGGCAGCACGCGCCGGTACACCGGGCCCCACAGCGGGTGGCCCTGCTCGGAGCGGCTGAGCGCGAACGCCGGGTCGGCCTGTCGCGCGGCGACGAACGCGGCTTCGCACTCGGCGATGCGCTCGCTGGTGCAGGTGATGAAGGCCAGCAGCTTGTGCGCCGTCGCGCGGTCGCGGCCGCTGGCCAGCCCCGCGTCGAGCGCGCGGCGCAGCGCGGCTTCGGCCTGCGGGTACTGCGCGTCGTCGTACAGGCGGATGCCCTCGAACAGTGCGCGCTCGGCAGGGCGCTCCATCAGCTCGGCCAGTCCCGAAGGGGCGGGCGGCGTCGGCGCGGCGCAACCGGCCGCCAGCAGCGCGGCGGCGACGACGGCAGCGATCGGGACGAGGCGGTGCTTCATGCGGGTCGTTCAGAGTCCGAAGCGGTGCTTGACCTGCGCCGGCTTGTCGGCCTGGACGTCGACGGTGAAGGTCTGCGGCTCGAAGTCGGCGTTGCGTACCGTGATCGTGTGCTTGCCTTCGGTCAACGTCAGCCGCGTCAGCGGCGGCGCCGTGCCGACGCTGCGGCCGTCGACCTCGACCTCGCCCCACGGGCTGATCGCCAGCTGCACGACACCGGTGGCCACTGCGGCCGCCGGTGCGGCTGCGGCTGGGGCGTCGCGCGACGGCGCGGCCGCGCGCGCACGCGCGGCGGCGTCGGCCCTCGGCTCGGTGCGGGCCGCACGCGGCG
>NZ_JALBGB010000030.1:0-39065 GCF_022631395.1 Calidifontimicrobium sp. SYSU G02091
CAGGCGATAGTGCCGACAACCTGCACATCCGGGACATCGCTCCATGACCAAATCCTCTCAGATTTGGTCCGGTTTGCTTAGGAATTACCTTCTTTTTTGATGGCTCCACTTCCCGTCGCACCAGACCGTACCACCGGCGCCGTAGCGCATTCGAGTTCGACCTCATTGACATGGGAAGTCGCGGAGATGACGGCTGTCGTCATCGTGAAGGCGACGCCTCGCACGGGTACCCGGCCCGATCGGTGGACTCCACTACGACGGAGAGCCGGGTTCGCAGTCCCTTTCCGAGAACCCGCCGCCGACGATGCGGGCGGAACTGTCGAGATGGCGTACCCTGTGCGCCCCAACGTCCATTGCGCCGCGGCGCTCGGCGAAACAATCGGCCTGCGATCCGCGCTAACAGGTATAGGTATGCGAGAAGCGCTGCGTGATCGCGTCACCGCGCTTGGGCCGCGAATCGAGAATCGCCCGGTCGGAACTGCAACGCGCAGAATGGTCAGGCGATGAAGCGCATGCAACTGCTTGAACTGGAAGACCAGGCTTGGCTTCCACCATCGATCAGGAACGGGATCACCGACTTTCTGGAGTTTGCCGTCGTCAAGGCGGACCTCTACAAGCCTTTTGCGCCCCGTCTGGCAGCGGCGATCAGTGCGGCCAACGTCGATTCCGTGGTGGACTTGTGCAGCGGAGGGGGGGGACCATGGCTGCGACTTCGTGACGAAGTGGTTCGTCGGACGGGCAGGGAGGTCTCCGTGACGCTGACAGACTACTTCCCCAACATCGCGGCCTTCAAGCGCCTCGCGGATTCCGATTCAAGCGGCCGTACGAGATTCGTCGACACATCGGTTTCGGCACTGAACGTCAGCCAGGATCTGCAGGGTCTGAGGACCGTGTTCTCTGCATTCCATCACTTCGAGCCAGCCAAGGCCCAGGCAATCCTTGCCGATGCACTCCAGCAGAGGCAGGGGATCGTGATTGCCGAATCGACCCAGCGGCACCCCCTGCTGCTCGCCTATATGCTGCTGACACCGGCGCTGGTGCTCATGACCTCGCCGTTCCAGAAGCCGTTCCGTTGGTCACGCCTGTTCTGGACCTACGTGATTCCGGTCGTCCCGCTGGCCGTGATGTTCGACGGCATCGTCTCGTGCCTGCGCACCTACACTCCGGACGAGATGATGGCCTTGGTGCGCGGCATTCCCGGCCACGAGACCTTCGACTGGGAAGCCGGCGTCGAGCGCATTGGCCGGCTGCCGGTGGGCGTCACCTACCTGATCGGTACCCCGCGCCGGTCCATGCCGACAGCGGCGTAGTGCGTGGCGGGGCGCCTGCCCGCATTGGCGCGCCGCCGGACGATGCACCTCCAGCCCGGCCGCGCTGGCAAGCGCACCTTGCGCCGGGCGACGCACCCTGAATCAGGCCGCCGACAACCGCGCAGATCGGCTCAATGTTCACGATGTGGCGCAGTTAACCTGCGCATCGACGGTTCTTCCCCTCGCTGCCACGCCCCGGGTCATCGCTCTCGTCGACAACGCCACTCCAAGCACGATCGGCGCGACTGGCAGACTGCGCACGCAGCTGCCGCGCACCCAAAGGTTGAAACATGGTCATCAAGCGCATATCCGTCCCGCTGCGCCGCCGCCAAGCCCTCGCGTTGGCCGCCGGCACCCTTCTTCCTCTCGGCGCGCAGGCCGACGACGCCCTGGCGCTCGTCAAGGCGGTCCACGAGCGGCCCGCCGGTCGTGACGTGGCGACGCTCAGCCGCATGGAACTTGTCGAGAAGGGCCGGGCACCGCGCGTGAGGACACTGGCCACCTACCGCCTCGACAAGGGCGGCGGCGAAACGGCGAGCCTGCTGCGCTTCCTCGCCCCCGAAGATATCGCCGGCACGGGCCTGCTGAGCGTGGCCAAGGGCGACGGCAGCACCGACCAGTGGCTGTACCTGCCCGAGCTGGACCGCGTGCGCCGCATCGCCGGCGACCGCAAGGGCGGGCGCTTCGTCGGCTCGGAGCTGTACTACGAAGACCTGCAGGAGCGCAAGCCGGCACTGGACCAGCACCGACTGCTCGGGGTGGAGACGCTCGAGGGCATCGACTGCCAGGTCGTCGAGAGCGTGCCGGTCGAGGCGTCGAATTCGGTATATCGCAAGCGCGTCAGCTGGATCGACCCGAAGACGGCGATGGTGCTGCGGGTGGACCATTTCGAGCGCGACGACACCCGGCCCGGCAAGCGCTGGCTGCTGGGGCAGCGCCGGCAGATCCAGGGCTACTGGACGGTGACCGACAGCCGCATGGTCGACCTGGCCAGCGGCCGCGAAACGCGGCTCGTGGTCGAGGTGGCGAAGTACGATCGCCGCCTGCCGGCGCGGCTGTTCACGTCGCAGGCGCTGGCCGACGAACGACTCGAAGCGGAGTACCGACCGTGAGCATCCTCAGAACGTCGTTGTGGCTCGTCCTGCCCTGGCTGGGCGGGGCTTCACTTGCGGACGCGGGCGGCCTGTCCGCCGCCGGCATCGTCGTCGCGCAGGCGGGCACCGCCGCGGAGCGCAGCGGCGCGGCGCGGGCGCCGTCGACCGCGCTGCGCGTCGGCGTGGACCGGCTGCAAGTGGAAGCCGGCCGCTTGAGCGATGCGCCGGAGGCCGACGACGCCGCCGCCGTGCGCGTCAGCGTGTTCGCGCTCTGGCAGCCCGACCGCACCTGGGAGTGGCGCCTCGGCGCACGGCTCGACGGCGACAGCCACAGCGGCGGCACGTCGGACTACACCCGCTGGCGTGGCGACCTGGGCGACACCTACGTGCGCTGGCGTGGCGGCGACACGCGGCTGACGCTGGGTGCACAGACCATCGTCTGGGGCCGCGTCGACGAAGTGCCGCTGGCCGACCGGGTCAGCCGTGCCGACGTCACGCGCTTCGTGCTCGACAAGCTCGCCGACCGCCGGCGCAGCCAGCTGGCGCTGCGCTGGGAGCAGACGCTGGACGACTGGAAGGTCGACGCCGTCGCGCTGCCGGCGTTCCGCGGCGCGCACCTGCCGGCGATCGACAGCGTGTGGAGTCCCATCAACCGCACGACCGGCGAAGTGCTGGGCATCGCACCCAGCGCCTCCCTCGCCGCGCTCGTGGCCAGTGCCACGGTGCGCGAAGACGACGGCGGGTTCGGCGGCGCCGCGGTGCGCATCACGCGCAGCGGCGAGCCGTTCGACGTCGGTGTCACGCTCGCGCGCACGCGACAGTCGCTGCCCTACTACCGGGTCGACACGCTGGCGCCGTCGTTCACGGCCGTGCACCCGTTCAACAACTTCGCCGGTGTCGACGCCGAGTGGGTCACCGGCGATGTCACGTGGCGTACCGAGCTGGGCTACACGCACGACGTGCCCGTCACGCTGCCGAACACCGCGATGGCGATGACGAATGCGGTGGAGTGGGTCGGCGCGGTCGAGTTCTTCCCCGGCGGTGCCGACACGCGCGTCAACCTGCAGGTGGTGGCGCGGTCGCTTCGCACAGGCACGGAAATCCTCGAGCTGAAGGACTATGCCGGGCTCAACGGCGAAGTCGAGACCGCTTTCGCCCAGGGCCGCTGGAAGGCCGCGCTGCGCTTCGCACGCGGGCTGAATGTGCGCGACGCGTACATCGGCCCCAAGCTGAGCTTCGTCGGCTGGGAGCCCCACGAGATCTACCTGGCCGGCCACTTTTTCAGCGGCGAGGCGCGCACGCTCGGCGGCTTCCACCGCGACCACGACATGATCGCGCTGGGCCTGCGCACCCGCTTCTGACCGCCGTGTGAAGCGCTTCTTCGCGCGTTGGGTCTACGGCCGTACCGGCGGCATGCGTTACCGCATGCTGTCGTGGCCGCTGGCGCTTCTGGCCGTCCTCGCGCTGCACGCCGCCTCCGTGCACGTGCTGACGAACCTCACGTTCAATAACGCGCCGGAGGCCTACTACCCGCCCGATTCGCCGGCAGTCGTGCTGCGCGACGAACTGCGGCGCGACTTCCCGACCGACGAGGCGCTGACCGTGCTGTTCCACGGCAACGCCCTCTACAGCGCTGACTTCCTGCGCCGCCTGGACGCCCTCGCGGCGCGGCTGCGGCAGCACCCGCTGGTGGACCGCGTGACGACGCTGACGTCGTTCGAGCGCATCTCGGGCAGCCGTGACGGCTTTACTGTCGAGCCGCTGGTGGACGTGGGCCAGATACCGGGCGACCCTGAAGTGCTCAAACGGCACGTGCTGTCGGACCGCTTCGTGCCCGGGTTGCTGGCCTCGCGCGACGGTCAGTACGTGGCGATGGCGGTGCGGCCCGTGCCGTTGCGCGAGAGCAGTGAGCGGCTGCAGCTCAAGCTGGCGGTGGCCAAGGCGATCAACGAAACGGGCCTGGGCCCGTACTATGCGGGCGACGCCGGGCAAGTCACGATGGACGTGGCGCAGCTGGCATCCATCCTGCGCGACACGGCGTGGCTGGTGCCGCTGACGGTGATCATCGGGCTGGCGCTGCTGTGGTGGGTGGTCGGGCGGCTGATGCCGGTGGTGATCGGGGCCGTCGCGATGTCGACCGTGGTCGCTCCGACGATCGCCGGCATCGTCGCCTTCGGCCAGCCGTACACGATGGCCACGGCCATCCTGCCGAGTCTGCTGGCGGCGTACACGGTGGCCACGCTGCTGCACCTGTACGCGGGTGTGCAGCGCGCGCAGCGCACGGCGACCACGCGTTCGCAGGTAATCGATCGCGCGCTGGCCGAGACCCGTCGACCCAGCGCCTACAACGTGCTGACCACCGGCGCCGGGCTGCTGAGCCTGTTGCTGGTGCCAATCCCGCCGGTGCAGGTGTTCGGCGTGGCCGGCGCCGCCGGCACGCTGCTGGTGTTCGTGACGGTGTTCTTCCTCGTGCCGCCGGTGCTGCGGCGCTGGGACCAGAGGCGCTGGCCGCAGCACACGTCGGGCATGGGACGGCTTGGCCGTCTGGCGCGGCGCGTAGCGCTGTTGAGCATGCGCTGGCCGAAGACGGTCATCGCCGCTCTGGTGGGCGCAGTGATCGTGGCGTTTCCGCACGTCCAGCAGGTAGAGATCGAGACCGATCTGCTTGCGTTCTTCGCCGCCGACCACCCGATCAATGTCGATACCCGGCGCATCGAGTCGGCACTTGCCGGCGTGACGACGCTCGAGATCTCGCTGCGCGGCGCCGGCCGCGACGCCTTCCAGCGTCTCGAGACGCTGCGCGAAGTCAAGCGCTTCCAGCAGTGGCTGGAGGACCTGCCCGAAGTCGATCGCACGGTGTCGATGGTCGATCTGGTCGAGGAGATGCACTGGGCGATGAACCGCGAACGCCCGCAGTTCCGCACCCTGCCGCCGACCGACCGGCTGTTGCGCCAGTATCTGCTGGTCTACGACGGCAATGACCTGTACGAGTTGGTCAACCGCGACTTCGACCATGCGCGCATCGTGCTGAACCTCAACGTGCACGGCACGCGCGAGATCGGGCGCACGATCGAGACGATCCGGGCACAAGTCGCTGCTGCGCCGATCGCGGACGTGAAGGTGGACGTCGGCGGCTACGGGCGGTTGCTGGCCGATCAAGTCGGCCTGCTCGTCGAGGGGCAGCTCAACAGCTTTGCCGGTGCGTTCGCTCAAATCTTCGTGTTGATGGCGCTGCTGCTGCGCTCGGCCAAGGGCGCGGCGCTGTGCATGGCACCCAACCTGGCGCCTTTGTATTTCATCTTTGTGCTGATGGGGGCGACTGGCATTCCGCTCGACCTGGCCACCGTGATGATCGCCAGCGTCGTGCTCGGCATCACCGTCGATGACACGATCCACCTCTACCACGGTGTCGCGCGGCGCCTGAGCGCCGGTATGTCACCGTTGTTCGCGATTGCCCGCAGCTACGAATCAGCTGGACGTGCCGTGCTGGCTGTCTCGACGGTGCTGATCGCGCAGTTCGCGCTGTTCACGACGTCGGACTTCATTCCAACGGCAAACTTCGGATTGATGACCGCAGCCGGGCTGTTAACGGGGCTGCTGTTCGAGGTGCTGCTGCTGCCGGCGTTGCTCGTGCTGGCGGCCCGGTTGCCGTGGACCTGGCGCTCGGCGCTGGGCTTGCGGCGAAAGCCGACGCCGCGCACCCCCGTGCCGAAAGCCGTGCAGACCGAGCCGAGCGCGTTCGTTGCAACGACGCCCGGTGAGCTGACCGACATTGCGGCGACCACACGCCGCCGCGTGCTCGTCTGCCATGGCGACGCCTGCAAGCAAGCCGGTGCGCCCGACGTGTGGCGCCTTCTGCGCGAGGAGAAGGCACGGCTCGCGCGGCTCGGGATCGACGACGCCCTGCAGGCGACGAAAACGAGCTGCCTCAGCCCGTGCCGCCACGCGCCCGTGGTGCAGATCTACCCTGAAGACGTATGCTACGGACCACTCGACGAAGCGGGCACGGCGCAGATCATCGAGCGCCACCTGCGCCGCGGTCAAACCGTGGCGAATCTCGTCGTACCGGCGTCGACGCCCACCAAAGAACACGCACCAAAAAGCGAACGACCCGACATCACGTTGTGATGCCGGGTCGCACGTCCAGCCTCGCGCGGCTTCGGTGCGCCTGTCGAAAGCTCAGGCGGCGAGCAGCTCCTGGCTCCAGCGCGCGTGCGTGTCGGACAGGGCCTGCAATACCTCACGCTCCTGCGCCGGCTGGAAGGCATACGGGTACAGCGACCGCACGTTGGCCAGCAGGTCGAAGCGCCCGGCATAGAGCTCGATCTGGCGCCGCGTGTGCGACAGGTCGAGCGCCATCAGCACCGCCGGCGCGTTGACGCGCGGGCACAGCTTCTCCTCGCCGACGACGCGGAAGTCGAGCATGCGGCGGTAGTAGCCGACGTGGCGCGGGTTGACCTCGATCAGCACGTCGTCGCAGCCGCGGATGCGGTGCGCGTGCAGGTAGGCCATGTGGAACAGGCTCGCGAGCACCTGCTGCGAGTTGCCGTCGACGTCGAGCGCGAGCTTGGTGAACTCGCACACCTTGCGCCCGGCACGGCGCAGCGCGTCGACGTCGGGCTTGAACAGCTCGTCACACAGCAGACCATTGGGCGAGTCGAAACCTACCGTCAGCGTGCCGACGGGCTCGTCGTCACGCGCGACGACCAGCGTGACGGTGTACGGGTTGACCGGCTCGTCGGCCTCGGGCGTCAGGTAGCCGCGGTGCGAGTACATGCGCCGCACCAGCTGGCGCGCCGCCTGGCGCTGCGTCTCGGCCTGCGCAGCGCGGATGTGGAAGCTCTGCGCACCGTCGCTGCGGCCGTGGTCGATGCTCAGCAGCGCCAGCGTGTCGGCGTGGCCGCCGCGCGGGCGCTCGCCGGCCCGGTGGGCCTGGAACGCGCGGCGGATCGCGGGGGTGGGCAGGTAGGTGTGTCCGGCGAGCGCCAAACCGGGTACTGCGTGGTCGGTGGTGGGTGCCATTCCGTTGCTGCCTGTGGCCTCGGTGATGGGATTGTCGGTGGGCTTCCCCCTATCTTGGGGGCCGATTGTTACAAGGCGCATCGTCGGCAGCGGCGCACGCAGAAGCGTGCATCCGGCCTGCGCGCGCGACCGGCACCGTGCAGCGGGCAATCGATCACGGTCTGGCGGTCGGTCGGCTGCGCAATCCGACCGCATTGCGCACCCGATGCGTCGAGGTCGACCCGTCTGTCGTGAGCCCATGGGCGTCGCGGCGTGTCGTCGAGAACCCGCCCGCGATAACCGCTTGCAACACCTGATGCGATCCGGCGACGCGCCGGGTGCTGCCGCCACACCCCTCACCGCCGCTCGAGCAGCTCGCGCACGAACTGGACCGGGATCGCGTAGGTCAGCCCCGTCGGGTTGGTCAGCGCCGACTCGCGCGTGCCCTTGACCATCACCATGTTGATCACGCCCACCACCTCACCGGTGTCGGCGTTGAACACCGGTCCGCCGCTGTTGCCCGGGTAGGCCACCGCATCGAGCTGGTAGATCTCGAAGTTGCCCTCGCCGATGCGGCGCACCGCGCGCTCGTTGATCTGGCCGGCCTGCGGAGCCGGCAGCGCCACCGTCGTGATCGACGAGACGATCCCGCGGTGCGTGACCGGCGCGTAGCCCAGCACGCCGCCGATCGGAAAGCCGATGAACGCGATCGACAGCCCCTCGTTGACGCTCGCCGGGTCGGCGAGCGCCATCGGCGGCAGCGGCGTGCCGTCCACACGCAGCAGCGCGAGGTCGCGCGCCGCATCGACGCGCACGACGCTGGCCTCGCGCATCTCCCACTGGCGCGGCCCGCGCCAGACCTGCACCACCTGCCGCGTGCCCGGCTCGCCGGGCCGGGCCGTCGCCTGTGGCGTCAGCACGTGCGCGTTGGTGACGACGAGGTTGCCCTCGGCGGCGACGAAGCCGGTGCCCTTGAGCGCGAAGCGCGGGTTGTCGGTGGGGTTGAACGTGCCGACGATGACGATCGACGGTTTGGCGCGTGCGATGACCTCGACGAGGTCGGCATGCGCCAGCGTCGGCGCGGCAACGGCGAGCAGCGCGAGCCAGTCCCGGCGCGACAGCTTCATGGCAGGCAGAGGGCGCCGCAGGCGCCCGCGGTGGCGTCAGACCCGATAGTAGTCCCGATACCACGCGACGAAGCGCTCGATGCCCACTTGGATCGGCGTCGCGGGCTGGAAGCCGACCCACTGGCGCAGCGCGTCGGTGTCGGCGTAGGTCGCGGGCACGTCGCCGTCTTGCATCGGCAGCAGGCGCTTTTCGGCCGTCATGCCGAGCGCGCGCTCGATGCAGGCGATGAACTCGAGCAGCGGCACCGGCTGGTGGTTGCCGATGTTGAAAACGCGGTACGGCACATTGCTGGTGCCGGGGTCGGGCGTGTCGGAGACGTAGGCCGCATTCGGCGTCGCGGTGTGGTCGGTGACGCGCACGACGCCTTCGACGATGTCGTCGACGTAGGTGAAGTCGCGCTGCATGTGCCCGTGGTTGAACACGTTGATCGGCCGTCCCTCGAGGATGGCCTTCGTGAACAGGAACAGCGCCATGTCGGGCCGGCCCCACGGCCCGTAGACGGTGAAGAAGCGCAGCCCCGTCGTCGGCAGCCCGTACAGGTGGCTGTAGGTGTGCGCCATCAGCTCGTTGGCCTTCTTCGTCGCCGCGTACAGGCTCACCGGGTGGTCGACGCTGTCGTGCTCCGAGAACGGCAGCTTCGTGTTGCCGCCATAGACGCTCGAGCTCGACGCGTACACCAGGTGCTGCACGCCGTGGTGTCGGCAGCCCTCGAGCACGTGCGTGAAGCCCACGAGGTTGCTCTCGACGTAGGCGTGCGGGTTGGTGAGCGAGTAGCGCACCCCCGCCTGCGCGGCGAGGTGGATCACGCGGTCGAACCGCTCGCGCGCGAACAGCGCCTCCATCCCCGCGCGGTCGGCGACGTCGAGCCGCACGAAGCGAAAGCCCGGCTGCGCCTCGAGCCGCGCGAGCCGCGCCTGCTTGAGCGTGACGTCGTAGTAGTCGTTGAGGTTGTCGAGGCCGACGACCTCGTCGCCGCGCGCGAGCAGGCGCTGCGAGGTGTGCATGCCGATGAAGCCGGCGGCGCCGGTGACGAGGATCTTCATGGAAAACCGGGTCGTTGAGGGGTGGGCGCCGGGCACGGCGCCCGCGCGCGATTATCGGCACCCGGCCTCACGGCCCGCGGGGCGCATGTCACGCGGCGCCGCCACGTGCCCGCCCCTCGGATCGGGGGGCGGCTGCTCGAACGCGGCGTCGCATGGACGGGCGAGCCCGTGGCCGGCGACGCCGAGGCCGGCGGCTTCGACGGGTTCGCCGCCGAAGGCGCGAGCGCCCGGTATCGGCTGCATTTTCGTCGCGCTCGTGTGCGCGTGTCGCTGGCCACCCTGCCCGACGCGCCGACGAGCCGGTCGGCTGCGCGACGCGCCAGTCGCTGGGCGAGTCGCACGCGCGCTGACCGCAGCGGGCCGTCGGCGGTCAGCCCGCTTCCAGCGGCACTGACCACGCGTCGTAGCCGTAGACCCAGTCGGCATTGCCCTGGGTCTTCAGCCACTGGTTGCCACGCGAACCGATCTGGATCTTGGCCGTGCGTTCCCTCCGCGTGTGCTCGTAGCAGTGCAGCGCGGCCGCGGCCTGCGCGCGGTCGCCGGCTGCGGCAAGGCAGCGGCCGAGCACGACGGCGTCTTCGATCGCCATGCACGCACCCTGCGCCATGAATGGCAGCATCGGGTGGCACGCGTCGCCGAGCAGCGTCACCGTGCCCTGCGACCAGCGCGGCAGCGGGTCGCGCTCGTACAGCGCGCTCTTGAGCACCGTGTCGCAGGCGTCGAGCAGCCGGCGCGCGTCGGGGTGGAAGTCGCGGTAGACGGCGCGCAGTTCCTCGACGTCGCCTTCGCGGGTCCACGACTCTTCGTGCCACGCATCCTGCCCGGTGGTCGCGAACACGAAGGTCTCGCGCCCCTGGTTGAGCGGGAAGGTCACGATCTGCGTCTGCGGGTTCGGGCCCCACCACTTCGTGAAGGCCTCGATCTCGGGCACGTCGCGCACGCGCTCGGTCGGCACGACGGCACGGAACGACACGACGCCGGTGAAGCGCGGCTTCTCGTCGCCGAACAGCGCCGAGCGCACGCGCGAGTGGATGCCGTCGGCGCCGACGACGACGTCGAAGGTCTGCTCATGCCCGTCGTCGAAGCGCAGCGCGACGCCCGCCTCGCCCTGTGCGAGCGACTGCATCCGCCGGCCGAAGCGCACGTGCTCGAGCGGGAAGGCCCCGGTCAGCGCGGCCAGCACGTCGGCGCGGTGGATCGTGACCTGCGGCGCGCCGTACTGCTGCTCGGCGACATCGCCCATCGCCAGGCGCGAGGTCTCGGCGCCGGTGCCGCCGTCGCGGCTGATGCGGTACGTCGGCTTCGCGCCGTGGCGGCGGATCGCCGCGCCGACGCCATGGCCGAGCCCGTCGAGCGCACGCACCGCGTTGGGCGTCAGGTTGATGTCGGCGCCGACGCGCCCGAAGCGGCTCGCCTGCTCGAACACCGTGACGCGGTGGCCGTGCCGCTGCAGCGCAATCGCGGCGGCCAGGCCACCGACGCCCGCGCCGACGACGCCGATGTCCAGCGATGCCATACGTAGTCTCCGGGTGAAGGATGGGAAGGGCGGGCCGCGCGGCGCTCAGAACACGCCGTTGAACGACCCGCCGTCGAGCAGGATGTTCTGCCCGTTGAGGTAGCCGGCGTGCACGCTGCACAGGAACGCGCAGGTGCGACCGAGCTCGTCGGGGTCGCCGAAGCGTCGCGCCGGGTGCTTGGCCAGCCGCCGCGCGCGCGCCTGCTCCGCCGTGATGCCCTCGCGCTGCGCCTGCGCCGCGAGGTTGCCCGCAAGCCGTGCGGTGTCGAACGTGCCCGGCAGCAGGTTGTTGATCGTCACGCCGTGCGCCACCGTCTGCCGCGCCAGGCCGGCGACGAAGCCGGTGAGCGCACTGCGCGCGCCGGTCGACAGTCCCAGCCCCTCGACCGGCGACTTCACCGCGCTCGACGTGATGTTGACGATGCGCCCGAAGCCGCGCGCCATCATGCCGTCGACGGTGGCCTTGATCAGCTCGATCGGCGCGAGCATGTTGGCGTCGATCGCGCGCAGCCAGTCGTCGCGCGTCCACTGGCGGAAGTCGCCCGGCGGCGGGCCGCCGGCGTTGGTGACGACGATGTCGAAGTCGGGGTGGGCCGCGAAGATGCGCGCACGGCCGTCGGCGCTCGTCACGTCGGCCGCGACCCACTCGACGCGCCCGCGCCCGATCGCCGCGAGCCGCTGTGCCGCCTCGACGAGCGGCCCCTCGGTGCGCGCGACGATGACCACGTGGACACCGTCTTCGACGAGCGCCTTCGCGCACGCATGGCCGAGCCCGGCGCTCGCGCCGCACACCAGGGCCTTGCGCCCGGCGATGCCCAGGTCCATCGTCAGGCCCCCGTCACAGGATTGGTCACGACAGCGCCCACGGCAGCGGCTGCTCGTTCAGGCCGACGTAGAAGCTCTTTTGGCTTGTGTACTCGAGGATGCCCAGCCGCCCCTTCTCCTGCCCGTAGCCGCTCATCTTGACGCCGGAGAACGGCGTGCTGATCGAAAACTGCTTGTAGGTGTTGATCCAGACGGTGCCGGTCTCGAGCGCGCGGCCGATGCGCCACGCGGCGCGGAAGTCGCGCGTCCACAGACCCGCAGCCAGCCCGTAGACGTTGTCGTTGCACTGCGCCACCAGGTCGTCCTCGTCGCGCCACGGCAGCAGCGCGAGCACCGGGCCGAAGATCTCCTCCTGGCACATGCGCGCGCGGTTGGGCAGGCCCTCGATGACGGTGGGCAAGTAGTAGCTGCCGGCATCGTAGAAGCCGCCGGTCGGTCGCGCGCCGCCGGCGAGCACGCGCCCGCCCTCGTCGCGGCCGAGCTGCACGTAGCGCTCGACCGTCTCGCGGTGCGCACGGTTGACCAGCGGCCCCATCTGCGTGTCCTCGCGCGCCGGATCGCCCACGCGCAGGCGCGCGACACCGTCGAGCAGCCGCGCCCGGAACGCGTCGTAGACGCTCTCGTGCACGAACGCGCGCGAGCCGGCGATGCACGACTCGCCCGACGAGCTGAAGATGCCGTAAAGCACACCGGCCACCGCGTGGTCGAGCTCCGCGTCGGGCAGCACGACGGTCGGCGACTTGCCGCCGAGCTCGAGCGAGGTCGGCATCAGCTTCTCGGCCGCCAGCCGCTGGATCCCCAGCCCGACCGCGGTGCCGCCGGTGAACGCGATGCGCTTGACGAGCGGGTGGCGCACCAGCGCGTCGCCGACGACCGAGCCCTTGCCCGGCAGCACGCTGACGATGCCGTCGGGCACGCCGGCACGCTGGCAGATCCTGGCCAGCTCGATCGCCATGCGCGGCGTGATCTCGGCCGGCTTGAGGACGACGGCGCAGCCGGCCGCCAGCGCCGGCGCGAGCTTCTGCGCCTCGCTGGCGATCGGCGAGTTCCACGGTGTGATCGCGCCCACCACCCCCAGCGGCTCGTGCACGCTCATCGTCAGGTAGTCACCACGCGACGGTGTGATCGTCTCCTCCCAGGTCTCGGCCGCGGCGGCGAAGAACTGGAACGTGCCGGCGGCGCTGGCCACCAGCGCACGGCATTCGCGGATCGGCTTGCCGTTGTCCAGCCGCTGCAGCTGCGCGAGATCCTCGGCGCGCTCGCGGATGCCCTGCGCGATGCGCCACAGGAGGCCGGCGCGCTCGTGCGGCTTCAGGCGCGCCCACGCCGGCGCGCGGCGCGCGCGCTCGGCGGCCTGCACCGCCTCGTCGACGTCGGCGGCGGTGGCGGCGTGCAGCGTCGCGACGACGCTGCCGTCGTGCGGATACTCGGTCGCGTACTCGGGGCCGGAGGCATCGCGCCAGCGCCCGGCGAAGAAGCTCTGCAAGGTCTCGGCCATCTCAAATCGTCATGGCGGACGTGCGGTTGTCCAGGAAGCGCAGCGCCGACAGCACCGTCAGCGCCGACGTCTTCGGGTTGTCGGGCAGCGGGCGGCCGCACATCGTGACCTGCATGCGGCCGAAGGCGCCCTCGACCTCGATCTCGTGGATGTTGTCGCGCACCGTCGGGTCGGCAATGAGGCGCACGCGCGTCGCGTCGAGCCCGAGCCCAGCGAGCGAGACGGTCGCCGCGACGTTGGCGTTCTTCGGGTACAGGCGCGCGGCCTCGCGCGCGCTGGCCTCGAGGATCACGGCCGGCGCCGCGAGGGCGTCGAGGTCGACGACGGCCTCGGCCGCGGTGCCGCGCCAGCCCGCGGGCGGCTTGCGGCCGGTGTAGGTCACACGCTCGAGCCCGGCCAGCCTCGCCGCTGCGATCGCGTCGACACCGCCGATCGCGCCCGCCAGCAGGTGCACCTGCGTGCGCCCGCGCGCGGCGGCGTCGGCGAGCTGCTCGGCCAGCCCCGGCGCCGACAGCGCGCCGACCGACAGCACCGCGCACTCGACGCCGCGTGCGAGCGCCGGCAGGACGTGCGCGGTCAGCGCCTCGTGACCGGCGCACTCGATGACGAGCCGCGCGTCGGCGGGAACGTCGCAGACGACCCGCACCGCGTCGCCGAGCGTGCGCTGCACGTCATCGACGTGGCTGTCGGTGACGACGACGTGGGTGATGCGCACGCCGGCGTGGCCGGCCAGTCGCTGCAGCAGCGTGCGTCCGATGGCACCGCAGCCGATCAGGGTCACGTCGAGCATCGCGGCCTCACTGCGCCTGCTTCGGCGGACCGGCGAACTTGGCCGCGAACGGCCCCCACGCCGCCATGTCGACCTCGACGACGACCGGCCCCGGCGTGGCCAGCGCACGCTCGAGCGTGGCCTTCGCGGTGCCCGGCCGTGGCATGGCCAGGTACGGCACCCGCAGGCTCGCGCACAGCTGCGCGAAGTCGGGCGTGTGCAGCTCGACGTAGGCATGGCGTCCGCCGTAGAGCTCGTCCTGGATGTTCTTGATGACACCGTAGCGGCGGTCGTTCATCACGACGAACAGCACGTCGGCCTTCTCCTGCGCGGCGCACGCGAGCTCGCCGACGTTGAGCATGAAGCCGCCGTCGCCGCACAGCGCGACCGTCTTGCGCCCGAGAGCGTGCTCGTGGTTGGCCACGGCGGCACCGATACCCATCGCCAGCCCCTGGCCGATGCCGCCGCCCAGTGCGTGCACGCCGGCGCGCGGGTGGTCGAGCACCGGCGCACGGTTGCCCCACATGCTGTTGGACAGCGTGATGTCGCGCACCCACCAGAGCTGGCGGCCGACGACGTCGCCGATCGCGTTCTTCAGTTCCACGTACGGGCCCAGCGTCGCGTCGACGTCGCAGGCCGCCTGCCGGCGCGCGCGCTGCACGTCGTCGGCCAGCCGCGGGTCGACCTCCAGCCGCCCCTGCAGGCGGTCGGCCAGCGCGTCGAGCGTGAGCTGCGCATCGCCGTGCACGAAGAACTCGCTGCCGTAGCCGCGCTGGTCGGCCAGTGCATTGGCGTCGACGCGAAAGCGCCGCCGCGGCAGCCTGAGCTTGTAGGTCAGCGTCTCGTTGCTGCGCAGCCGCGAGCCGACGACGAGCATCGCATCGACCGTCTCGTAGAAGTGCTCGGCGGCCTTGTGCAGGTTGTACGCCGCGAGCGTGCGCGGGTGGTCCTCGGGGACGATGCCGCGGCCCTGTACCGAGGTCACGACGGCAAAGCCCATGTCGACGAGCCGACGCACGGCGGCGCCGGCACCGCGCGCGCCGCCGCCGAGCCACAGCAGCGGGCGCTTCGCCGACGCGAGCCGCTCGGCCAGCGCGTCGACCGCCGCGGCGCTGGGCACCACCGGCGGCACCGCCAGCGGCGACAGGTCCGGTGGCAGCTCGAGCGTGGCCTTCTGCACGTCGATCGGGATCTCGACGCTCACCGGCCCACACGGCGGCGTGTGCGCGAGGCGCACCGCCTCGCGCAGCGTGGCCAGCGCGGTCTCGGGGTTGCGCACGCGGAACGCCTCCTTGCCCACCGCCTTGAGCATCGCCAGCTGCGCCGGGTGCTCGTGGATGTAGCCGAGGTCGCGGTCGAGATACGGCGACTCGATCTGGCCCGTCAGGTGCAGCAGCGGCGTGCCGGCGGTCAGCGCCTCGACCATCGCGCCGGCGGCGTTGCCGCAGCCGGTGCCGGTGCTGGTGACGCACACCCCGAGCGTGCCGCTGACGCGCGCGTAGGCGTCGGCCATGTTGCAGGCGCCGGCCTCACCGCGCGCCGAGACGAAGCGGATCTTCCCGCGCGTGTGCAACGCGTCGAGGATCGGCATGTTGTGGATCGAGATCACGCCGAACGCCGCACGCACGCCGCACGCCTCGAGGAAGCGTGCGACGAGCTCGCCGACGGTGATGCGGGTGGGGGCGGTCATGCGGCCTTCCTGTCGGAGCTCTTCGGGGCCCACGCGCCGCGGTGCGGCAGGTGGCTGATGCGTTCGGTCAGCTGCGCCGCCGCGGTCCTGACGTCGTCGACGAGCGCGGGCAGGCGCTGCTCGTCGATGCGCTGGCCCGGCACCGTGATGCTGACCACCGCGGCGACCTCGCCGCGGTCGTTGAACACCGGCGCGGCGATCGTCGAGATGCCGGTCTCGAAGCCACCCTGGCTGACGCCGTAGCCGTTGGCGCGGTCGGCATCGATCATCGCCTTGAGCTGCTCGACGGTGGTCGGCGTGCGCGGCGTGTAGGCCTTCAGCGGCTCGTCGGGATAGAGCTGGCGCAGCGCGGGCAGATCCAGGTCCGACAGCAGCAGACGGCCGAGCACGGTCGCGTGCGCCGGCAGCCGCGCGCCGACCTGGATCGACTGGAACAGCGAGTTGTGGCCGGGCGCCTTGGCGATGAAGACGACCTCGCGGCCGTCGCGCACCACCAAGTGCGCCGCATAGCCGCAGCGGTCGCGCAGCGCCTCGATCACCGGGCGCCCGTACTCGGTGAGCTCCATCGATGCCAGCAGCTCGAAACCCAGCCGCAGCACCGCGAGCCCGAGCTTGTAGGCGTTGCCGTCATCGGCGCGCTCGACGAAGCCCATCTGCTCGAGCGTGTGCAGCATGCGAAAGACGGAGGCGCGCGGCAGCTGCAGCCGCCGCGACAGCTCGGCGCCGGTGAGCTCACGCTCCTCGCGGCTGAACTGCATCAGCAGCTGCAGGCCGCGCTGCAGCGCGGGCACGGTGTAGCGGTCGTCGCACTGGGTCTTGTCGTTCATGACGGGGTCTCCTCGCGGGCGAGGCCGATCAACCGGTCGACGGCGTCGGGGGCTTCGAGCGGGCACGCGTGACCGACCGGGCCGAGGTCGTGCCACGGCCGGCCGACGTGCCGCGCGACGGCCTTGCACGCCGCCGGCGGCGTGATCGCGTCGGCGCTGCCGCTGGCCACGTCGACCGGCACGGTGAGGTGCGCGAGGTCGGCGAGCAGGTCGGCCTGGTCGAGCAGCCGCGCGGCCTGCGTGTAGCCGGCGGGGTCGATGCGGGCCATCGTCGCGCGCACCGCATCGACGAGGTCGGGCGCCGCGGCGGGCGACAGCATCGCGCCGGCGCGCTCGCGCGCCAGCCCCTGCGGTCCAAGCTGCGCGAGCCGCGTCAGGCGGTCGTCGAGCTTCCTGCGCCGCTCGGCCTCGGGCGCGCTGCCATAGCCGCGCGCCGGCGCGAGCAGCACGAGCCGGCGCACGCGCGCCGGCTGCAGGCGCGCCGCACGCGCAGCGATGACCGCCCCCAGCGAGTGGCCGACCAGCGTCAGCGGCGCCGTCGCGCCGAGCGCGTCGAGCCAGTCCCACAGCCGCTGCGCATAGGCGCCGGCATCGGGTGCGGCGCCGGGCAGTGCCGTGCTGTCGCCGTAGCCGGGGGCGTCCCACGCAAGCACACGGCGGTCGGCGCGGTGCTGCGCTGCGTGCAGCTGCAGCGCCCAGCTGCCCGAGGCCGAGCCGATGCCGTGCAGCAGCACGTGCGTGACCGCGGCGCCGGTGCCGGCGTCGCGGTACGACACGCGCGCAGCACCGACCTGCGCATGGCGCAGCGGGTGCTGTTCGAGGATCTGCTGCGGCGTCATCGGCGGCCGGCACATTGCAATGTCCCACGCGCGATCCAGCGCACGACTTCAAGCGATCGCCGCGAATCCGGCTTCGCCGGTCCGCTGGCGATGCCCCTTTCTCGGGAGGGGGCGCGCGAAGCGCGTAGGGGGTGGCCCATGGCTCAACGCTTGATCTTGGACAGCGGCGAGCCCGGCGGGTAGGTCGGCGTGATCGGCTTCGGGCTGCCGAGCATCACGCACATCAGCGCGTCTTCCTCGCCGATGTTGTGCTCCTCGCGGTACACGCCCGGCGGCACCGAGATCAGGTCGCGCTCGCCGATCACGGCCTCCCAGCGCTGGCCGTCCTTCTCGCAGATCACCTTCATCGTGCCGCGCATCACGAAGAAGATCTCCTCGACGTCGTAGTGGATGTGCGACGGGCCGATGTGCCCGGCCGGGATCACCATCGTCGAGAACGTGAAGTGCGCCGCCGGCACGGTGTTGCCGTCCTTCGCGACGCCGGTGCCGCCGGTGCCGACGTAGCGCATCTGCGCGCGGCGGTAGCGCGGGTCGACCTGCGTCTGGAACGCCAGCGCGTCCCAGTCGTAGCGGCGCGTGGCGCGGCGCGCGACGCGCGACTCCATCCACTCGGCGAAGCTCTGGCCGGGCTGCTGCATCAGGCTGGCCTGGATCTCGGCCTCGGGCGGGATCTGCGCGTCGAGCAGACCGCGCGCGTTGAACACGGGCTCGTTGGCCGCCGGTGCGACCGTGGGCAGGGGGGCGTTCATGTCAGTCGGACTCCTGTCTCAGTTCATCACGAAGCCGCCGTTGACCGGCAGCAGCTGTCCGGTGACGAAGCCGGCGCCGTGGCTGAGCAGGAACAGCGCGGCGGCATCGACATCGGCGGGAAGCTGGGCGCGCGCGATCGCGCGGCCCTGCAGGTAGTGTTCGTGGCGCGCTCGCGGCACGTACTCGGTGGCCTCGACCAGCGTCAGTCCGGGTGCGATCGCGTTGACGGTGATGCCGTCGGCGCCCATCTCGCGCGCGAGCGCGCGCGTCATCGCGATGACGGCGCCCTTGCTCGCGACATAGGCGAGCAGCTTCGGCGCGCCCCACAGCGCGGTGTCCGACGCGATGTTGACGACACGCCCGCTGCCGCTGGCGGCCAGATGCGGCCGCGCGGCCACCGTGACGAGCCAGGTGCCGCGCACGTTGACGTCCATCACGCGGTCCCAGGTGTCGACGTCGAGCTCGTCCATCGCCTTGCCGCCCGAGTTCGTGATCGCGGCGTTGTTGATCAGGCCGTCGAGCCCGCCGAGCGCCTGCACCGCGGCGGTCACGCCGGCGCGGATGCTGTCGCCGTCGAGCAGGTCCAGCGGCACGTAGTGCGCCGCCGCGCCGAGTTCGGCCGCGAGCGCGCGCCCGCGTTCGTGCAGCACGTCACCGATCGCCACGCGCGCGCCGGCGGCCACCAGCGCGCGCGCGAAGCTCTCGCCCAGGCCGCGCGCAGCGCCGGTGACGAGCACGCGGCGCCCGTCGAGCCGGATCTCGGGAATGGCGGTCGTCGTCATTCAGGCTCCGATGCGCTGGGTGCTCGGCAGGTAGTGCAGCACGCGCCTCTCGGCGAACACGACGGCGTAGTACGCGACGATGCCGATCACCGTCAGCGCACCGATCACGACGAACACGCCGGCCGTGTTGCCCTGCCCCTCGAAGAACACGAGCAGGTAGCCCAGCCCCATGTTGCCGCCGACGAGTTCACCGACGACGACACCGATGACGGCCAGCGTGCTCGCGATACGCAGCCCCGAGAACAGCGGCGGCAGCGTGGTCGGGAATTCGACCATGCGGAACACCTGCCAGCGCGTGGCCGAGAACGAGCGCGCGAGGTTGACCAGGTCGTGGTCCATCGCGCGCATCGCCGACAGCACGTTGACCAGCACCGGGAAGAACACGATCAGCACCGCCACCAGGATCTTGGGGTAGACCGTGTAGCCGAGCCACATCACGAACAGCGGCGCGAACGCGACCTTCGGCGCAATCTGCAGTGCGAGCAGGTACGGCGACAGCACGGCCTCGACACGCGGCGCGACGCCGAGCGCGTAGCCGATCGCCGCGCCGAGCAGCGAACCGAGCGCGAAGCCGACCACCACCTCGAGCGCCGTGATGCCGGCGTGCCACAGCAGGCGCTCGGCGCCCCAGATGCGGCCGAGCTCGGCCACGGTGTGGCTGAGCGGCGGCAGCACGAAGTCGGGCACGCCGAGCCAGCCGGGCACGAATTCCCACGCGAGCAGGAACACGACCAGCACGGCCACGCTCCAGCCGGCGGTCACGAGGCGCTCGCGGTCGGCGGTCATCGGGACCTCGCGGGAAGCGGCGTCGGCGCGCTTGAGCCGCTTGACGGCGAGCATGTTCACTTGGCCGCCACGAACTGGTTGGTGTAGAGGTCCTTCAGCGGCACCTCCCTGGGCACGACGCCGTTGCCGACGTAGAACTTCTGCAGCTCGCCCAGGCGCGTCTCGTCCATCGTGCCGGGCACCTTCTGCGCCGCGTAGACGTACTTGTTGTACAGCTCGAAGGTCTTGAGCACGGTGTCCTCCTTGCCCTGGTGCACCGGCACGTGCTTGACGTAGACAGCGGTGGCGGCCTTCGGGTCGGCCATGATGTCTTTCATGCCCTTGAGCGTCGCGCGCACCAGCTTCTGGATCAGCTGCGGGTTCTTCTGGATCGTGTCGTCGGCGGCGAGGATGGCCTGCGCCATGCTCTTGAAGTAGATGTCGGCCGGCAGGATGTCGACCTGCGCGCCGGCCTCCATCGCGGCCACGGTCCAGTCGGGCACGGCGGCCATCGCGGCGGCCTTCTTCGCGGCGAACTGCTGCCACACGCCCGCCGGGCCGGCGGCCTGGATGTTGACGTCGTTCTTCGTCAGCCCGACCTTGCTGAGCATGCCCAGCAGCGCGTAGTAGGTGGTGTCGGTGTACGAGATCGTCGTCACCGTGCGGCCCTTCAGCTCGCGCGGGCTCTCGATGCGCTCGTCCTTGTGGCTGACCAGCGCCATCAGCGAGCCCTGCCCGAGCACGGCGACCGCCTTGACCGGGATGCCCTGCGCGCGCGCGATGATCGGCGTGTCGCCGATCGCGCCGCCGACGACGGCGTTGCCGGCGCCGATCTGCTTGGCGACATCGACGCCGCCGCGCCCGCTGACGAAGTTGACCTTCAGCCCTTCCTGCTCGTAGTAGCCCTTGGCCTGCGCCACCATCCACGGCCCGAAGGCGACGAGCGTGGCCGGCGCGGGCAGCAGGTAGGTCACCTCCTGCAGCTGCGCGTGGGCCGCCAGCGGTGCACCGAGTGCGGCGACGGCGGCGAGGGCGAGGCAGGCGCGGCGGGGGAGCATGGGCAAGGACATCGCGGTCTCCGTTCGAGGTCGAAGGGGTCGGTCGGGGTGGGTGGACTCAGTGCACTTCGGCGTTGGCGTCGAGCTTGAGCAGGTCCATCAGGTGCGCGACGTAGTCGGCCACCTCGTGGTGCTTGCGGCGCGCCATCGGGTTGTCGCGGCCGGGAATGTCGACGACGATCTCCTCGACGATCGTGCCCGGGCGCTCGCTCATCACGAGGATGCGGTCCGACAGCGCGACGCCCTCGGCGAGGTCGTGCGTGATGAACAGCACCGTCTTGCGCTGCGCGGCGACCGTCTGCGCGAGGTCCTGCTGCAGGACCATCTTGGTCTGCGCATCGAGCGCCGAGAACGGCTCGTCCATCAGCAGCACGAGCGGGTCGACGGCCAGCGTGCGCGCGAGCGCGGCGCGCTGGCGCATGCCGCCCGACAGCTGGTTCGGGTAGTGCTGCTCGAAGCCCTTGAGGTGGCACTGCGCGAGCAGGCGGTGCGCGACCTCGCGCCGCTGCGCGGCCTTGGTGCCGCGCAGCTCGAGCCCGAACTCGACGTTCTGCGCGATCGTGCGCCACGGCATCAGCAGGTCCTTCTGCAGCATGAAGGCCACGTGCTCGTTCGGCCCGGCGACGACTTCGCCGCCGACCTTGACGGTACCGGCCGACGGCTTCGACAGCCCGGCGCCCATGTTCAGCAGCGTGCTCTTGCCGCAGCCCGACGGGCCGATGATCGAGACGACCTCGCCTTCGGCGATCGAGAACGTCACGTCGCGCGCGGCAAGCACTTCGCCCGAATGGCCGCGCGGCGGGAAGCGCTTGTGGACGCCGATGAACTCGATCGCGGGCGGTCGCGCGTCGGCGCGGTCGGCGACAGGGACCATGCTCTGCTCCTGTGTTTCTTATAAGAAACTGCGATTCATTAGGAAATCAATCGTAGCCTCAGCCGACGGCCTCCAGGCGATAGCCGACCGATCGGCTCGACAATGCAATGACGCGCCGCTGCCGCTCGAGCGCCTGGACGACGGCGCTCGCCATGCGCATCGGGTCCCTGCAGCACGGTGCGGCAGGTGACTCAGAAATTCAGTCGGAATTGGCTTGACCCCTCGCTCGCAGCACCCCTACGATCCGCCAACGTTTCTAAAAAGAAACGTTGTTTCTTTTATAAAACGATCTGCCCGCGAGCATGTTTACCGTCGTCACCGCCGGCTCATCCCCCTGCCCACCGAAAGCGACCCCAGCGCAGGACAGGCCCCTGCTGGCGGCGCGCTGCGACCAGGCAGACGCGTTCGGCAGTCGGATCTCGGTCGGCCGCAAGCACCGCCGAACGCCGGGCCGCGATCTCGGCAGCGCCAAGCCGGCTGCCGCAGGCAGGCAATCTTCGAACCCGACGTTGCTTCTCGCGCACTGAGCGCCCGCGAGCCCCCATGCACATCCAGGGCATCGACGAAATCACGTTCGGCGCGTCCGACCTGGCCACCTGCCGCCGCTTCTTCACCGACTGGGGACTGACGCTGCTCGACGAGACGCAGCAGCAGCTCGTCTTCGAGACGCTCAACGGCTGCCGCGTGCGCGTCGCGCACGGCGACACGCCGGGGCTGCCGCCCGGCGTCGAGCCCGACCCGACGCTGCGCGAAGTCGTCTGGGCGGTGGGCAGTGCGGCCGAACTCGACGCGTGCCGCGAACGCCTGCGCGGCCAGCCCGGTTACGTCGACGACGGCCAGCGCGTCGGCTGCACCGACCCCAACGGGCTGGCAGTGCGCGTGCAGGTCACGCGCAAGCGCCCGGTCCAGCTCGAGTGTGCACGCACCAACACCTGGAGCGAGCGTCCGCGCGTGAACCGCCCGGCGCCGGCCTACGAACGCGCGCAGCCGGTCGAGGTCGGCCACGTCGTGTTCTTCGTGCTCGACCTCGCGGCCACCACCGCGTTCTACGAGCGGTGCCTGGGCTTCGTCGTCTCCGACCGCTACCCCGGGCGCGGGCACTTCATGCGCTGCGCCCCCGAGGGCGGCCACCACGACCTGTTCCTGCTCGTGCCGCCGATCCCGCGCAAGGGGCTCAACCACGTCGCCTTCACGGTGCGCGACCTGCACGAGGTCATCGGTGGCGGCATGCACATGTCGCGCTGCGGCTGGACGACGGAGCTCGGTCCCGGCCGCCACCCGATCTCGTCGGCGCTGTTCTGGTACTTCGAAAACCCTGCCGGCGCACTCGTCGAGTACTACACCGACGAAGACGAACTGACCGCCGACTGGACGCCGCGCGACTTCACCCCCGGCCCGACCGTGTTCGCCGAATGGGCGATCAAGGGCGGTATCGACGGCCACACGCGCCGCCAGGTGAACGCCGAGGCGCCCAGCGGGCGCTTCATGACCGACAAGCCCAAGGCCTGACGCCGTCGCAAGGAGAAACCCATGCGCCTCCCCGAGCTGTACAACGAAACGCACCAGAGCCGCAGCGCGCCGCCCACCGCCTACGAGAGCCTGCTCGGCGACAGCATCGAGCGCGCGTTCGCTGCCGGCATCCACGATCTCGAAGGTCTGGTCGCCTACCTGAACCAAACCGGCCCCGCGGGCCCGAACGGCCAGCCGTGGACAGCCGAGACCTACTGCCGCGAGATGGCCCGCCTGGGCGCCTGAGCCGCACCGAGGGCACGTCCACCTGCCACGCACGCGAAGGAAGCACCGCGATGAACACCGCCCCCGTCCACCTCCCGCAAGATCCGATCGACGCCGTGCTCGAAGTCGGCCTCAAGGACCTGTGGTACCCGGTCTGCCCGTCGGGCTTCGTCAAGGAAAGCCCGGTCTCGCTGCGGCGGCTGGGCTACAAGATCGTGCTGTGGCGCGACGCCGGCGGCAAGGTGCACGCCCTCGAGGACCACTGCCCGCATCGCGGCGCGCCGCTGTCGCTGGGTGTCATCCTCGGCGACCGCATCGCATGCCCGTACCACGGCGTCGAGGTGCGCTGCGACGGCACCGTGATGCGCGTGCCGGGCAGCCCGGGCTGCAAGCTCGAGGGCTCGCGGCCGACGCGGCGCTTCGTCACCGCCGAATCGAACGGTGCGATCTTCCTCTACAACGCGAGCCAGCCGGCGCTCGACGAGGCGCCGCCGCTGCGCCTGCCCGAGCAGCTGACCTCGCCCGAGTGGTCGTCGTTCCTGTGCTACACGGAATGGGGCTGCGACTACCGCTACGTGATCGACAACGTGATGGACCCGATGCACGGAGCCTATTTGCACAAGCAGTCGCACACGATGAGCGAAGGCGACATGACGGCCGAGTTCCAGATCCGCGACACCGACACCGGCTTCGTGTTCGAGAAGAAGCACCAGCGCGACGTCAATTTCGACTGGACCGAGTGGATCGACACCGGCATTCACCTGATGCGCCTCGAGATCCCGTATCCGAAGACCGGCGGCCCGGGCGGGAACTTCACGATCATCGGCAGCTACACGCCAATCACGAACCGAACCGCAGCCGTGTTCCACTGGCGCTGCCGCAAGGTCAGCGGCTGGCAGCGCGACACCTGGCGCTTCCTCTACAAGAACCGCCTCGAGGAGCGCCACTGGCGCGTGCTCGAGCAGGACCGCGTCGCCGTCGAGAACATGGAACCCGACGCCAACAAGCGCGAGCACCTGTACCAGCACGACATGGGCATCGTGCGGCTGCGCCGCCACCTGCGCCACCTGGCGACGCGCCAACTCGAGCGAGCCGGCCATTGAGCGCGACGATGGGCGCGTCCGACACACTGCAGGCCTGGGTCCACACGCTGCGCCACGAGGCCGACGACATCATCAGCATCGAGCTGCGGCCGGTCGGCGGCGGTGAGTTCCCGGCCTTCGAGGCCGGCGCGCACATCGATCTGCACCTGCCCAACGGCATGGTGCGCAGCTACTCGCTCGTCAACCCGAGCAGCGAGCGCCACCGCTACGTCGTTGGTGTGCTGCGCGACCGCAAGAGCCGCGGCGGCTCGCGCTGCGTGCACGAGCAGCTGCGCGTCGGCACACGCCTTGCCATCGGTGCGCCGCGCAACAACTTCCCGCTGCACGAGGACGCCTCGCACTCGGTGCTGCTGGCCGGCGGCATCGGCGTGACGCCGCTGCTGTGCATGGCACGACGGCTCAGGGACCTCGGGTGTCCGTTCGAGCTGATCTACTGCGCACGCTCACGCGCGAGCGCGGCGTTCGTGGCCGACATCGAGGCGCTGGACGTGCCCGTGACGTGGCACTTCGACGACGAACGCGGCGGCCCGCCCGACCTGCGCGCACTGCTCGCGCGCCGTGCTGCGAGCGACACCGAGCATTACTACGCCTGCGGTCCGGCGGTGATGCTCGACGCGTTCGAAAAGGTCTGCGCCGAGCTCGGCCACGCGAATGCGCATATCGAGCGTTTCGCCGCCGTCGAGGTCGCTGCGGCCGCGGATGCGCGCAGCACCTTCACCGTCGAGCTGCGCCGCAGCGGCCGCACGTTCGAAGTCACGCCGGACAAGACGCTGCACCAGTGTCTGATCGAGCTGAAGGCCGGCGTGCCGTTCAGCTGCGAGGAAGGCATCTGCGGCTCGTGCGAGACGCGCGTGCTCGAAGGCGAGCCCGACCACCGCGACTCCGTGCTGACCGCCGCCGAGCGCGCAGCCAACCGCTCGATGATGGTGTGCGTCTCGGGCTGCAGGTCCGAGCGACTCGTGCTCGACCTCTGAACCTGCGGATGCCGGCCCCGTCCCCCGGGCCGGCGGCGCACATCGGCTACCCTCGCGCCCTGGTGTGCGCCCCGTCGCACATGGCCGCGCCCCTTCATCTCTTGTCCTTGCCCGCCGACACCGCCCGCGGCCTGCTGGTCGCCAACCTGCTCGCGCAGCTCGCCTTCGGCCTGCTGGCGATGATGGTGTGCATCCCGTCGATGCAGCAGTGGGGCGCGACGTTCGGCGCGTCGCAGGCGGCGGTGCAGCTGACGTTCAGCGGCTTCGTCGTCGCGTTCGGTGGCATGCAGCTGCTGTACGGTCCGCTGTCGGACCGGCTCGGACGCAAGCGCGTGCTGCTCGCCGGGCTTGCGCTGGCCGCCGCCGGATCGGTGGCAGCGGCGCTGGCCGACAACGTGCTCGCGCTCGCGGCCGCGCGCGTGGTGCAGGGTGCCGGTGCCGGTGCCGGCATGGTCATCGGCCGCGCGCTGGTGCAGGACCACTTCCACGGCGCCGAGCGCACGCGCGTGATGGCTTACGTCGGCATGGTGATGGGGCTGTGCCCGCCAGCCGCGACGATCGTCGGCGGCCAGATCCACGTGCGCTGGGGCTGGCAGGCCAACTTCGTACTGATTGCATGGCTCGCGGCGCTGCTGTGGCTGGCCGCCTGGCGCGGGCTGCCCGACTCGCGCCCCGCCGCCGCGCCGTCGCACTGGCTGCGCGCGATGGCCGGGGCCTACGTGCGCCTCGCGCGCGAGCCGGCGTTCGTGCTGTACGTGCTCGTGCTGGCCAGCACGACGGCCACGTTCTACGCGTTCCTCGGCGGCGCGCCGATCGTGCTCGGCGGCTACGGCATCGGCCCCGACGGCATCGGCTTCTACGTGATGGCGATCCCGCTGTCGTACATCGCCGGCAACTACCTGACCTCGCGCATCGCGCACCGCGCCGGCGAGCGCACGGTGATGCGGCTGGGCCAGGCGCTGACGATCGGCGGCTTGCTGCTCGTGCTCGTGCTCGCGCTGGCCGGGCTCAGGACGCCGCTGGCGCTCGCGCTGCCGCTGGTGCTGGTGGGCGTCGGCCACGGCCTGCTGATGCCGCCGTCGCTGGCGGGCACGGTGGGCGTCGTGCCGGCACTGGCCGGCTCGGCCGCCGCGGTGGCCGGGCTTGCGCAGCAGCTGGTGGGCGCGCTCGGCGGCTACGTCGTCGGGCTGGTGCCGCACGACGGCGCGGCGAACCTGGGCGCGGTGATGCTCGCGTTCGCCGCCTGCGGGCTCGTCGCGCAGTGGCTGCTGCACCGCCGCCCCGCGGCCGGCGCGGCGAGCGCGCGCTGACGCCGCGCGCCGGTCAGCGCCGCACGTGCGGCTGCACGTCGACGCGCACACTCTCGCCTTGCGGCGTGATCGCGAAGCGTGCCGTCGTCAGCGTCTCGATCAGCCACATCGCGGTGCGCGCATGCTCGCTCAGCACCGACGCGCGGAACACCGACGGCGCACCGGCGAGCGCGAGGAAGACGAGCATCTGGTCGGCCGCGTGCACGTCCAGCGTCGCGCCCGCTTCGAGGTCGCGGCGCAGCGACAGCGCCGCCTGCCGGCCGAGCTGTTCGGCGGGCACGCCGCGCTGCGCGACCTGCGCCGCGCCGAGCACGGTGGGCCCGGCCGCCGCGCTGAGCACGATCGCACCGCCGGGCCCCAACGCGAGCAGCGGGTCGCCGGCTTCGACGTGCGCGTCGAACGGCCACGTCCGCCCGACCGCGCTGCGCGCCGCGGCGGCCATGCGCCGCGCGATGTCCAGCGGCAGGCGGCTGACGTGCGCGCGCGCGTCGATCGCGGTCACGGGCCCGCGCTCGTCGACGACGAACGGCGCGAGCAGCCCGGTCGCCGGCAGCGACAGGCGCACCTCGCCGCCGCCGCGCGGCACGTAGCCGCGGCGCTCGACCTGCAGCTCGGCGTGCACGCCCATGCGCGCGAGCAGCGGCAGCAGCACGTGGTGCAGGTAATCGACCGGCGGCGCCATCGGCACGTCGGTGCCGCCGCGCAGCACGACCTCGACGGCCTCGCCGCTGGCCAGCGCGGCCGGCAGCATCGCCTGCAGCACGAGCGCAACGCTGCCGGCGGTGCCGACGTCGACGACGAAGCTGCCGCCGTGCAGCGCGCCGGGCCGAAACGCGAGCACCGACGAGCCGGGGTGCACGCCGTCGCAGCGCGCATCGCACAGCGCGGCCACCGCGCGCACCGCTGCCACGTGCTGCGCCGCCAGCCCCGGGCGGCGCCGCCGCGCGCGGATGTCGTGCACGCGCACCGCGGTGCCGGTGACCGCGGCCAGCGCGACCGCGGTGCGCACGAGCTGGCCGCCGCCTTCGCCGTGCGCGCCGTCGATGTCGAGCATCGCCGTCACGCGCACCGCGCCCGGCTGCGCGCGCGCGCCGGCGGCAGCCGCCTCACACGTTGAGCAGCAGGTAGCGTCGCTCCCATGGGCTGATGACGTCGAAGTACTCGCGGTACTCGGCTTCCTTGATCGCCGCGTAGGTCTCGACGAAGTGCGCGCCAAACAGCTCGGCCAGCGGCTGGCAGCGCAGCAGCAGCTCGACGGCGTCGTCGAGGTGGCGCGGCAGCTGGCGCGGCTGCTCGTAGGCGCTGCCGGCCAGCGGCTCGCTGGGCTGGAGCTTTTGCTCGATGCCGAGCCAGCCGCAGGCCAGCGTCGCCGCGGTGACGAGGTACGGGTTGGTGTCGACGCCGGCCAGCCGGTTCTCGACGCGCCGCGCCTCGGGCCCCGAGCGCGGCACGCGCAGCCCGCAGGTGCGGTTGTCGTAGCCCCAGCCGAGGTTGATCGGCGCGGCGGTGTAGCGCGACAGCCGCCGGTACGAGTTGACGTACGGCGCGAAGAACGCGGTGGCTGCCGGCAGGTAGGTCTGCAGCCCGCCGATGAAGTGGAAGAACTCGGGCGAGGGCTCGCCGTCGGGGCGGCTGAAGATGTTGGCGCCGGTGGCCGCGTCGACCACGCTCTGGTGCAGGTGCATCGCGCTGCCGGGCTGGCCCTGCATCGGCTTGGCCATGAAGGTGGCGTACATCTGGTGGCGGATCGCCACCTCGCGCACCGTGCGCTTGAACAGGAACACCTGATCGGCCAGGGACAGCGGGTCGCCGTGGTCGAGGTTGATCTCCATCTGCGCCGTGCCCATCTCGTGGATCAGCGTATCGAGCTGGATGCCCTCGGCCTCGCACCAGTCGTACAGCACGTCGAAGATCTCGCCGTACTCGCTGACCGAGTCGATCGAGAAGCTCTGCATGCCCGCCTCGGTGCGCTGCGTGCGCCCCATCGGCGGCTTCAGCGGAATGTCCTCGTCGGGCTCGATCTGCACGAGGTAGAACTCCATCTCGGGCGCGACGACGGCCTTCCAGCCACGGTCGGCGTACAGCTGCAGCACGCGGCGCAGCACGTTGCGCGGCGACAGCTCGACCGGCGTGCCGTCGAAGTGCAGGCAGTCGTGGATGATCTGCGCGGTGGGCTCCTTGGCCCACGGCACCGGGCGCAGCGTGGCCGCGTCGGGCACCAGCCGCATGTCGGGGTCCGAGACGGCGGTGTAGTCCTTCTCCGGGTAGTCGCCGGTGACCGTCATCGTCAGCACCGCCTCGGGCAGGCGCAGGCCGGCGGCGGGGTCGTAGCGGTGACGCGGCACGATCTTGCCGCGCGCCTGCCCCGACATGTCGGGCGTCAGGCATTCGATCTCGGTGATGCGGTGCTCGTCGAGCCAGCGTTGGACGGCATCGGGGTCGGTCATGGGGGATGTTCTGGCAGTGCCGATGGGGCGCGATTGTGCGCCGCAGCCCGCATGCATGGCGGGGCGCCAGCCCTGCATGGCATCCCGCCTGCCACACGCCACCGCGCCCGACGGTCCGCGCCACACCTCGCCGTGTCGCGCAGGTGGTATCGTTCTTGACGCCATTTGGTCGTGGTGATCGTCGTCGACACGAACGCGTTCGTCAGCGCCTGCCTGGGACGCGGCGCCTCGGCGGCGGTGATTGCCGGCTGCCTGCGCCAGCGCTTCGTGCCGTTGATGGGTGCCGCACTGCTGGCGGAATACGAGGACGTCCTGTCGCGCGGGCGGCTGTTCGCCACCAGTCGTCTCGACGCCACCGAGCGCGAGGAACTGCTGGACATCTTCCTCGCACATTGCCGTTGGACGCGGATCTACTTCGGCTGGCGCCCCACCTGCGCGACGAGGGCGACAACCACCTGATCGAACTCGCGGTGGCCGGGGGAGCCGACTGCGTCGTCAGTCAGAACCTGCGCGACCTCAAGCGGCACGCGTTGAAGTTCCCCGGCTTGCACGCCGTGACGCCATCTGCCTTGCTGAAGATCGAGGAGCACGAATGAGCGCCCTGACCATCCGTCTGCTCGACGACAAGTACGAACGCCTGAAGGCACTGGCCAAGCGCCGAGGCACCAGTGTGAACCGGTTGATCGACGAAATGGCCACGTTGCTGCTGGCGGAGTTCGACGCCGAAGCCCGTTTCGCGCTGCGCGCCGATCGTGGGCAGGGCAAGAGCGCGCTCGGGCTCGAGTTGCTGGCCAAGGCGCAACGGCGCTGACGATCGCTGCGGGCCAGGCGAGCCGCTGGATGCCGCCCGGCCGGCCTCGCCTCGCCACCACCACCCGCTGCACCTTGCCGCCGCGCCTGTGTCGATCTCGATCTGCGCCGTGCCCATCTCGTGGATCAGCGTGTCGAGCGCGATGCCCTCGGCCTCGCACCAGTCGTACAGCACGTCGAAGATCTCGCCGTGCCCGCTGACCGAGTCGATCGAGAAGCTCTGCATGCCCGCCTCGGTGCGCTGCGTGCGCCCCATCGGGGGCTTGAGCGGGATGTCCTCGTCGGGCTCGATCTTTACTATGGGGGTGCCGTTCTCGGCGCGGTCGTGCAGCGGCTCGGCGTGCATCGTGCCTCCGGGCTCGGGCTCGCGCCGCCAATCCCTGAGCTCGGCACCGCCCCCTGCGCTCGGCGGCCCTTTACACCTGCACCGGCCATCCCCACACCATGACGCCACGCCACCGCGCGCTGCGCTCGACGGCCTGCTTCCTGCCGGGGTCGCGCCGCGCTGCGGCGCGCTGTGGATCGAACTCGGTGCGGCGCTGAGGCCGGTGTCGGCGTGGGTGCCGACGCCGAAGGCGACCGCACCGGCCGAAGCGGGGGGGCCGTGGCTGCTCGCGGGTGGCGCATCGGCTCATCGAGGGTGAGAACGTGTCGGCGCACCTCGGCGTGGGCGAGCGCAAGTGCAAGTGGGGTCGCGCGAAGCGGGCGCCGTCGTGGCGATCTGCGGGCGCTTCGCCAGCGTGCCGATCCGCCAACGCGTTGCCGCCGCGGTCCGGTCCGTTTCCTGCACCTCTTACGCCCCATCTGCCTGCCGTCTTCCGCCCGTTGACCGCCCATTCGTCGCGACCGAAGCCAGCGAGATGCCCGCGCTGCTGCGCGAGCCGCCGAAGGCGGCCTTGATGGCCGCCAGCCGGCGCTGATCGGATCCGTCGCGCCGCGCCCAGAGATCGGCCGACGGTGCGCCGGTCGCGCGTCCCCGCAGTGCGTTGTCGGCAACGGACGCGGATTGGCACGGAAGCTGCAAGCATGCCAGTTGGTATACCAAAGCGTGCACCAAGATGCGGCCCAACGAATCGGAACTGCTGACGATCGAGGACTGGCGTCGCGCCTACCTCGACGGCGCGACGGCGGGCGACCTGGTGCCGGCACGCGCGCGCCGCATCTTCGAGCACAGCCCCCCGGCGTCATGGATCCTGCAGGTCGACGCCCAGGCGCTCGCACGACGCTGCGCCGAACTCGACGCCCTCGCGCGCGCCCGCGTGGACCGCGCCGCACTGCTGGCTGCCATGCCGCTGTTCGGCGTGCCGTTCGTGGTCAAGGACAACATCGACGTCGCAGGCCTCGCGACGACCGCCGCCTGCCCGGCCTTCCGCTACGAGCCCGCGCAAAGCGCCACGGTGGTGCGCAAGCTGCTCGCCGCTGGTGCGGTGCTGCTCGGCAAGACCAACCTCGACCAGTTCGCAACCGGTCTCGTGGGCACCCGTTCGCCGTACGGCGCACCGGCGAGCGTGTTCGCGGCCGACCGCATCAGCGGCGGCTCGAGCTCGGGCTCGGCGGTGCTCGTCGGCCGCGGCGACGTCCCGTTCTCGCTCGGCACCGACACCGCCGGATCCGGGCGGGTGCCTGCCGCATTCAACAACGTCGTCGGCCTGAAACCCACGCCAGGACGCGTCGGCACCGCCGGCGTCGTGCCGGCGTGCCGCAGCCTCGACTGCGTCTCGGTCTTCGCCCTCACCGTCGAAGACGCGGCGACCGTGCTCGCCGTCATCGAAGGCCCCGACGAGGCGGACGACTACAGCGCCTTTGCCCCCGGACGCATCGACTGGCCGCAGCCGCTGCGCGTGGGCATCCCGCGCCACCCCGACGTCGACGCCGCGCTCGGCTACGACGCCGGCTGGCGCGCCGCCTGCGAGACCCTGGCAACGCTCGGCGCGGCGGTGACGGCGATCGACTTCGCGCCCCTGCACGAGGTCGCGCAGCTGCTCTACGAAGGGCCGTGGGTGGCCGAGCGGCTGGCCGTCGTCGAGGCCCTGCTCGGCCAGCACCCCGACGCGGTCGAGCCGACCGTGGCCAGGGTGATCGGGCGTGCGCGCGACATCCGTGCGGTCGATGCCTTCCGTGCCCAGTACGCGCTGCGCCACGCGCAGCTCGCAGTGCGCAGCATCTGGCGCGAGGTCGACGTGCTGATGGTGCCCACGGCACCGCGCCATCCGAGCTTCGACGACGTGGCGGCCGACCCCGTGGGCGCCAACGCGCGGCTGGGCGTGTACACCAATTTCGTCAACCTGCTCGGCTGGAGTGCGCTCGCGCTGCCCGCGGGCTTCACGCCGAACGGCCTGCCGTTCGGCGTCACCTTCATCGCCCCCGGGGGTGCCGACGCCGCCCTCGCCCGCTGGGGCCGGCGCTGGCAGCAGGCCTGTGCCCTGCCGCTGGGCGCGACCGGCCAGCGGCGCGCGAGCGCCGAACCCCTGACCTGGCCGGCCGCGGAGCCGACGCTGCCGCTGGCCGTCGTCGGCGCGCACCTCAGCGGGCAACCCCTGAACGGGCAGCTCACCGAACGCGGCGCCGTGTGGCGCGAGACGACGACCACCGCCGCGCGCTACCGCCTGCACGCGCTGCCCGGCACACGTCCCCCGAAGCCGGGCCTGCAGCGCGTCGCCGACGCCGGCCATGCGATCGAGGTCGAGGTCTGGGACATGCCGCTGGCGCAGATCGGCTCGTTCCTCGCCCTCGTGCCGCCGCCGCTGGCACTCGGCTCGATCGAGCTGGCCGACGGCCGCCACGTGCACGGCTTTCTCTGCGAAGCGCATGCCCTCGACGGCGCGCGTGACATCAGCCGCTTCGGCGGCTGGCGCGCCTACCTCGCCTCCCTCTGACCGCCCCCAGGAGCTCACGCCATGGATCGCCGCGACTTCCTCGCCCGCACCGCCGCCACCTCGGCCGCACTCGGCGGCCTGCCGCTTGCCGTGCATGCCCAAGCCCGGCCCAAGGACGTGCTGATCGTGGCCAACGAGTTCGGGCCGAACTCGCTGGACATCCACACCGTCGGGGCCAACCGCCCGGCCTATGGCGTGAGCTGGCTGGTCTACGACCGGCTGATGACCTTCGGCAAGAAGAGGCTGCCCGACGGGCGCGTGACCTACGACGCCACCAAGCTCGAGCCCGAGCTCGCCGAGAGCTGGCAGATGGCACCCGACGGCATGAGCGTGACGTTCAGGCTGCGCAGGAACGCGACCTTCCACGACGGCACCCCGGTGACGGCCAAGGACGTCAAGTGGAGCTTCGACCGCGCGGTCAGCGTCGGCGGCTTCCCGACCTTCCAGATGGCCGCGGGCTCGCTGGAGAAGCCGGAACAGTTCGAAGTCGTCGACGACCACACGTTCCGCGTCAAGTTCATCCGCAAGGACAAGCTGACGATGAACAACCTCGCGGTCGTCGTGCCCTGCGTCTTCAACAGCGAGCTGGTGAAGAAGAACGCCACCGCGCAGGATCCGTGGGGCCTCAACTGGACGCGCAACAACACCGCCGGCGGCGGCGCCTACAAGGTCGAGTCGTTCCGGCCCGGGCAGGAGATCGTCTACGTCCGCAACGACGACTGGAAGTGCGGCCCGATGCCCAAGCTGCGCCGCGTCGTGCAGCGCGAGGTGCCCAACGCCGGCAACCGCCGCGCGCTGCTGCTGCGCGGCGACATCGACATGACCTACGACATGCCGCCCAAGGACTTCGCCGAGATGGCCACAGACGGCGGCCCGGTCAAGGTGTCGACGATGCCGATCGAGAACGCGATGTTCTACGTCGGCATGAACACGACCCGGCCACCGTTCGACAACGTCAAGGTGCGCCAGGCGGTGGCGTGGGCGCTCCCCTACGACAAGATCCACGAGGCCGCGCTGTACGGCCGCGGCACCAAGCTGTACGGCGGCCCGCCTGGGCCCATCAAGAGCACGGCGTGGCCGCAGCCCACGTGGTACCGCACCGACCTCGACAAGGCCAGGGCGCTGATGGCCGAGGCCGGGGTCCCGAATGGATTCGAGACGACGCTCAGCATCGACCTCGGTGGCGCGACGGTGGGCGAGCCCGCCGCCGTCCTGATCCAGGAGGCGCTCGCGCAGATCGGCATCAAGGCACGGATCAACAAGATCCCGGGTGCCACCTGGCGCGCGGCGCTGCTGAAGAAGGACATGCCGATGATCCTCAACCGCTTCGGCGGGTGGCTCGACTTCCCCGAGTACTTCTTCTACTGGTGCTACCACGGCCAGAACGCCGTGTTCAACACGATGAGCTACCAGAACCCGAAGCTCGACCGCATCATCACCAACGCGCGCTTCGCCGAGAACAAGGCGATCTACGACAGCTCGGTGCGCGAGATGATCCAGATCGCCTACGACGAGGTGCCCCGCATCCCGCTGTTCCAGCCCAGCCAGGACGTCGCGATGCGCAGCGACGTGATGGGCTTCACCTACTGGTTCCACCTGCAGCCCGACTATCGGCAGCTGTACAAGGCCTGAGCCGGGGGCATGGCGATGGACTTCGACGCCTACGTCGATGCGCAGTGTGCGCTGCTCGGTCTCGTGCTGACGCCCGAGCAGCGGCCGGGGGTCGTGCGCTACCTGCAGCTGGTCGCCGGCCTCGCGCCGCGCGTGATGGACTTCCCGCTCGCGCCGGCCGACGAGAGCGGCAACGTGTTCGTCCCGGTCGCGCCGGCAGTGCAGGCACAGGCATGAACGCGGTCGACCACGTGCGCGCGGCGCTGGCTCGCATCGAAGCCACCGACGGGCGCGTCCATGCGTTCAGCGCCGTACTCGCCGAGCGTGCGCTCGCCCGCGCCGCCGCGGTGGACGCCAGCGACGCCGCACTGCCGCTGCGCGGCGTGCCCTTCGCGGTGAAGAACCTCTTCGACCTCGAGGGGCTCACGACACTGGCCGGCTCGAAGATCGAGCGCGACGCGCCGCCCGCGCGGCGCGACGCCACGCTCGTGCGGCGGCTCGAAGCGGCGGGCGCCGTGTGCGTGGGCGCACTGCACATGGACGAGTACGCCTACGGATTCACGACCGAGAACTCGCACTACGGGCCGACGCGCAACCCGCATGACCTCGCCCGCATCAGCGGCGGATCGTCAGGCGGCAGCGCCGCTGCAGTGGCTGCCGGCCAGGTGCCGCTCGCGCTGGGATCGGACACCAACGGCTCGATCCGCGTGCCGGCCTCGCTGTGCGGCGTGTTCGGGCTCAAGCCCACCTTCGGGCGTCTGCCGCGCACCGGCAGCTACCCCTTCGTCGCGAGCCTCGATCATCTCGGGCCCTTCGCGCGCAGCACGGCCGAGCTGGCAGCCGCCTACGATGCGATGCAGGGCCACGACCCCGGCGACCCGGCGCAGGCACCGCGCCCCGTCGAGGCCACGGCGCCGCTGCTCGCGCGCGGTGCCGAGGGCTTGCGCATCGGCGTGCTCGGTGGATGGTTCCGCACGATGGCGCAGGCGCCGGCGCTGGCCGCGGTCGAGCGCGCCGCGGTGGCGCTGGGCACGGCGCGCGAAGTGCAGTGGCCCGAGGTCGACCGCGCGCGTGCCGCCGCGTTCCTGATCACCAATGCGGAGGGCGCCGCGCTGCACCTGGACGACCTGCGGCGACGCGCCGACGACTTCGACCCGCTGACGCGCGACCGCTTCCTCGCCGGCGCGCTGCTGCCCGCGGCGTGGGTGCAGCAGGCGCAGCGGCTGCGCCACTGGTTCGCGCGCCAGGTGGCGGCCAGCTTCGAGACCGTCGACGTCGTGCTCGCCCCGGCCACGCCCTGCACCGCGCCGGTCATCGGCACCGAGTGGCTCGAGATCGCCGGCCAGCGCCTGCCCGCCCGCGCCAGCATGGGGCTGCTGACGCAGCCCGTCTCGTGCATCGGCCTGCCGGTGGTGGTCGTGCCGCTGTGGGGCCTCGACGCCGCCGCGCCCCACCTGCCGATCGGCGTGCAGGTGATCGCCGCGCCGTGGCGCGAGGACCTCGCGCTGCGCGTCGCGCACGCGCTCGAGGCCGCGGGCGTCGCCTCGGCGCCGGTGGCGCAGGTCGCTGAGGAAGCCTGACGATGGAGATCAACCTGCCCGACGTGCACGCCGAGGTGTGCGCCGTCTTCGCGCGCTACGAGGATGCCCTGGTGCACAACCGCATCGACGTGCTCGACGAACTGTTCTGGGCCAGCGGGCACACGGTGCGCTACGGCATCGCCGAGAACCTCGTCGGCATCGAGGCCATCCGCGCGTTCCGCGCCGCGCGGCCGAGCACCGGGCTTGCCCGGCGCTTGCAAAACACCGTCATCACGACCTTTGGCCGCGACGTGGCCACCGCGATGACCGAGTTCCGCCGCGAAGGCAGCACCAAGCTGGGTCGGCAGAGCCAGACCTGGGTGCGCTTTCCCGAAGGCTGGCGCGTCGTGGCGGCGCACGTCAGCCTGATCGACCCCCCGACGGGCTGAGCCCGTCGTGCCTTTCGTGACCCCGCCCGTTTCAGGAGCCCCATGATGAACCATATCGCCAAGACCCCGCTCGACGGCACGACCCGCCGCCGGCTGCTCGCCGCCGGCGGCCTCGCCGGTGCCTCCCTCGCGCTGCCCGGCGCGCTTCGCAGCGCCTTTGCGCAGGCACCGATCACGGTCGGCGTGGTCTACGTCGGCCCGCGCGACGACTTCGGCTACAACCAGGCGCACGCCGAAGCCGCGGCCGAGATGAAGAAGATCCCCGGCGTCAAGGTCGTCGAGGAGGAGAACGTCCCCGAGACGCAGGCCGTGCAGAAGAGCATGCAGGGCCTGATCTCGCAGGATGGCGCAACGCTGCTGTTCCCGACCTCGTTCGGCTACTTCGACCCGCACGTGCTGGCGGTGGCCGCGCGCAACCCCAACGTGCGCTTCGCCCACTGCGGCGGCCTGTGGACGCAGGGCAAGCACCCCGCCAACACCGGCAGCTTCTTCGGCTACATCGACGAGGCCCAGTACCTCAACGGGGTGGTCGCAGGCCACATGAGCAAGAGCAAGAAGCTCGGCTTCGTCGCCGCCAAGCCGATCCCGCAGGTGCTGCGCAACATCAATGCGTTCACGCTGGGCGCGCGCTCCGTCGACCCGAAGATCACCACCACCGTGATCTTCACCGGCGACTGGTCGCTGCCGGTCAAGGAAGCCGAGGCGACGAACAGCCTCGCCGACCAGGGCGTGGACGTGTTCACGATGCACGTCGACGGCCCCAAGGTCGTCGTCGAGACCGCGGCGCGGCGCGGCCGCATGGTGTGCGGCTACCACGCGAGCCAGGCCAAGCTGGCGCCCAACGCCTACCTCACCGGCGCCGAGTGGAACTGGCTCACCGCGTACAGGCAGTTCCTCGACGCCGCGCGCACCGGCAAGCCGCACCCCAACTTCGTGCGTGGCGGCCTGAAGGACGGCTTCGTCAAGTCCTCGCCCTACGGCGCGATGGTCAGCGAAGGCGCACGCAGGAACGCCGAGGACGTGCGCGCCAAGATGATGGCCGGCACATTCGACATCTTCGCCGGCGAGCTCAAGGACAACACCGGCAAGGTCGTGATCGCCAAGGGCACGACGCTCAAGCAGACCGACGTGACGCTCGAGGCGATGAACTACCTCGTCGAAGGCGTGATCGGGAAGGTCTGACCGCCAGCGACGCGCTCGCGCGCCATTGACGCACCGGTCGTCGCCAGCGGAAGCGGCCGCGCCGCGTCCGCGGCGGCCTCGGGGCCGGGCGCCGATTGACACGATCCCACGAGCTGCTGCCCATCATGAAGCTGCGAGACACCGCCGAAGCCGTGGCCCTGCCCGTGCTCGCGCTGGCCGGCGGGCTGGCGCTGTTCGGGCTGTTCGTCTGGGTCGACGGGCACGACCCGGTGCAGGTGTGGACGCTGCTGTTTCGCGGCGCCTTCGGCGACGCGTTCTCGCTGCAGAACACGCTGCAGCGCGCCGCGCCGCTGATGCTCACCGCGCTGTGCGTCGCGCTGCCCGCGCGCGCCGGCCTCATCGTCATCGGCGGCGAAGGGGCACTGGTGCTCGGCGGCCTCGCGGGCGCGGCGCTGCCCTACGTGGTCGCGCTGCCCTCGGGTGCGGCGGGCACCACCGTGGTGCTCACCGCCGCGGCGCTCGCTGGTGCGGCGTGGATCGCGCTCGCGGGCTGGCTTCGGCAGTGGCGCGGCGTCAACGAGACGATTTCGAGCCTGCTGCTCGGCTACATCGCGATCGCCCTGTTCAAACACACCGTCGAAGGGCCGCTGCGTGACCCGGCGAGCCTGAACAAGCCTTCGACGCTGCCGCTCGACCAGAGCGTGCTGATCGGCACGATCGGTGCGTTCGACGTGCACTGGGGCCTCGTGTTCGGCGTCGCCGCGTGCCTGCTCGCGGCCGTGTGGCTGGGCGCGACGACGCACGGATTTGCCACGCGCGTGGTCGGCGGCAACCCGCGCGCGGCGCAGCTCGTCGGGCTGCCGGTCACCCGGCTCGTCGTCGTCGCCTGCGCACTCGGCGGCGCCGCGGCGGGCCTGGCCGGCGGCATCGAGGTCGCCGCGGTCCACTCGGCGGCCAACGCGGCGCTGATCGCGGGCCTGGGCTACACCGGCATCCTGGTCAGCTTCGTCGCGCGCCACCATCCGCTGGCCATCATCCCGGTGGCGATCCTGTTCGGCGGCTTCCTCGCCGCCGGCAGCCTGCTGCAGCGACGCACCGGGCTGCCCGACGCGTCGGTGCAGGTGCTGATGGGGTTCTGCTTCGTCGTCATCCTGGCCAGCGAGGCGTGGCGCGGACGACTGCGCGAGCTGTTCGTCTGGCGCAAGGCGCCGCTGACCGCCGGGGCTGCGGCATGAGACACCCTGTGTCAACCCCCCGCTGTTTTGAGCAACATTTGAAGTCCGCCGTGTGCGCTGGGGTCGTAGGGTTTGCGGTCGATC
>NZ_JALBGB010000031.1:0-38991 GCF_022631395.1 Calidifontimicrobium sp. SYSU G02091
AACAGAGCTCGGGCCTCGGTCAGGTCAACGCCGCCGTCGCCGACCTCGACCGCATGACGCAGCAAAACGCCGCCCTCGTCGAGCAAAGTGCTGCCGCCGCCGAGAGCCTCAAGGAGCAGGCCAAGCGCCTGGCCCACATCGTCGCCACGTTCCGCCTCAGCGGCGGTGGCGGACTCGCGGCGGCCTGACGCCGGCCCACGCCAGCGACGGCGGGCCTGCGCGCCCGCCGTCGCCTTTTCGGGTTCGCACCGCGCCGCCGCAGCGACGACGCGGCCACCGCACGGCCAACGTCGCGCCGGTGCGGCTCAGCGTTCGGCCGCGCGGCGCAGCGTTTCGACGACGGGGCGGCGCAGCACTTCGCGCAGGCCCCACCAGCCGGCCGCCAGCGCGAGCAGCGCGCCGGCCGCGCCACCGGCGGCGGGCACCCAGGCCTTGACGCTCCAGTCGAACTGGAACGCGAAGCGTGCCAGCGCCCAGCCCACCGCCACCGCCGCCACCGACGCGAGCACGCCGGCCAGCGCCCCGATGCCCAGCAGCTCGGCGCGCTGCACGCGCGCCAGCAGCACCTTGCCGGCGCCCATCGCGCGCATCACGGCGAATTCGCGCGCCCTCGCCTCGCGCGTGGCCGTGACCGCGGCGAACAGCACGACCAGCCCGGCGGCGAGCGTGAAGCCGAAGAGGAACTCGACGGCGCGGATCACCTGGTCGAGCACGCGCTGCACCTGCGCGATCGACGCCGACAGGTCGACGATCGTGATGTTCGGAAACTGGCGGTTCAGCGCGCTGTCGAAGCCGGTGTGCTCGGGCGCGCGGAACGCCGAGATGTAGGTCGCCGGCAGCCCCGGCATCTCGGCCAGCGGGAAGATGACGAAGAAGTTCACGCGCATCGACGCCCAGTCGACCTTGCGCAGGCTGGTCACGCGACCCTCGTGGCGGATGCCGGCGATGTCGAACGCCATCGTGTCGCCCAGCGCGAGCCCGAGCGTCTTCGCGAGCCCCTCCTCGACGCTGATGCCGTCGGCCTCGCCGGCCGTCCAGCGCCCGCCGGCGAGCCGGTTGTGCGCCGGCATCGCGGCCGTGTGGCTGAGGTTGAACTCGCGTTCGACGAGGCGCTGCGCGCGCTCGTCGGCGTAGTCGTCGGGATCGACGGGCCGGCCGTTGATCGCCACCAGGCGGCCGCGGATCATCGGGTACCAGTCGTAGCGCGCCACACCCGCCTCGGCCAGCGCGGCGCGGAACGGCTCGCCCTGCTCGGGCTGGATGTTGATCACGAAGCGGTTCGGCGCGTCGGGCGGCGTCGCCTGGCGCCAGCTCGTGATGAGGTCGGTGCGCAGCAGCACGAGCAGCACGAGCGCGAGCAGCCCGACGGCGAGTGCCGACACCTGCAGCACCGCGAAGGCCGGCCGCGCGGCGATCTGCCGCGTCGCGAGCACGAGCCAGCGCGGCGCGCGCGCCTCGGGCACCGCGTGCCGCAGCGCGACCACCGCGAGCCATGCGAGCAAAGCGAACACCGCCACCGCGGCGGCGAAGCCGCCGACCGCGATCAGGCCGAGCTTGACGTCGGACGACACCGCCAGCAGCAGCGCCGCGAAGCCGAGCGTGCCGGCGGCCAGCACCAGCGCCGACGCGGGCTTGAGCGCGCCGACGTCGCGGCGGATCACGCGCAGCGGCGGCACGCGCGCGAGCTGCAGCACCGGCGGCAGCCCGAACGCGACGAGCAGCGTCAAGCCGACGCCGACGCCGAACAGCGCCGGCCACGCGGTGGGCGCCGGCAGCGCGGCGTCGACGAGGCCGGCCAGCAGCGCGACGAACACGTGGTGCACCGCGAGCCCGAGCGCGACGCCGGCCGCACTGGCGGCGAGGCCGACGACGACGAACTCGAGCCCGTAGGCCAGCGCGATCGAGCGCTGCGACTGGCCGAGCACGCGCAGCATCGCGCAGTCGTCGAGGTGGCGGTTGGCGAAGTCGCGCGACGCGATCGCCACCGCCACCGCCGCCAGCAGCGCGGCGAGCAGCGCGACGAGGTTGAGGAACTTCTCGGCGCGCTCGAGCGTGAGCTGCATCTCGGGCCGCCCCGACTCGAGCGACTCGATGCGCACCGCACGCAGCCGCTGCGACTCGACCTGCTGCTGCGCCCACGCGACGAAGCGGCGCACGTCGGCCGCGGCGCTGCGGCCGTCGGCGGCCACCGCGAAGCGGTACGTCACGCGGCTGGCGGGCTGGATCAGCGCGGTGGCGGCGAGGTCGTCTTGGTGCAGCAGCACGCGCGGCGCGAAGCTCAGGAAGCCGGCGCCGCGGTCGGGCTCGATCGCGACGATGCGGTCGACGACGAGCGCGGCGTCGCCGAGCAGCAGCGTGTCGCCCACCGAGATCTGCAGCGCGTCGAGCAGCGCCGCGTCGACCCACACGCGCCCGCGCGGCGGGGGGCCGTCGGCGGCGACCGCCGGCGCGTCGGGCGCGGTGCGCACCTGCACCGTGCCGCGCAGCGGGTAGGCGTCGCTGACGGCCTTGACGGCCACCAGCCGCGTCGCGCCGCCGTGCGCGTCGTCGGCGCGCGCCATGCTCGGGAAGCTCGCCGTCGTCGCGGTGCGCAGCCCGAGCGCGGCGGCCTGCTTCGCGAACACCGGCGGCAGCGGCTTGTCGCTGGCGATCACCGCATCGCCGCCGAGCAGCTGGCGCGCGTCGCGCGCGAGCCCCTGGCTCAGCCGGTCGGCGAAGAAGCCCACCGCGGTCAGCGCCGCCACCGCGAGCAGCACCGCGACGACGAGCAGGCGCAGCTCGCCGGCGCGGAAGTCGCGCAGCGTCTGCCGCCACGCGAGCGCGAACACCGACGCGGCGGACGACGACGGGGACGAAGTGGCCATGGGTGCACTGTACGGGCACCGCGCCGGCGGCGTGCGGCGCGGGGATTGCGCCGGCCCAGCGCGCACCGCGGCGACAATGCGCGCATGTCGCCGCCACCTTCCTCGCGATGCCGCTGACCGACGCGCCAGGCTGGCCGCTGTCGGCCGCGCACACGGTGCTCGAGGCCACTGCGACGGTGGCCTTCGCGCTGTCGGGCGTCATCGAGGGCGCGCGCAAGCGCCTCGACGCCGTCGGCGTGGCCGTCGTCGCGATGCTCGCGGCGTTCGGCGGGGGCACGCTGCGCGACGTGCTGCTCGACCGCCGGCCGTTCTTCTGGGTCCAGCACGGGGCGTACCTGTGGGCCGTGCTGGGCCTGGCGGTGGTGGCGATGCTGTTCATGCGCGCGCGCCACCTGCACCCCACCGAGCGCGCGATGCAGTGGCCCGACGCGCTCGGGCTCGGGCTGTTCGCCGCCGGCGGCACGCAGGTCGCGCTGGCGGCACAGTCGCCGGCGCTCGTCGCGGTGCTGATGGGCGTGATGACGGCGGTGTTCGGCGGCGTGCTGCGCGACGTCGTGTGCAACCAGATCCCGGCCGCGTTCAGCGACCACCGCCCGTACGCGGTGTGCGCCTTCGCCGGCGGCTGGGTCGTCGTCGCGATGCACGCCGCCGGCATCGGCGGGGCGCCGTCGCTGCTGGCCGGCGCCGCCGTCGCGACGGGGCTGCGCGTGCTCGCGCTGTGGTTCGACTGGCGGCTGCCGGCCTGGCGCACCGACGACTGACCGCGGGCCGTCCTCGACCCGACGAGCGATGTTCCAGCCCTCGCAGCACGACGTGCGCCGCTTCTTCTGCGAGGTGCACCGCAAGCAGCGCACCGGCGAGCCGCTGACGCCGATCGAGGCGCTGGCCGCGTCGTGGATCGACGAACACCCCGAGTACGACGCCGACCTGGCCGACGTCGACGCCGCGCTGGCCGCCGTCTACACCGTCGAGGACGGGCGCACCAACCCGTTCCTGCACCTGAGCATGCACCTGTCGATCAGCGAGCAGGTCTCGATCGACCAGCCCACCGGCATCCGCCAGGCGTTCGGGCTGCTCGCCGCGCGGCTGGGCTCGGCGCACGAGGCGCACCACCAGATCATGGAGTGCCTCGGCGAGATGATCTGGGCGTCGCAGCGCAGCGGGCTGCCGCCCGACGGCCACGCCTACCTCGACTGCGTGCGCCGGCGCGCGACGCGCTGACGGTGCTGTCACACCGCGCCGGCGCCCGGCGGGTAGAGTCGGTGCCGTTGGCTGCCCCGTGAACCATGCCCGCGAACACCAAGATCGCCTACTTCTCGATGGAGATCGCGCTCGCCGACGCGCTGCCGACCTACAGCGGCGGCCTCGGCGTGCTGGCCGGCGACACGATCCGCTCGGCCGCCGACGGCGGGGTGCCGATGGTCGCGGTGTCGCTCGTGCACCGCAAGGGCTACTTCCGTCAGCGCCTCGATGCCGAGGGGCACCAGACCGAGGAACCGTGGACCTGGAGCCCCGAGGCCACGCTGGCCGAGACGCCGGTGCGCGTGACGGTCAACATCGCGCACCGCGACGTCGTGATCCGCGCGTGGCGCCACGACGTGAGCGGCGTCGGCGGCCACGTCGTGCCGGTGTTCCTTCTCGACACCGACCTGCCCGACAACGCCGACGACGACCGCCACATCACCGATCACCTCTACGGCGGCGACGAGCGCTACCGGCTGCGCCAGGAGATGGTGCTGGGCATCGGCGGCGTGCGGCTGCTGCGTGCGCTCGGCTACACGGCGCTGCGCCGCTTCCACATGAACGAGGGCCACGCCGCGCTGCTGGTCGTCGAGCTCGGTTACGAGGAGATGAAGCGCCGCGGCCTGACCCAGGTCACGCGCGAGGTCGCGCAGGCCGTCAAGCCGCTGTGCGTGTTCACGACTCACACGCCGGTGCCGGCCGGCCACGACCAGTTCCCGCTGCGGCTGGTGGCCGAGCAGGTCACCTGCTACGGCGACGCGTTCAACGCGTGCGTGGGCGAGTTCTGCTTCGACGGCCGGCTGAACATGACCTACCTCGCGCTCGACAACAGCCACTACGTCAACGGCGTGGCCAAGAAGCACGGCGAGGTCTCGCAGCAGATGTTCGCGCAGTACAAGGTCGACTCGATCACCAACGGCGTGCACGCGGGCTTCTGGGCCTCGGCGCCGCTGCGCTCGCTGTTCGACCGCCACATCACCGCCTGGCGGCAGGACAACGCGAGCCTGCGCTACGCGTTGGGCATCCCGCGCCAGGAACTGTGGGCGGCGCACCAGGCGGCCAAGGAGGAGCTGATCCACCTCGTCAACGCGCGCGCCGGCGCGGCGCTGTTCGCCAACGTGTTCACGATCGGCTTCGCGCGCCGCGCGACGCCGTACAAGCGTCCCGACCTGCTGTTCCACGATCTCGCGCGGCTGGTCGCGCTGCACCGCGCCGCCGGGCCGATCCAGATCGTCTACGCGGGCAAGGCGCACCCGCGCGACGGCGGCGGCAAGGAGCTGATCCGCAAGGTGTTCGAGCACATCGCCGCGCTGCGCGGCAAGCTCGACGTCGTCTACCTCGAGGACTACGACATGGCGCTGGCGCGCCGCATGGTCGCCGGCGTCGACCTGTGGCTGAACACGCCGCTGCCGCCGCTGGAGGCCTCGGGCACCAGCGGCATGAAGGCCGCCGTCAACGGCGTGCCGCAGCTGTCGGTGCTCGACGGCTGGTGGATCGAGGGCTGCATCGAGGGCGTGACCGGCTGGGCGATCGCCAACGGCCACGCGAGCGCCGCCGGCGAGGACCGCGCCGCCGACGCGCAGGCGCTGTACAACAAGCTCGAAGGGACGATCCTGCCGCTGTACTACGGCGAGCGCGAGCGCTACGTCGACGTGATGAAGCACGCGATCGCGCTCAACGCGTCGTTCTTCAACACCGAGCGCATGGTCGACCAGTACGTGCGCAAGGCGTACTTCGTCTGAACGGCGCGCCCGGCGCCGCCGCAGCGGTTCAGGCCGCCGGCGCGTAGCCCTCGTCGGCGAGCGCGGCGACGAAGGCCTCGCGCGGCTGCGCCGACTCGATGCGCACCCGGTGCGTCGGCAGGTCGACCGTGACCTGCGCGCCGGCGTCGACGCGGTGCACCGTCTCGGTGACGGTCTTCACGCAGTGGCCACAGGTCATCGTCGGCAGGGTCAGTTCGATCGTCACGGTCGGCACCTCGGGCAATCCATCCGGGCGCGATCTTGTCACAGCGCCGGCACTGCCGCGCGGGCTCAGGCCGCCTGCGCCGCCGACTCGCCGGCCCACATCGCGTCGAGAAACGGGAAGTTCCACTTCTCGGGCGACTCGCGACCGACGATGCGCTCGCGCGCCGAGCGCGCGAGGTCGATGCGCTCGGGCGCGATCGGCATCTGCTGCGACAGCGAGTAGAACGCCTTGACCACGGGCGCCGTCGGCTGCTGCGCGTTCGGCTCGACGACGATGGCCAGCCGGTTCGACTTCAGCCGCACGAGGCTGCCCACCGGGTAGATGCCCAGGCTCTTGACGAAGGCGTGGAACACCGTCGTGTCGAAGTGGCCGTGCCAGCCCGCCATGCGTGCGAGCGACTCGGCCGGATCCCAGCCGCGCTTGTAGGGCCGGTTCGACGTGATCGCGTCGTAGACGTCGCACACGGCACCCATGCGCGCAAAGAGCGAGATGGCGTCGCCCTTCAGGCCGTGCGGGTAGCCGCTGCCGTCGATCTTCTCGTGGTGGTGCAGGCACACGTCGAGCGTCGTCGCGTCGGTCACGCCGCCCTCGCGCAGCAGCGCCCAGCCCTGCTGCGGGTGCGTCTTCATCACCGCGTACTCGGCGTCGGTCAGCCGCCCGGGCTTGTTCAGGATCTCCAGCGGCATGCGGGCCTTGCCCATGTCGTGCATCAGGCCCGCCAGACCGGCCGCGCGGCAGCGTGCCTCGTCGAAGCCGAGCTCGCGCCCGAGAGCGACCATCAGCGCGCACACCGCGACCGAGTGCATGTACGTGTAATCGTCGGCCGTCTTCAGCCGCGCGACGCTGACCAGCGCCGCCGGGTTGCGGAACACCGATGCCGCGACGTCGTTGACGACGGCCACGCACGCGTCGGTGTCGAGCGCGCGGCCAAGGCGCAGTTCGCCGAACAGCGACTTGACCGCGGTCAGCGACTGCCGGCACACGGCGGCGGCGTGCTGCAGTTCCTCGTCGATGGCCACCGCGGTCGGCGGCCGCGCAGCCGGTGGCCGCGCGGTGTCACCCGGGGGCGGCTGGGTTGGCGCGGCAGCCGGTGTGGCCACGTCGAGCCCCCGCGAGACGTCGATCCACACGGCCCGCACGGCACTGGCGCGCACCTTGGCCACGTCGGCCTCGTCGCGCAGCAGGAAGCGCGTGCGCCAGAACGGGTGGTCGAGCCAGCCGGCGTCGAAGTCGTGCAGGAACATGCCCACACGCAGTTGGTCGACGGAGATCTTCTTCAGCATCGCGGCCGCGCGCGGGCGCCCGCCCACGCCGGAGCGCAACTGTGGCAGAACGGCGCCGCCTGCGCACGGCAAAAATGCATGAAAAAGCCGCTCGGGCGAGCGGCTCGTGGTGGCAGGCGCGGCCGGCTCAGCGGAAGCGCGGCTGCGGCACGGTGCGCAGGTCGCCGGGCAGCGTGCCCAGGTAGTCGGCCATCGCCTTCAGCTCGGCGTTGCTGAACTGCTGCACGATGCCGCCCATGATCGGGTTGGCACGGCCGATGTTGGGATTGCCCTGCGTGCGGTACGAGCGCAGCGCGACGAACAGGTAGTCGGCGTGCTGGCCGGCGATCTTCGGGTAGGTACCGTCGATCGGCTTGTTGAAGTTGGCGCCGTGGCACGACGCGCAGGCGCCCTTGGTCAGCAGTTCGGCAACGCGCGCCGGCGCCGGCGCAGCGGTGTCGGGCACCTCGGGGTTGCCGCCCTGGGCCGCGTAGTGCGCCGAGATGTCGGCGATGTCCTGGTCGCTCAGCGACATCGCGATGCCGCGCATCGTCGGGTGCTTGCGGTCGCCCTTCTTGTACGCCACCAGCGCCGCGACGAGGTAGCCCTCGTTCTGGCCCGAGATCATCGGCACCTTGTGGATCTCCGGGAAGCTCGCCTGGTAGCCCGGGATGCCGTGGCAGCCGATGCACATCGCGACCTTGCGCGCGCCGGCCTGGGCGTCGCCCTTGGCGCCCTGGGCGTGTGCGAATGACGTGGTGGCCAGGGCCAGCAGCAGAAGGAGTGCACGCTTCATCGTGATCGGGTCGGGTGGGTGGGAAGGCGGGCGCGATTATAGGGGTCGGCCTATATACTGCCCCGCCACCCCCGCCGCCTTGCGACAGATCATGAAGTTCACCGGCTCCGAGCAGTACGTCGCCACCCCCGACCTGATGCTCGCCGTCAACGCCGCGATCACGCTCAAGCGGCCGCTGCTCGTCAAGGGCGAGCCGGGCACCGGCAAGACGATGCTCGCCGAGGAGGTCGCCACGGCGCTGGGCATGCCGCTGCTGCAGTGGCACATCAAGAGCACGACGAAGGCGCAGCAGGGACTGTACGAGTACGACGCGGTGAGCCGCCTGCGCGACTCGCAGCTCGGCGACGAGCGCGTCAAGGACATCCACAACTACATCGTCAAGGGCGTGCTGTGGCAGGCCTTCACGGCCGAGCAGCCGGTGGCGCTGCTGATCGACGAGATCGACAAGGCCGACATCGAGTTCCCGAACGACCTGCTGCGCGAGCTCGACCGCATGGAGTTCTACGTCTACGAGACGCGCGAGCTCGTGCGCGCCAGGCACCGGCCGCTGGTGTTCATCACGTCGAACAACGAGAAGGAGCTGCCCGACGCGTTCCTGCGCCGCTGCTTCTTCCACTACATCAAGTTCCCAGACGCCGAGACGATGCAGCGCATCGTCGAGGTGCACTTCCCCGGCATCAAGCGCGAGCTGCTCGCCGCGGCGCTCAAGAGCTTCTACGACGTGCGCTCGCTGCCCGGGCTGAAGAAGAAGCCCAGCACCTCCGAGCTGCTCGACTGGCTCAAGCTGCTGGTCGCCGAAGACATCCCGCCCGAGGCGCTGCACAGTGCCGACGACAAGGTCGCCGTGCCGCCGCTGGTGGGCGCGCTGCTGAAGAACGAGCAGGACGTGACACTGTTCGAGAAGCTCGTCTTCATGCAGCGCCACCACCGCTGACCGCGCCGGGGCCGCACGCGTGAGCTGGCCGCCCGAGGTCGAACTGCGCGGCCGCCACGCGGCGCTCGTGCCGCTGCGCCGCGAGCACGCCGGCGCGCTCGCCGACGCGGTGCGCGACGGCGAGCTGTGGACGCTGTGGTACACGAACGTGCCCACCCCCGACGGCATGGCCGCCGAGGTCGAGCGGCGCCTCGCGCTGCGCGCGGCCGGCAGCATGCTGCCGTTCACCGTGCTCGACGCGCATGGCACGCCGGTGGGCATGACGACGTACATGCACGTCGACGCGGTGCACCGGCGCGTCGAGATCGGCAGCACGTGGTACGCGAAGCGCGTGCAGCGCACCGCGCTGAACACCGAGTGCAAGCAAATGCTGCTCGCGCACGCGTTCGAGGTGCTCGACTGCATCGCCGTCGAGTTCCGCACGCACCGCCTGAACGGGCCCAGCCGGCGCGCGATCGAGCGGCTCGGCGCGCAGCTCGACGGCATCCTGCGCTGCCACCAGCGCCTGCCCGACGGCTCGCTGCGCGACACCGCCGTCTACAGCATCACCGCCGCGGAGTGGCCCGCGGTGCGTGCGCACCTGCGCTGGCAGCTCGAGCGGCCACGCTGAAGCGCCCTACACTGGACGCCGGGTGTCGCCCATGGGCACGACGCGATGCTGATCGACTTCTTCTTCGCGCTGCGCGCGGCCAAGCTGCCGGTGTCGGTGCGCGAGTACCTGACGCTGCTCGAGGCGCTGAAGGCGCAGGTCATCGGGCCGTCGGTCGACGACTTCTACTTCCTCGCGCGCACCGTGCTCGTCAAGGACGAGGCGCACTACGACCGCTTCGACCGCGCGTTCGCCGCCTACGTGCGGGGCGTCGAGATGCGCGCCGACTTCACGCAGGACGTGCCGCTCGAGTGGCTGCGCAAGCGCCTCGAGCTCGAGCTCTCGCCCGAGGAGAAGGCGGCCATCGAAAAGATGGGCTGGGACGAGCTGATGGAAACGCTCAAGAAGCGCTTCGAGGAGCAGAAGGAGCGCCACGAGGGCGGCAGCAAGTGGATCGGCACCGGCGGCACGAGCCCGTTCGGCGCCTGGGGCTACAACCCGCAGGGCATCCGCATCGGCCAGGACAAGGGCCGCAACCGCAGCGCGGTCAAGGTCTGGGACCAGCGCGCGTACAAGGACTACGACGACGGCGTCGAGCTCGGCACGCGCAACATCAAGGTCGCGCTGCGGCGGCTGCGCCGCTTCGCACGCGAGGGCGCCGACCTCGAACTCGACCTCGACGACACGATCCACAGCACCGCGGCCAACGCCGGCCTGCTCGACATCAAGATGGTGCCCGAGCGCCACAACAAGGTGAAGGTGCTGCTGCTGATGGACGTCGGCGGCACGATGGACGAGCACGTGCACCGCGTCGAGGAGCTGTTCTCGGCGGCCAAGTCCGAGTTCAAGCACCTCGAGTTCTATTACTTCCACAACTGCGTCTACGACTTCATGTGGAAGAACAACCGGCGACGGTTCTCCGAGAAGTTCGCGACCTGGGACGTGATCCGCACCTACAACAAGGACTACAGGCTGATCTTCGTCGGCGACGCGACGATGAGCCCGTACGAGATCCTGCAGCCCGGCGGCAGCGTCGAGTACAACAACGAGGAGCCGGGCGCGCAGTGGCTGCAGCGTCTGACGCAGGCGTTCCCGAAGCACGCGTGGATCAACCCCGAGCCGCAGGGCGTGTGGCAGTACCGCCAGAGCATCGCGATCATCCAGCAGCTGATGAACCAGCGCATGTTCCCGCTGACGCTGGCCGGGCTCGAAGGGGCGATGCGGCTGCTGAGCCGATGACGCGAGCCCGCGGCGCTGTCGCGGCGGCCTTGGCGTGCGCGGTGCTGCTGGGCGGCTGCGCATCGCTCGGCGGCTCGCCGCTGCCCGCGCCGCCGCCACCGGCGCAGGTGCGGCTCGCGGTGCAGGCGCCCGCCCCGCTCGACACGCTGCTCACGACGCACCTCGACCTCGCGCGGCTGCCGCTGATCGCGCCCGGCGAGCCGGTCGGCGCCGACGAGCTCGCCCGCCTGCTCGCCGCCACGCCCGGCGAGGTACGCAGCCTGCTGCAGACCGAGGGCTACTTCGAGCCCCGCGTCGACGTGCGCCGTGAAGCCGACGCCGACGACGGCACGCCACAAGTGACGGTCGAGGTCGACCCGGGCCCGCGCGTGCGCGTCGCGGCCGCGACCGTCGACGTGCAGGGCGACCTCGACCGGCGCGCGGCCGCCGGCGAGCACGACGCGCGCGCGACGCTCGACGCGGTGCGCAGCGGCTGGGCGCTGCCGCCGGGGGCGCCGTTTCGCAACCCACAGTGGGCCAGCGCGAAGGCCGACGTCCTCAAGCGCCTGCGCGCCGACGGCTACCTCGCGGCGCAGTGGAGCGGCACCGGTGCGCAGATCGACGTCGCCGCACAGGCCGCGCGGCTGTTCGTCGTCGCCGACAGCGGTCCGCTGTTTCGCACCGGCGAGCTGCGCATCGAAGGGCTGCAACGCTACCCCGACCGCCCGGTGCGCCACCTGGCCGGATTCGGCGCCGGCGCGCCGGCCACCGAGCAGCGGCTGGTCGACTACCAGGAGCGGCTGCTGGCGTCGGGCCTGTTCGACGCCGCGACGGTGTCGGTCGGCCTCGACGCCGAGCACGCCGACGCGACGCCGGTGACGGTGCGCGTGCGCGAGAAGCCGCTGCACGAGCTGACCGCCGGCGTGGGCTACAGCACCAACGTCGGGCCGCGCGGCTCGCTGCAGTACACGCACCGCCGCCCGTTCGGCTGGGACGTGATCGCGCGCAACCGCATCGAGGTCGCCCAGCTGCGCCAGGCGTGGGACGGCGAGCTGCGCAGCGACCCGGACGCCGACTTCTGGAGCCGGCTCGCCGGCGGCGCCTACAGCCGCGAAGAGGCGAACGACGAGGTGACGACGTCGTGGCGCGCACGGCTCGGCCGCAGCCGCGGCACGCGGCGCCTGGACGAGCTCGTCTTCGCCGAGGTCGAGCAGGCCACGGTGCGCAATACGCTGCTTCCGATCGTCGAGCCGCTCGCGAGCCGCACCGCCACCGCCGTGTCGGCCAACTACCACGTCGTCTGGCGCGACCTCGACGACGTCATCCTGCCGACCACCGGGCAGTCGCTCGCGCTGCAAGGCGGTCTCGGCTACTCGACGAGCGACGACGCGCGTTCGGGGGTGTTCACGCGGCTGTACGGCCGCTACACGCTGTACCGGCCGTTCGCGCGCACGTGGTACGCGCAGGCCCGCGTCGAGCTCGGGCAGGTGCTGCGCGCCGACGGCGTGCAGGTGCCCGACACGCTGCGGTTCCGCGCCGGCGGCGAGAACTCGGTGCGCGGCTACGACTACCGCTCGCTCGGGCCCGTCGTCGACGGCGTCGTCATCTCCGGCGACGTGCTGTTCACCGGCAGCGTCGAGCTCGCGCGGCCGCTGTCGGCGCGCCTGCCGTCGCTGTGGGGCGCCGTCTTCGTCGACGCGGGGCGCGCGGCCGCGCGCTGGGGCGACCTGAAGCCCGCGGTCGGCGCCGGCGTCGGCCTGCGCTGGCGCAGCCCGGTGGGCCCGCTCGCGCTCGACCTCGCGTACGGCGACGAGCTGCAGCGCTGGCGCACGCACCTGAGCGTGGGCATTGTGTTCTGAACGCCGATGGATCCGACCGCTCGCGTCGACGCTGCCCCGCCGCCCCGCCGCACGCGTGCGTGGCGCGTGCTGCTCGTGCTGGCGCTCGGGCTGCCGCTGGCCCTCGTGCTGGCGGTGGCGTGGCTCGCCGGCAGTTCGGCCGGCACCGCGTGGCTGCTCGCGCAGGTGCCGGGGCTGCAGGTCAGCGGCGTGCGCGGCGCGCTGGCCGGCGGGGCGTTCGAGGCCGCGCGCGTGCAGTGGAGCGACGGCCGCGCGCGGCTCGTGATCGAGCAGCTGCGCTGGGCCGACCTCGTGTGGCGCTGGCGGCCGCACGACGGCGCGTGGGTCGGCGTCGACCTGCTCGCGCCGCAGGCGCAGCGCGTCGAATGGCGCAGCGGCCCGGCCCGCGCCGAGCCGCTGGCACCACCTCGCTCGCTCGCGCTGCCGCTGCAGCTGCGCGCCGTCGAGCTGCGCGTCGACCGCGTCGAGATCGACGACGCGCCGCCGCTGCAGTCGCTCGACGCGGCGCTCGAGCTCGGCGCCGACGGTGGCCGGGTGCACCGGCTGCCGCGGCTCGCGTTCGCGGTCGACGGCGTGCAGCTGCGCGCGCAAGCCGAGCTCGCCACCGGCGGCGAGCTGCCGCTGCGGCTCGCGCTCGACGCCCGCTCGGCCGCGCCGGCGTGGCAGGCGCAGGCGCAGGTGCGTGGCCCGCTGCAGCGCCTGGACGTCGAGGCGCGCGCCGAGCACCGCGACCCGCCGGCGGCGCTCGACCTGCGCGCAACGCTGCTGCCGTTCGCGCCGTGGCCGCTGGCGGCGCTGCAGATGCAGGCCGACGACGTCGACCTCGCGGTGTTCGCGCGCACGGCGCCGCGCACGCGGCTGTCGGGTCGCGTCGAGGTGCGCAGCCGCGCGCTCGACGCCCCCTTCGAGGCCGACGTCGAGATCCGCAACGCCGCACCGGGGCGCTGGGACGTGCAGCGGCTGCCGCTGCACGCGCTGAAGGCCACGCTGCGCGCGCGCCTCGACGCGCGCGACACCGTCGAGCTGACGGCGTTCGAGGCCCGTCTCGGCGGCGCCTCGGGCGCCGTCGGACGCTGGAGCGGCCGCGGGCGCTGGCACGGCACGACGCTCGATCTCGACACGCGCCTGACCGACGTGCAGCCCGCCGCACTCGACGCGCGCGCGCCGGCGATGACGCTGGGCGGCCCGATCGCGCTGCAGCTGCAGGGCCTGCCGTCGCCCGACGCGTCGGCGGCGCGCGACGCGGCCGCGCCGCTGGCGGCCCAGTTGCGCGCACAGCTCGCCGGCCGCGTCGGCGCGCTGCCCGCCGCGCCGCCGGTACGCGTCGATGCCAGCGTCGACGCCCGCGTCGAGCGCAGCGCGTGGCAGGTCGACCTGCGCGAACTGCGCGCCGTGGCCGGCGAGGCCACCGCCCGCGTCGACGGCCGCGTCGCGCGTCACGCGACCGGCTGGACGCTGGCCACGCGCGGCGAGCTCGCGCGCTTCGACCCGCTGCTGTGGTGGCCGGGGCGCGACGACGACCCGCTGTGGCGCGGGCCGCACCGCCTGGACGCACGCTGGCAGGCCGATTTCGCGCTGCCGCCGGCGGCCACCCCCGCAGCCACGGCCGACGCGCTCGCCGTGCTGCGCGGGCGTGCCGAGGTGCAGATCGCCGACAGCCTCGTGGCCGGCGTGCCACTGTCGGGGACGCTGCGCTGGGCGCACGCCGACGGCGGGGCGCCGCAAGTCGCGCTCGACGCTGACGTCGGCGGCAACCGCGTCGCGCTGCGCGGTGACGGCCCTGGTGCCGGCACCGCGTGGCGCGCCGAGGTCGACGCGCCACGGCTGGCCGCGCTGGCGCCGCTCGCGCGGCTCGCGCCGGCGTGGGCCGACGCGTGGCCGCGCGCCGGCACGCTGCAGGCGCGTGCACGTGCCGACGGCCGCTGGCCGGCGTTGCGCACCGACGGCGAGCTCGAATTGCGCGGCGTCGAGGCGATGCAGGCGCGCATCGCGCGCGCGCAGGCACGGTGGTCGCTCGCACTCGACGCAGCCGCGCGGCCCGACGAAGCGCTGCGCGTCGAGATCGACGCCGAGGGTCTCGCCCGCGGCGAACAGACCCTCGACGTGGTGCACGCGCGCATCGACGGCAGCCTGCGCGCGCACCGCATCGAGCTCGACGCCGCGAGCCCGCTGCGCCCGCCCGCATGGACCGACGCCTGGCTGCCGCCCGGGGCGGTCGCCGCCGGCAGCGCGTTCGCGCTGCGCGGCGAAGGCCGCTGGCTGCCGGCAGCGGGCGGCGGCGGGCGCTGGCACGCGCGCATCGACGACCTGCACGCTGCGCCGCGCGACGCCGCCGGGCGCGTCCTCCACACGCGCTGGGTGCAGGCGCGCGCGCTGGCGCTGCAGCTCGACGTCGACGCCGCGGGCGCCGTGCGCGAGGCACGCGTCGAACCCGGTCGGCTGCAGCTGCTCGACGCCGCGCTGCGCTGGCGCGAGCTGCGCTGGAGTGCCGCCGCGCCGGGCGCCGGCGCGACGATGGCGCTCGACGCCGAGGTCGAGCCGCTCGACGTCGCCGCGATGCTGGCTCGCCTGTATCCCGACTTCGGGGCCGTCGGCGACCTGCGCGTCGGCGCGCGCGTGCAGTGGCGGCGCGCCGAGAAGGTCGAGGCCGACGTCGTCATCGAGCGACTCGGCGGCGACCTGGCGCTGGCCGAGGGTGGCCAGCGTCAGGCGCTCGGGCTGACCGACCTGCGGCTGGCACTCGCGGCGCGCGACGGCGTGTGGGAGTTCACGCAGGCGCTGGCCGGCGCGCAGATCGGCGTGCTGGCCGGCGCGCAGCGCGCGCGCAGCGCACCGTCGGCACCGTGGCCCGGCGCCGACGCATCGCTCGATGGCGTCGTCGAGCTGCGCGTGGCCAACGTCGGCGTGTGGGCGCCGTGGCTGCCGGCGGGCTGGCGGCTCGGCGGCGAGCTGCACACCAGCGCGACGCTGGGCGGACGCCTGGGCGCGCCCGAGTACCGCGGCGAGATGACGGGCAGCGCGCTGTCGGTGCGCAACGTGCTGCAGGGTGTCGACGTGCGCGACGGCGTGCTGCGCGTGACGCTGGCCGGCGAACAGGCGCGCATCGAGACGCTGAGGCTGCGCGCCGGCGACGGCAGCGTCGAGGTCACCGGCGGGGCGACGTTCGGCGAGGCGCCGCGCGCGCAGCTGCAGCTGGTGGCCGAGCGCTTCCAGCTGCTCGGGCGCGTCGACCGGCGGCTCGTCGTCAGCGGCCGCGCCGACGCGGCGCTGACGCGCGACGCGCTGCGCCTCGACGGCCGCTTCGGCGTCGACCGCGGACTGATCGATTTCACGCGCGCCGACGCCCCGGCGCTCGACGACGACGTCACCGTCGTGCGCCGCGGCGAGGCGGCGGCGCCGGCGGCGCGCCCGCGCGCGCCGCAGCGGCGCGTCGACGTGCGCCTCGCGGTCGACCTCGGGCGCGAGCTGCGGCTGCGCGGGCGCGGCCTGGACACGCTGCTGCGCGGCGAGCTCGCGCTGACGACCCCCGGCGGCCGCCCGGCGCTCACCGGCACCGTGCGCGCCGAGGACGGCACCTACCAGGCCTATGGCCAGCGCCTGCAGATCGACCGCGGCGCGATCGTCTTCACCGGCGTGCCCGACAACCCGCAGCTCGACATCCTCGCGGTGCGCCCGAACCTCGACGTCGAGGTCGGTGTCGAGATCGGCGGCACCGCGCAGGCGCCGCGCGTGCGGCTGTACAGCGACCCGGCGATGCCCGACGTCGACAAGCTGTCGTGGCTGCTGCTCGGGCGCGAGCCCAGCGGCCTCGGGCGCGCCGACGTCGCCCTGCTGCAAAGCGTCGCGCTCGCGCTGCTGGCCGGCGAAGGCGAAGGGCCGAACACGACGCTGATGCGCGCGCTGGGCATCGACGAGTTGTCGGTCGCGCAGACCGAGAACGGGACGGTGCGCGAGACCGTCGTCACGGTGGGCAAGCAGCTCAGCCGCCGCTGGTACGTGGCCTACGAGCGCGGCGTCAACGCCGCCAGCGGCAGCTGGCAGCTGATCTACCGCGCCGCGCGGCGCCTGACGGTGCGCGCGCAGACCGGCGCCGACACGGCGCTCGACGTGATCTGGACCTGGCGCTGGCGCTGAGCCCGGCGCCGGCGGGCACAATGCGGCCCCGCTCGCCGTAGTTCAATGGATAGAACGGCCGCCTCCTAAGCGGCAAATACAGGTTCGATTCCTGTCGGCGGGACCAGCCTCAGCGCTGCCGCATCGCGCGCGACAGCAGCACCACCGGCAGCAGCCCGACCGCGACGATCGCCAGCGACGGCAGCGCCGCCTCGCCCAGGCGCTCGTCGCGCGCGAAGTTGTAGGCCACGACGGCGAGCGTGTCGGCGCCGAACGGGCGCAGCACCAGCGTCGCAGGCAGCTCCTTCATCACGTCGACGAACACCAGCAGTGCCGCGGCCAGCGCCGAGCGCCGCAGCAGCGGCGCGTGCAGTTCGGCCAGCAGCCGCCAGCGCGACGCGCCGAGCATGCGTGCGGTGTCGTCGATCGAGCGCGGCACGCGCGCGTAGCCGGCCTCGACCGACTGCAGCGCCACCGCCGAGAAGCGCACGAGGTAGGCATAGACCAGCCCGACCAGCGTGCCGGTGACGAGCGTGGGCAGCTGCGCCTGCGGCCAGCGCGCCTGCACCCAGCCCACCGGCAGCAGGATGCCCACCGCGATCACCGCACCCGGCACCGCGTAACCGAGCGCAACGATGCGCGCGCCGAAGCCCAGCGCGCGGCTACCCACGCCGCCGCCTGCGCCTTGCGTGCGCAGCACGAAGCCCAGCGCGAGCGCGAGCGAGGTCGCCGCGACGGCGGCGACGGCCGCGAGCTGGAAGCTCACCGCCGCCCACTGCGCGAAGCGTGCCAGCGGCAGGCCGACCTCGGCGTGCACCGCCTCGAGCCACAGCATGCGCACGAGCACGCCCACCGGCAGCACGAAGCCCAGCAGCACCGGCAGCCCGCACAGCGCCCACGCCGCCGCCACGCCACGGCCGCGCAGCGCGACCGGCCGCGCCTCGCGGGCCTGCGCGGCGCCGGGCCGTGCCGTCGCGAAGCGCAGCCGCCCCTGCGCGCGCCGCTCGGCCCACAGCAGCAGCGCAACGAGCATGAGCAGCATCGACGCGAGCTGCGCGGCGGCGATGCGGTCGTTCATCACCAGCCATGCCTTGTAGATGCCGGTCGAGAACGTCGTGAGCCCGAAGTACGCGCCGACGCCGTAGTCGGCCAGCGTCTCCATCAGCGCGAGCGCGACGCCGGCGGCGATCGCCGGGCGCGCCAGCGGCAGCGCCACCTCGAGCACGCGCCGGCGCAGCCCGGCGCCGAGCAGGCGCGCGGCCTCCATCATCTGCACGCCGCGCTCGCCGAGCGCGGTGCGCGTCAGCAGGTAGACGTAGGGGTACAGGCACAGCACGAACAGCACGACGGCGCCGGGCAGGCTGCGCACGTCGGGCCACAGCGCGCCGCGCGCGCCGGTGAGCTCGCGCAGCGCCGTCTGCAGCGGACCGCTGAACTGCAGGAAGTCGGTGTAGGCATACGCCAGCACGTAGGCCGGCATCGCCAGCGGCAGCAGCAGCGCCCACTCGAAGACGCGCCGGCCGGGAAAGTCGAACAGCGTCACCGCCGCGGCGGTGGCCGCCCCGACCACCGCGACGCCGACGCCCACGCACACCGCAAGCAGCAGCGACTGCGCCGCGTAGCCCGGCAGCACGGTGTCGAACTGGTGCGCGAGCGTGCGCCACGCGGCGTCGTCGAGCGCGAGCCAGGCACCGAGCACGCCGAGCACCGGCAGCGCGAGCAGCGCGCACAGCAGCGTCAGCAATGCGCGCACGAACGGCCCGGCGCGAAGTCGCGCCACTGAATAAGAACAATCCGCATTTCGTGCGCGAGGCTATCATAGGCGCATGTTCCTCGAGCTGTCGCAGATCACGGTGCGCTACCCCGGCGCGGCGGCACGCGCGGCCGTCGAGGGCGTGAGCCTCGGCCTGGCCGCCGGGCAGCTCGGCGTGCTGATCGGCCCGTCGGGCTGCGGCAAGACCTCGCTGCTGCGCGCGGTGGCCGGTCTCGAGCCGCTGGCCGGCGGTCGCATCGCGATCGGCGACGAGACGGTGGCCGACGCGGCGGCGGGCGTGCACGTCGCGCCCGAGGCGCGGCGCATCGGCATGGTGTTCCAGGACTACGCGCTGTTCCCGCACCTGAGCGTGGCCGACAACGTCGCCTTCGGCATCCGCCACCTGCCGCGCACCGAGCAGCGCGAGCGCGTGCAGCGGCTGCTCGACCTCGTCGGCCTCGGGCACGCGGCGCAGCGCGCGCCGCACCAGCTCTCGGGCGGGCAGCAGCAGCGCATCGCGCTGGCGCGCGCGCTGGCGCCGCAGCCGCGGCTGCTGCTGCTCGACGAGCCGTTCTCGAGCCTGGACGTCGACCTGCGCGAGCGGCTCGCGCACGACGTGCGCGCGATCCTGAAGACGACCGGCACGACGGCGCTGTTCGTCACGCACGACCAGCTCGAGGCGTTCGCGGTCGGCGACGTGATCGGCGTGATGCACCGCGGCCGCCTCGAGCAGTGGGACGACGCCTACGCGCTGTACCACCGCCCCGCCACGCGCTTCGTCGCCGACTTCATCGGCCACGGCGTGTTCGCGCCGGCGCGCATCGTCGAGTGCGAGCATGGCCACTGCGTCATGACGCCGCTGGGCGAGCTGCACGACATGCAGGAATGCCCGCTGCCCAGCGCCTACCCCGGCGGCGAGTGCGACGTGCTGCTGCGCGCCGACGACGTCGTGCACGACGACGCGTCGCCGGTCAAGGCACGCATCGAGCGCAAGGCCTTCCGCGGCGCCGAGTTCCTCTACACGCTGCGCCTCGAGAGCGGCGAACGCGTGATGGCACACGTGCCCAGCCACCACGACCACCAGGTCGGCGAGTGGATCGGCATCCGCATCGAGGCCGACCACGTCGTCACCTTTGCACGCGAGCCGCGGCCGTCGTCGGCCGCCTGAGCGGCGCGACCGCGGGCGCCGCCGTCCCCGGTGCCGACACGGTCACGCAACTTTCGCGCCCGGCGGCACTCGAAAGCACGCCCAGCCGTATACTGGATCGGCGCCCAGCCCTCTCGAAAGAGGCACGGTACCGTCGCCAGCGGGCCGGGCCACGCTGTCCACTCTCGCCTGAAGGTCGCCGTCCATGGGTGCCAAACTGAAAGTCGCCGGATTGCTCGCCGTGGGCGCCCTCGCCGGCGCGTTGACCACGATCCAGGTGCAGGCGATCGCGCGCAACTCGCTCGCACCGCTGCCGCTCGAGGAGCTGCAGCAGCTCGCCGCCGTGTTCGGGATGATCAAGACCGACTATGTCGAGCCGGTCGACGAGAAGAAGCTGATCACCGACGCGATCGCGGGCATGGTCTCGGGCCTCGACCCGCACTCGCAGTATTTCGACAAGAAGAGCTTCAAGGAATTCCGCGAAGGCACGACGGGCCGCTTCGTCGGCGTGGGCATCGAGATCGGCATGGAAGACGGTCTCGTCAAGGTCGTCTCGCCGATCGAGGGCTCGCCGGCGTTCAAGGCCGGCATCAAGAGCGGCGACCTGATCACGCGCATCGACGACGCGCCCGTCAAGGGCATGACGATGGACCAGGCCGTGCGCCGCATGCGCGGCGAGCCCAACACCAAGGTCGTGCTGACGATCTTCCGCAAGGCCGAGAACCGCTCGTTCCCGGTCACGATCACGCGCGCCGAGATCCGCACGCAGAGCGTGCGCGCGAAGATGGTCGAGCCGGGCTACGGCTGGGTGCGCCTGAGCCAGTTCCAGGACAACTCGGTCGAGGACTTCGTGCGCAAGGTCGAGGAGCTGTACAAGCAGGACCCGAACCTCAAGGGTCTCGTGCTCGACCTGCGCAACAACGGCGGTGGCCTGCTCGACGGCGCGATCGCGATCTCGGCGGCGTTCCTGCCGCGCGACGCGGTCGTCGTCAGCACCAACGGCCAGGTGCCCGACTCGAAGGCCGTCTACCGCGCGACGCCGGAACATTACGTGCGCCGCGCCGCCGGCGACCCGCTGCGCCGGCTGCCCGACGCGATCAAGAAGGTGCCGCTCGTCGTGCTCGTCAACGAGGGCTCGGCGTCGGCCAGCGAGATCGTCGCCGGCGCGCTGCAGGACCACAAGCGCGCCACCATCATGGGCGCGCAGACCTTCGGCAAGGGCTCGGTGCAGACGGTGCGCCCGCTGTCGGCCGACACGGCGCTGAAGATCACGACGGCGCGCTACTACACGCCATCGGGGCGCTCGATCCAGGCCAAGGGCATCGTGCCCGACCTGTGGATCGACGAGACGCCCGAAGGCAACGTGTTCTCGGCGCTGCGCCTGCGCGAGGCCGACTACGAGCGCCACCTGATGAACGGCGCCGACGAGAAGGACCCGGCGCGCGAGAAGGCGCGCGAAGAGGCACGCAAGAAGCTCGAGGAGCAGGCCGCCAAGGGCAACGAGGCGCCGAAGCCGCTGCCCGAGTTCGGCAGCGCCGAGGACTTCCCGCTGATCCAGGCGCTCAACCACCTCAAGGGCCAGCCGGTGACGACGAGCAAGACGATGGCCGAGCGCAAGGCCGAAGCTCCCGGCGGCAAGTGATGGACGACCGCCTGCCGCGCCTGGCATGAAGAATGAGGGGCGCCGAGGGCGCCCCGATTTCATTCGCCATCCGTCCTTTGCCATGACCGACGACCAGCTGCTGCGCTATTCGCGCCACATCCTGCTCGACGAGATCGGCGTCGACGGCCAGCAGCGCCTGCTCGACGCGCATGCGCTCGTGATCGGCGCCGGCGGCCTGGGCTCGCCGGTGGCGCTGTACCTGGGCACCGCCGGCGTCGGCCGGCTGACGATCGTCGACCACGACACCGTCGACGTGACCAACCTGCAGCGCCAGATCGCGCACGACCTCGCGCGCGTGGGCATGCCCAAGGCCGAGTCGGCCAAGCGCAGCATCGCCGCGATCAACCCCGACGTCGCCGTGACGGCGATCGTGCAGCGCGCCGACGCCGCTGCGCTCGACGCGCTCGTGCGCGACGCCGACGTCGTCCTCGACTGCAGCGACAACTTCGCGACGCGCCAAGCCGTCAACGCCGCCTGTGTCGCGCACCGCAAGCCGCTGGTGGCCGGCGCTGCGATCGGCTTCGACGGCCAGCTCTCGGTCTACGACGTGCGCGACGCCGCCAGCCCTTGCTATGCATGCGTGTTCCCGCCCGACGCGACGTTCGAGGAGGTGCGCTGCGCGACGATGGGCGTGTTCGCACCGCTGGTGGGCATCGTCGGCAGCGTGCAGGCCGCCGAGGCGCTGAAGCTGCTCGCCGGCGTCGGCCGCTCGCTGGCCGGGCGGCTGCAGATGCTCGACGCGCGCACGATGGAGTGGACCGAGATCCGCATGCCCCGCCAGCCGCAGTGTCCGGTGTGCGCCGGCCGCAACCGCTGACACGCCTTCCGCCCGAACGAACCCCGACGATGGACACCAAGCGCGCCGAACTGACCGCCCGCAACTTCCCCAGCGCGCAGGAGGATGCGCACGCCGTGCCGGCGGCCGAGCGCTACGCCGGCCCCGACAGCGCCTACCGCCTCGCCTTCACCGACACCGAGTTCCTGCTGCGCGAGGAACTGCGCCCGGTGCGCATGCAGCTCGAGCTGCTCAAGCCCGAGATGGTGCAGAAGGAACAGGGCATCACGTCGACGATCGTGATCTTCGGCAGCGCGCGCATCCTGCCGCCCGACGAGGCGCAGCGCCGCCTCGACGCCGCACGCGCTGCGGGCGACGCGCAGGCGGTCGCGCGCGCCGAGAAGGCGCTCGCGATGAGCCGCTACTACGACGAGGCGCGCCGCTTCGCCGCGCTCGTCACGCTGCGCTCGCGCGACCTCGACACGCCGATCTACGTGTGCACCGGCGGCGGCCCCGGGATCATGGAAGCCGGCAACCGCGGCGCGCACGACGTCGACGGCAAGAGCATCGGGCTGAACATCGTGCTGCCGCACGAGCAGGCGCCCAACCCGTACATCACGCCGCAGCTGTGCTTCCAGTTCCACTACTTCGCGATGCGCAAGATGCACTTCCTGATCCGCAGCATCGCGCTGGTGTGCTTCCCCGGCGGCTTCGGCACGCTCGACGAGCTGTTCGAGGTGATGACGCTGCAGCAGACGGGCAAGATCCGCCGCCGCCCGATCCTGCTGTTCGGGCGCGACTTCTGGGAGCGGCTGATCGACTTCGACCACCTCGTCGACACCGGCATGATCGACGCGAAGGACAAGCACCTGTTCCACTACGTCGAGACCGCCGAGCAGGCGTGGGAGGTGCTGGCCGGCGAATACGGCTTCGACGCGGCGCCGACCGTCACCGGCGAGTTCGCCGTCGACATCTGACCGGATGACCGCGCAGCGCCACGTCAGCCTGATCGGTGCGCCGACCGACGTCGGTGCCGGTGCGCGCGGCGCGAGCATGGGACCCGAGGCGCTGCGTGTGGCGGGCCTCGTGGCCGCGCTCGAGGCGCATGGCGTCGACGTCGTCGACCGCGGCAACCTCGCCGGGCCGACGAACCCGTGGCGGCCCGCCGTCGACGGTTACCGCCACCTCGACGAGGTCACCGCGTGGTGCCACGCGGTTCACGACGCCGTGCACGCCGAGCTGCAGGCCGCGCGCATGCCCATCGTGCTCGGCGGCGATCACAGCCTGGCCATCGGCAGCATCGGCGCGGTGGCGCGCCACTGCCGCGAGGCGGGCAAGAAGCTGCGCGTGCTGTGGCTCGACGCGCACGCCGACTTCAACACGAGCGTGCTGACGCCGAGCGGCAACCTGCACGGCATGCCGGTGGCGGTGCTGTGCGGGCACGGCCCGCGCGCGCTCGTCGAGATCGCCGGCGCCGCGCCGGCGCTGCTGCCGCGGCAGATCCGCCAGATCGGCATCCGCAGCGTCGACCCCGGCGAGAAGCGCTTCGTGCACGAGGCCGGGCTCGAAGTGTTCGACATGCGCTACATCGACGAGCACGGCATGCGCCACGCGATGGAGCTCGCGCTGGCCACGCTCGACGCCAACACGCACCTGCACGTGAGCTTCGACGTCGACTTCCTCGACCCCGAGATCGCCCCCGGCGTCGGCACGACGGTGCCCGGCGGGCCGACGTACCGCGAGGCACAGCTGTGCATGGAGATGATCGCCGACACCGGCCGCCTGGCCAGCCTCGACGTGATGGAGCTCAACCCGGCGCTCGACGTGCGCAACCGCACCGCCGTGCTGGCGGTCGACCTGATCGAGAGCCTGTTCGGCAAGAGCACGCTGATGCGCCGCGGCTGATACATTGGCCCGGGCCGCCCCGACTGCCGCCACGCACGCCATGTCCGACACGACCCCGCTGCTGATCGGGATCTCCGCACGCATCTACTACCCGGCCGCGCCGGTGCTCGACATCGGCGGCGTGTTCACGAAGACGCTGCACTACCTCGAGCAGTCGGTCGCGCACTGGATCATGTCGCGCCACGTGCTCGCGGTGATGATCCCGGCGGTGGACGCCGACAGCATCGTCAAGCGGCGCGACATCAGCCTGCGCCGCTACGCCGACATGCTCGACGGCCTCGTGCTGCAAGGCGGCAACGACATCGCGCCCGAGACCTACGGCGAGACGCCGATCGACCCGCGCTGGCAGGGCGACCGCGTGCGCGACCGCTACGAGATGCAGCTGCTCGAGGCCTTCATCGAGGCCGGCAAGCCGGTGCTGGGCATCTGCCGCGGCCACCAGCTGATCAACGTCGCGTTCGGCGGCACGCTGTACCAGGACATCGCCACCCAGCTGCCGCAGGCCATCGCGCACCACGACGCCGAGCTGTACGAGCGCCGCCTGCACGCGGTCAACCTGGTGCAGGGCACGCGACTCGCGCAGCTGTACCCCGGCACGCTGCAGGCGGCGATCAACTCGATCCACCACCAGGCCGTCAAGGACCTCGGCCGCAACCTGGTGGCCGAGGCGATCGCGGTGCCCGACGGTCTCGTCGAGGCGATCCGCTGGCGGGGCCCCAGCTACGTGTTCGGGATGCAGTGGCACCCCGAGTTCATGGCGCTCGAGACGCTGCACGAGGAGCAGCTCGACGGCCGGCCGATCCTCGCGGACTTCCTCGACGCAGTGCGCGAGTGCAAGAAGCGCGCTCACGTGGGGGCAGGGGCGGCGTCGCCCTCGACGGCCGACGCCTGAGGTACGCGCCGAGCGCGTGCGGCGCTCAGCTGTCGCCCAGACCGCCGCCGAGCGTGTCGCGGCGGCGGTCGCCGATGGCCAGCGTGCGCAGGCTCCACGGCATGTTGTCGACCTCGTCAACCTCGAGGCCTTCGATGCGCGCCAGCGCGCGCTGACGCGCCTCCATCGCGCGCAACCGCAACAGCTCCTGGCGCACCGCGGCAGGAAAGCCGCGGCGGCCGCCGCGCCGGTCGACGAGCAGGTCGTCGAGCACCTTGCCCACCAGCGTCGCATCGCCCCAGCACAGCGCGATCCGGTTCGCGATGCGCGGGTACTGCGCCGCGAGCGCCGTCGGGCGCTCGTCGGGCGGCAGCGACTCGATCCAGCGGCGCGCGATCTCGCTGAGCGCGAGATCCTGCGGGCGCAACGGCGCGCGCTTGGCACTCAGGTCACGCTCGGGATCGCGGCTCGCGGCCGCGCGCTGCGCCGCGCGCTCGCGCGCCTCGCGCGCGGCACGCGATTCGTTGGATCGACGAAAGAAAGCGAACGCCATGACTCGGACCCGGTTCCAGTCACCCTCGATGGCCCCAGGCGGCGCCATCGACACGCAGGTGTAAGCGATTGTCACGCCGTCACGGCCGCAGCCGACGGGACGCGCCGGGCGCGACCGGCACCGGTGGTAATTTGTCACGCGCGGCGACCCCCTCGTCGAGGGGGCGGTCAGGCCGTCGGCGCTGCGTCGGCCGGCCGGGCGCGGACCGGGGCGTTCAGCGTGCGCACCACTGCCGCTCACACGGGATGCCGTCGCCGTCACCGTCCATCTGTGTGCCCGGGCAATGGCGCAGGAACCAGGTCGCTTCCTCGCACGACGTCATCTGGCTGCACTGCGTGCGGCCGTCGCAGCGGCGTGCGTCGCTGCGCAGCGACAGCACCGTGCCCGTCGTCGTGGTCGCGGCGCGTGGCGCCGTCGCCGCCAAGGTCGCCGGCGCAGCACCGGCGGTAACCGGCGTGACTGGCCCTTGGACCGCGCCCTGGCACGGCCCGTGACGGCGGCGGAACTCGCGCGGCATCAAGGCGCTGGCGTCAGCGTGCAGTCCGCGCTTGAGCGCCTGCGCCATGCGCTCCTGCGCGACGAAGGGGCCGCGGTCGTGCTTGTAGCGGTAGCTCCACGCGTGGCCGTCGCGCACCAACCGCTCACCAATGTCGAGGTCGCCGCGCAGCAGCCTGCCCAGCGTGCGGCCGTGCTCATCGCGGCCCTGCACGACGAGGCGCAGCGTGTGCCCCCGCACGTGCTCGGCGAGGGCGTCACGCGCCTGCGGGCCCCAGGGCTGGCAGATCTCGGGCGCGTCGATGCCGTGCAGCCGCACCGCGATCGGCTCGCCGCCTGTCGCCGGCACGAAGCTGACGCTGTCGCCATCGATGACGTGGACGACGGTGCCGGTGATCTCGGTGGCCGCGCGCGCCGGCGCGGCGCTCGCGAGCACGCCGGCGGCCAGCGCCAGCAGCATCGCGGCGAGCGAACCGATGGACACGCTCATGGCGATCCCTTCGCGAACAGGTGCCACAGCCCGACGCCCAGCAGCGCGAGCAGCGCCAACCACACGACGACGACGGCCACCGCGCCGGCCATCAGGCGGGGAAGCCGCTCGGCGTGCGCCTCGGCCTCGCGCAGCCGCGCCTGCCACAGTTCGGCGGGCGTCAGCCACACCGCCAGCGCGATGCCCAGCGGCAGCAGCAGCGCGTCGTCGAGCTGGCCGAGCAGCGGGATGAAGTCGGGGATCAGGTCGATCGGGCTGAGCGCATACGCCACCACGACGACCGCGACGAGCTTCGGCGCCCACGGCGTGTCCGGGTGCCGCCACAGCTTCCACGGCGCGAGCAGCAGCACCGGCAGCCGCCTCCGCTCGAAGCGGCGCCACCACGGCTTGGCACGCTCCATCGGTCGGCTCCCGGTCGAGGGTGTCGGTCGCGATGCACGGGCCGTCGCAGGCATCGCCCCACTGTAGCGGGGCACTGCGCTGCGACGGCGCCGAAACGACGGCCGAAACGCCGTCAGTTGCCGCCGCGCTTGGCCACCAGCGTCAGGATGTCGTAGCTGGCCACGATCTCGCCGGCCTGGTTCGTCACCTCGACGTCCCACGCGACGACGCCCTGGCCGACACCCTTCGCGTCGGTGCGGCCGCGATCGGTCTTGCGCTTGCAGGTCAGCCGCGCCTGGATCGTGTCGCCGATGCCCACCGGCTTGACGAAGCGCAGCGTGTCCAGGCCGTAGTTCGCGAGCACCGGGCCCGGCGCCGGCGAGACGAACAGCCCCGCCGCCGCCGACAGCACGAAGTAGCCGTGCGCGATGCGCTTGCCGAACGGGCTGTCCTTCGCGGCGATCTCGTCGAAGTGCATGTAGAAGTAGTCGCCCGAGATGCCGCCGAAGGCGACGATGTCGGCCTCGGTCACGGTGCGCCGGTGCGTCAGCAGCGAGTCGCCGATGCGCAGGTCCTCGAAGTGCTTGCGGAACGGGTGCACGTCGCCCTCGCGCACCTTGGCACCGCGCACGTGCTCGCCGGTGACGGCGGCGAGCATCGTGGGCGAGCCCTGCACCGCGCAGCGCTGCAGGTAGTGCTTGACGGCGCGCACGCCACCGAGCTCCTCGCCGCCGCCGGCGCGCCCCGGCCCGCCGTGCTTGAGCGGCGGCAGCGGCGAGCCGTGGCCGGTCGACTCCTTCGCCGCCTCGCGGTCGAGCACGAGCCAGCGCCCGTGCAGCGCCGCGGCCACCGGCACCGCCTTCGCGGCGATCGCCGGATCGCGCGTGACGAGCGTGCCGACCAGGCTGCCCTGCCCCTTCGCGGCGAGCGCGAGCGCCTCGTCGATCCCGGACGAGTCGGCGTCGTACGGCATCAGCGTGCTCACCGGCCCGAACGCTTCGACCTCGTGCACGACGGCGGCGTCGAACGGCTTCGCGCACGCGAGCAGCGTCGGCGCGAAGAACGCGCCGTGGGCCGTGCCCTCGCCGAGCGGTGCGAAGCCCGGCCCGCCGTCGTAGACCACCTCGGCGGCCTCGCGCAGCCGCGCGACCTTCGCGGCGACGTCGGCCACCTGCGCGTGCGACGCGAGCGCGCCCATCTTCACGCCCTCGACCGCCGGGTCGCCGACCACCGTCTTGGCCAGCCGAGCCTTGAGCGCCTGCGCGACCGCGTCGAGGTGGCGCCGCGGCACGATCGCGCGGCGGATCGCGGTGCACTTCTGCCCCGCCTTGACCGTCATCTCGCGCGCGACTTCCTTGACGAAGAGGTCGAACTCTTCGTCGTCGGGGTTCACGTCGGGCGCGAGGATCGCGCAGTTCAGGCTGTCAGCCTCGGCGTTGAACGGAACGCTCTGGCGCACCAGGTTCGGGTGCACGCGCAGCTTCGCCGCGGTGTCGGCGCTGCCGGTGAAGGTGACGACGTCACGCCCGTCGAGGCGGTCGAACAGGTCGCCGACGCCGCCGATCACGAGCTGCAGCGCACCCTCGGGCAGCAGCCCCGACTCGTCGATCAGCCGCACCAGCGCCTCGGTCAGGTAGCTGGTTGCGGTGGCGGGCTTGCCGATGCACGGCATGCCGGCGAGGAAGCTCGGCGCGAACTTCTCGAGCAGCCCCCAGACCGGAAAGTTGAACGCGTTGACGTGCACCGCGACGCCGCCGCGCGGCACCAGCACGTGCGTGCCGGCAAAGCCGCCGCCCTTGCCCAGCGGTACCGCCGGCCCTTCGTGCAGCAGGTTGCCCGACGGCAGGTCGTTGCCGCCGATGCCGGCGTACGCGAACAGCGTGCCGATGCCGCCCTCGATGTCAATCCAACCGTCGGCGCGCGTCGCGCCGGTGTGCGCCGACACCGCGTACAGCGCCTCCTTGCGCTCGGCGAGGAACTTCGCGAGCGCCTTCAGCCGCGCCGCACGCTGCTGGAAGTCGAGCGCCAGCAGCGATGGCACGCCGATGCGCCGCGCGTGATCGACGGCCTCGCCGAAGTCGATCGCATCGGCATGCGTGTGCGCGACGACGCGGCCGTCGATGGCGCTCCTGAGCGCCTGCGCGGGTTCGGTGCCGAGCCAGCGGCCGGCGATGTGGCTTTGCAGGGTGGTCGTCATGATGGAAGCAGCGTGCAGTCGTGGTGTGGTGGCGAGGGGGTGAGGCACCAGCCCCATCGACAGTATCGATCGTGACGGTGACGGGGCGCGATCAGCCGCAAGGGTAGCCTCTGGGCTGTAGGCGCGAACGCGACCGCCGGGGGGCATGCCGCTCGAGCGCCCGCACCGCGGCGTGAAATCCGCGCATCAGCGAGACAGGACACTGGTGCAGCAGTGGCATCCTCTCTATACTTAGATCACTAAGGATAAGGCCGCCGCGTCCGCGGCTGCGGGGAGACGCAGGATGATGACTGCCGAGGACAACGAGCTGCTGTGCCGCGTCGTCGGTAACGCGCCGATGGGCCGGCTGATGCGCCGCCACTGGCTGCCGGTGTGCCTCGTCGAGGAAGTGAGCGAGCCCGACGGCACACCGGTCAAGGCGCGCGTGCTCGGCGAGGACCTGGTCGTGTTCCGTGACAGCGACGGCCGCGTCGGCGTGCTCGACGAGAAATGCCCGCACCGGCGCGCCTCGCTGGTCTACGGGCGCAACGAGGAAGGCGGGCTGCGCTGCCTGTACCACGGCTGGAAGATGGACATCGCCGGCAACGTGCTCGAGATGGTGTCGGAGCCGGCATCCAGCGGCCTGATCGACAAGGTCAAGCACAAGGCCTACCCGGTGCGCGAGTGGGGCGGCGTCGTGTGGGGCTGGTTCGGCCCCGCCGACGCGGTGCCGGAGTTTGTCCCGCCGCCATGGGCGCCGACCGCCGAGGTGCGCGTCAGCATCGCCAAGGTGCTGCTGCCGTGCAACTGGGCGCAGATCCTGGAGGGCGCCATCGACTCGGCGCACAGCTCGAGCCTGCACTCGTCGGACATGGTGCCCGCGCGCGTTGACGGCGCCAAGGCCACCTCGCAGTTGTGGCTGCGACCGTCGACCGACAAAGCGCCACGGCTGCAGGTGCAGCCCACGCCCTACGGGTTCCGCTACGCCGCGATCCGCCGGCCGATCCAGAACGCTGCCACGCACGACTACGTGCGCTCGACGGTGTTCGTTGCGCCGTCGACGGTGCTGATCCCGCCGAACAACCTGTACAACGTCGCCAACGTCAACGTGCCGGCCGACGACACGCACACGGCGTTCTACTTCATCGCCTGGGGCCACCCGGCGCAGACCCCGGAGACCGAGACCTGGCGCAAGTTCCTGCACCAGACTGTGGGCGTCGACCTCGACGCCCGGTACCGTCCGCTGCGCAACGAGGACAACCGCTTCTGGCAGGACCGCCAGGCGATGAAGGCGGGCAACTTCACCGGCATCAGCGGCTTCCCGAACCAGGACGTCGCGATGTGGGTCTCGATGGGCCCGATCGCCGACCGCACGCACGAGCGCCTCGGCGCGAGCGACCTCGCGATCGTCGAGTTCCGCCGCCAGATGCTCGACGCGGTGCGCGCATTCGACGCCGGCGCGCCGGCGATCGGCACCGGCGAACGGGCGATCCCGCGCGACGTGTGCGCGTTCCAGGCCATCGTGCCGAAGACGACCGACTGGCGTGCGTTCGAGACCACCTATGTCTGGGCCGACGGCGTCGAGCGGCCGCAGCTCGAGCCATCGTATTCGGTGGGGACCGCGGGCGGCGGTGCGCGATGAGCAGGCTCACGCTCTCGGTCGCGATGGGCGACTACGACCGCACGCGCGCACTGCTCGACGGGCGTGTGCAGATCGACGGCGTCGACCCGGTCTACATGACGCTGGTCCCGGAGGAGATGTTCTTCCGCGCGATGCGCACGCAGGACTTCGACGTTTCGGAGCTCTCGCTGTCGAGCTACGCGGTCGCGACGGCGCGCGGCGACTGCCCCTACATCGCCGTGCCGGTGTTCCTGTCGCGCGCATTCCGGCACACCGCGATCTACGTGCGCAAGGACCGCGTCAAACGGCCCGAGGATCTCAAGGGCCGGCGCGTCGGCCTGCCCGAGTACCAGCTCAGCGCCAACGTCTGGGCGCGGGCGATCCTGCACGACGACCACGGCGTGGCGCCACAGGACGTGCGCTGGGTGCGCGGCGGCATCGAGACGCCGGGGCGGCCCGAGAAGATCCCGCTCGCGCTGTCCCCGGGCGTGTCGATCGAGAACGCGCCGGCCGGCGTGACGATCTCCGAGATGCTCGACCGCGGCGAGATCGACGGCTTCATCGCACCGCGCCCGCCGAGCGCGAGCGCACTGGCCAACCCGAACGTCGGCTGGCTGTTCGACGACCCCACCGCCGCAGCGAAGGACTACTACCGGCGCACCGGCATCTTTCCGATCATGCACGTCGTGGGCGTGCGCAAGACGCTGGCGGCCCGACACCCGTGGCTGCCGGTCGCAATATTCAAGGCCTTCTCGCAGGCGAAGGCGCTGGCGCTCGAGGCGCTGAGCGACACGTCGGCCACCAAGGTCACGCTGCCGTTCGTCGAGGAACAGCTCAAGGCCGCGCGCGAGACGCTGGGCGAGGATTTCTGGTCGTACGGCGTGCCGGCCAACCGCACGACGCTCGACACGTTCCTGCGTCACCACCACGCGCAAGGACTCTCGGTGCGGCGCCTGTCGGTCGACGAGATGTTCCACCCGTCGACGTACGAGACCTACGCGATCTGAACGTCGGCCGGGCGCCAACGCAGCTCCTAGGCTTTGCCGTCGCTGTCCTGAGCCGCCTCGTCGGCCGCCAGATTCTCGATCATCGCCAGCAGACAGCGGCGAACGCTGGCCACCGTCTTGGCAGAGATGCCCTCGACGCTGACACGGTTGACCTCCTCGGCCAGCGGGACGAGCCGTTGCTCGAGCGCACGACCGGCTGCGGTCAGGAACACGTGGACGTTCTTGCGGTTGCCCGGCAGACGGCGGCGCTCGACCAGCCCCTGCGCCTCCATCGCCTTCAGCGCACTGAACGCCGTGGGCTCCATCACGCCGGCCAGTTCGCTGAGCTCGCGCTGTGTCAGCCCGTCGTGGATCCAGAGGATGCGCAGGAACGTCCAGTGGCCGAAGGAAACGCCGTGACGCGACAGACGCTGCTGCAGCGCACGCATCTGCGCGCGCGCGACGTCGCGAATCAGGTGCGCCAGCCGGTCGTTGGGCACGGCCTCGCGCCAGTGGTGCAGCAGCCTGCGTGTGTCGCGACGCTGGGTCACCGCTTGCCCCTGCGCGCTGCACACCCGACACCGGTCACCGCAAGACGGCACGGTGCATTCATGCGGCGGCATCCGGCAAAGGCACCTGCAGCCGCATCGTCAGTTCGCGGCCGAGGCGGTCGCTCTCGAGCAGCGCCAGGCACACCTCGACCGTCGCGCGCGACCAGCGCCCGTCGTGGCGTGCACGCCGGCCTTCGCGCGCCACGGCCCACAGCTCGTCGATCACCTCGCTGCGCGGCACCCGCGGCGGCGGGGCGGCGACGAAGCCCGGACCCGCCACATCGAACAGCTGCACGCCGGTGGGCGTCAGCCGCAGGTCACCGCGCTCGCCACTGACGACGACCGGTCCGAAGTGCTGCCATGCCGGCGGCGACTGCGACGGTGTTCCCGGGTACAGACGGCCGCCGAAGTTGCGCTCGGCCTTCATCGCGGCCTCCTGCGCCTCGTCGCCCGCTGCAGCCAGACGGGCGCGCGTGCGGGCATGGGTGTCGGGCGCCTTCAGCTGACCGAGTTCGCCGATGCCGTCCATCAGCGCGTCGGTGTCGTAGAAGCCATAGCCGTTGTACGTGACGCTGGCGAACGCGCCCCCCTCGAACGTCAGCAGCGCGGTGTACGCACCCTCGGTCGGCCGCGCCGGATCCCAGCGCCCGCACACCGCGCGCACGCTGCGAACGAGTCCGCCGGCGAGCAGGCGCACGACGTCGATCTGGTGCGCAGCCTGGCTGTGAACGACACCACCCCCGCGCGCGGTGTCGAGCTCCTCGGGACGGCGCGGCCGATACAGGAAATCGGTGTACTGCATCGCGTGCACCATGCGCACCGTGCCGATACGCCCGGCGTCGATCAGCGCCCGCGCCAGCCGTACCGGCGCGTCGTGACTGTGGCTGTGGCCGACGACGAGGTGCACGCCGGCACGCTCGCAGGCGCCGATCATCGCGTCGCAGTCGGCCAATGTGAGCGCCATCGGCTTCTCGACCATCACGTGCTTGCCGTGCGCCGCAGCCAATTGCACGTGCTCGGCGTGCAGCTCGTGCGGCGTCGCGACGTAGACCCACTCGACCCGCGGATCGGCGCACACCGCGGCGGCGCTGTCGTGCGCGACGCCGCCGAATGCAGCCGCGAACGCGGTGCGCGCACCCTCGCGCGGGTCGAACGCGGCGACGAGTCGCACGCGCGCGTCGCGCTCGAACGTGGGCACCATCAGCGTGAACGCGCGGCCGAGCCCGAGCACGCCCAGCCGCAGCGGCTGCGCCGACGCGGCGGGCGCCGTCACAGGTCCACCACCAGCCGCGCGCCCTTCGCGCGGGAGACGCACACCATGACGTGATCGGCCTTCTCGCCGTCGAGCAGCACGAGGTCGCGGTGGTCGGCCTCGCCTGCGAGCAGACGCGTCTTGCAAGAACCGCAGGTACCGCTCTCGCACGAGCTGGGCACGCTCACGCCGTGCGCGCGGGCGACTTCGAGGATCGAGCGACCCACGGGCACCTCCAGCGCAAGACCGCTTCTCGCGAGCACGACCTCGAACGGCACGTCGTCGGCGTGCGCTGCGGTGTCCGCCGCGAAACTCTCGAAATGCACCGCGCTGGCCGGCCAGTGACCGGTCATGACGCGCACGGCGTCCATCAACCCCTTCGGACCGCAGCAGTAGACGTGGCGGCCGCTCGCGCTGCCCGGTTTCTCGAGCAGCGGCCACAGGTCGAACGCGCGCGCCGGGTCGCCACCGTCGTGGTGGACGACGACGTTCGGCGCCCACTCGGGCCGGCGCAGCTCGTCGAGGAAGGCTGTGCCCTCGGCGTCGCGCGTCAGGTAGACCAGCTGGAACGGCCTCGTGCCGTCGGCCGCGAGCTCGGCCAGCATCGCCATCATCGGCGTGATACCGATGCCGCCGGCAATCAGCAACACGCTGCGCGCGCGCGCATCGAGCGCGAAGCGGTTCTCGGGTGCGCCGATGTCGAGCCGGTCGCCGGCTTGCACGCCGTCGACGAGGCTGCGCGAGCCGCCCCGCCCCGCGTCCTCGCGCTTGACGGCGATGACGTACCGGTCGCGCTCGGCCGGATCGTTGGCGAGCGAGTACTGGCGCATCGCGCCGCACGGCGTACGCACGGCGATGTGCGCACCAGCGGTGAACGGCGGCAGTTCACCGCCGTGCGGGTCGCGCAACTCGAAGCGGCGGATGCCGCGCGCCGCGGGTTCGGCACGCGCGACGACGAGTCGCAGCATCTGTGAAGGCGTGGACATCGCTGGGCAAGCGGCGCACCTTCGCGCCAAGGGTTTGCCGCGTTGACAGGTCTCGGTGCGGCCGGAAAGATGATTGTCTTAGGTCTCTAATAAAAAGCAAGCGCACCCGCCCCACCCCAAGAGGAGACACCGATGCACCGCCGATTTCTCGCCCTCATCGTGCTCGCGCTGGCCACCACGCCCTGGCTCGTCACGGCGCAGACCACCTACCCGACCAAGCAGGTGAAGTTCATCGTGCCGTACGCGCCCGGTGGACTGCCCGACACGGTCGCGCGCGCGGTCGCGCACCGGCTCACCGCGCGCCTCGGCCACGAGGTCGTCGTCGACAACAAGCCCGGCGGCAACGGCGTCGTCGCGTACCAGGCGCTGATGCAGAGCACGCCGTCCGACGGCCACTCGTTCATCGTCTCCGACGGCTCGATGCTGTCGATCACGCCGCTGGTCAACAAGTCGGTGCCTTATCAGGTCGGCCGGGACATCCTGCCGGTGTCGCTGATCGCGCGCTCGCCGCTGTACGTCGTCGCGCACCCGAAGACCGGCGTCAGCAACTTCGCCGAGTTCGTCGCGCTCGTGAAGTCCAAGCCCGACGAGTTCACCTACGGCTCGTCGGGCATCGGCAGCACGCACCATCTGACGATGGAGGCGCTGAAAGCCGCACTGGACCTGAAGATCCGCCACATCCCGTTCCGCGGCTCGGGCCAGTCGACGCCGGCGCTGGTCGGCGGCCAGGTCGACTTCTCGGTCGCGGCGCTGCCGTCGATGCTGGGCTTCGTGAAGGCCAACCAGGTGCGACTGCTGGCCAGCAACGCGCCCCGGCGCTCGCCGCAGGCGCCCGACGTGCCGGCGATCGCCGAGACGGTGCCGGGCTTCGACTTCGCGGTCGTCATCGGCGTGATGGCCGCAGCCGGCACACCGCAGCCGGCGATCGATCGCATCGCGCGCGAGATCGCCGAGGTGGTCAAGGACCCGGAGCTGGTCAAGACCTTCGAGACGGCCGTCATCGAGCCGGTCGGTGCCGGCCCGGCCGAGTACGGCCGCGTGATCGCCGGCGAGAACGAGCGCATGGCACGCGCGGCCAAGGTCGCCGACCTGAAGGCCGAGTGAGGCCGGCGCCACGCCTGCGACGCCGGATCGACGGTCGCCCCCGTTGACGGCCGACCTGCTCCCGGCCGCCTTCCCGTGGCTGCTGTTCGCGCTGGCGTTCGTCGCCGGCGGCAGCGTCAAGGGCGCGCTCGGCGTCGGGCTGCCGCTGGTGGCGATGCCGCTGCTGTCGCTCGGCATCCCCACCGTGCAGGCCATCGCGCTGCTGGCGATCCCGGTGCTGCTGTCGAACCTGCTACAGGCGGCCGAGGGCGCACGACCCGTGCACACGCTGCGCCGCTTCGGCGCGCTGATCGCCGCGCAGTTCGTCGCCACCGCCGTCACGGTGCGGCTGACACTCGCACTGGCGCCGGCGCAGCTGGCGAACCTGGTCGCGCTCGCGGTGCTGCTGGCCGTCGTGCTGATGGCGCTGCGTCCGACGCTGCACGTCGATCCCGCGCGCGAACGCGCCGTCGGCATCGGCGTGGGGCTGCTGTCGGGGCTGCTCGGCGGCGTGTCGGCCCTGATGGGGCCGGTCGTCATCACCTACCTCGTCGCACTGCGGCTCAAGCGCGACGAGTTCGTCGGCAGCATCAGCGTGATCTACCTCGCTGGCGCGCTGCCGCTGTATGGCACGATGGCGCTGCACGGGCGCATCGGCGCGCCCGAACTGCCGCTGTCGACGCTGGCCCTCGCGCCGATGGCCGCCGGCCTGTGGCTCGGCCGCGCGGTGCGCCGCCACCTCGACGAGACGCTGTTTCGCCGTATCCTGCTCGCGTTCCTGACACTGCTGGCCGTGCTGCTGCTCCTGAAGTGACGACCGCCCCCCTGCCCGCCGGAGCCACCGAGGCGCCACTGCGCTGGAGCGACGCGCTGCTGCTCGGCTTCGCGCCGATGGACCGCTGCCACGCCGAGTTCGTCGACGTCGTCGCGGCGCTGCAGGCGGCGCCCGACGCCGAGCTGCCCGCGCGGCTGGCCGCCGTCAGGGCGCACCTGCAGTCGCACTTCGCGCAGGAAGACGAGTGGATGACCGCCACCGGCTTCCCGGCGCGCGAGTGCCACGTCGGCGAGCACGCTGCGGTGCTCGCGTCGGTCGCGCAGGTCGAGGTGCTGCTCTCGCGCGGCGACACCGCGACGTGCCGCCGGCTCGCCGACGAGCTCGCGCGCTGGTTCCCCGGCCACGCCGACGTGATGGACGCCGCGCTGGCGCACTGGATGTGCAAGCGCCGCCATGGCGGCAAGCCGCTCGTGTTCCGGCGCTCGCTCGGCGCCGGCGGTCAGCCGCCCGCGCCGTCGTCGAAGCCGCCCTCGATCCCGCGGTAGGCGCGGTCGAACGCGGCGACGTCGTCGAAGCCCATCAGCGTGCCGAAGTCCTTGAACGGGTACAGCGGTGTCGCGAGACCGTCGGTCGAGCCGTGCGCCTTGAGCCCGCGGTACACCGCGTCGAGCGCCGCCGCGGCGGCGAGCAGCCCGGTGACGGGAAAGATCGCGAGCCGGTAGCCCAGCGCCTGCAGCGTCGCTGCCGGCAACACCGGCGTGCGCCCACCGTCGACCATGTTCGCGACCAGCGGCACGCCGAGCGTGCGGCCGATGCGCTGCATCTCGTCGATCGACTCGGGCGACTCGACGAACAGCAGGTCGGCGCCGGCGCGCGCGTAGGCCTCGGCGCGGCGCAGCGCCTCGTCGAGGCCGAGCGTCGTGCGCGCGTCGGTGCGCGCGATGACGAGGAAGTCGGGGTCTCGGCGCGCGTCGACCGCGACGCGGATCTTGGCCACCATGTCCTCGGTGGGCACGACGCGCCGGCCCAGCATGTGGCCGCACTTTTTCGGGAACTCCTGGTCCTCGATCTGGATGGCCGCGGCGCCGGCGGCCTCGTAGCCGCGCACCGTGTGCCGCACGTTGAGCAGACCGCCGTAGCCGGTGTCGCCGTCGGCCACCAGCGGCGTCGTCGTCAGTGCCGCGATTTGCGCCACGCGCGAGACCATATCGGTGTAGGTCGCGAGCCCCGCGTCGGGCAGGCCGAGGTGCGACGCGACGGTGCCGTAGCCCGTCATGTACAGCGCCTCGAACCCGCAGCGCTCGGCCAGGCGTGCCGAGACACCGTCGTAGACGCCCGGCGCGACGACGAGGCCGCCACCGTGGCGGATGCGTTCGGCGAAGCGGCGGCGGCGTTCGGCGCTCATCGCCCTGCGGCGGCGTGCCTCACGGCTCGGCCAGGCCGCGCTCGGCCATCCAGCCTGCGCACAGGTCGACGGCCTGCGCGAGCAGCTCGGGCTGGCCGACGAAGTAGTGCGTCGCGCCGCGCAGCACGGTCATCGTCTTGTCGCGGCTGCCCGCGGCGTCGAACACGCGCTGCGTGTGCGGCTGCGGCACGGCGTCGTCGGCGCTGTGCTCGATCGCGAGCAGCGGCACCGAGATGTCCCTGGCGCAGCGCTCGCCGTGTGCGTTCGTCAGCGGCGACCACTGCGACAGCCACGCACGCAGCGTCGAGAAGCGCGCCAGCCCGACCGGGCCGCTGTTGACCGTCTCGGGATCGCCGAGGAAGCAGGTGCCGATCGGGCGGTCGTTGGGGTCGAGCCGCGCGTCGAGGAAGCGCGGCTCGGCCATCGTGCGGTGCGTGACGAAGCCGCGTTCCTTCTCGAGCCCGTCGCGGCGCCGCAGCGTGTCGAGCACGTCGCGCACCCAGTCGGTACGGCGGCGGATGCGCTCGCGCTGCGCGGCACGGAAGCGCGCGATGAAGGCGTCGTCGTACGGCGGCTTGCGGTCCGGATGGTAGAGGTCGAGCTCGGGGTCGCGCCGGTCGGGGTCGTTCTCGTCGAGCACGCTGGGGTCGATCCAGTCGGCCAGGACCTCGGCGCGCGAGACGTGCGCGGCCTGCAGGATGAAGCCGTCGGCCGGCAGCAGCCCGGCCTCGACGATCGAGCACGGGTCGCCCGCCGGCGTGTGCGTCACGCTCGGGCGCTCGGCCTGCGACTGGTAGAACAGCGCCAGCGACCCGCCGCCCGACCAGCCCACGAGCACGACCTTCTCGTAGCCCCAGACCTCCTTCGCGTGGCGCACATAGGCGCCGAGGTCGACGACGACGTTCTCCATGATCAGCGCGCTGTCGTTGCGCGCGTAGCGGCTGCCGGCGCACAGCACGTGGAAGCCGCGCTGCGCCATCGCGCGCGGCATCGGCAGCAGCTGCAGCGTGCTTGCCGGGTGCATGTAGATCAGCAGCGTGCGCGACGGCCGGCCGCGGGGCACGTAGCGCACCCCTTCCAGGTGCACGACGCCCTGCTGGCCGGCGAAGCCGTAGACCTCGCGGAAGGCCTGCGCCTGCCGGTACTGCAGGTGCACCCACTCGGGCTGCACCTCGACGGTCGCTGCTGCGCTCACTGGACTACCCTCCCTTCAGCTTGCGAAGTGAGGTGATGCAGGGTTATCCACGATGGCGGTCGGTCGGCGCTTGCGACGTACCG